>CAZTAJ010000004.1:0-84079 GCA_964611575.1 uncultured Verrucomicrobiota bacterium
GCGGACGGCGGCCTCGAGCGTGTCGGCGCCGAGCACCTCGTCGAGCGGGTTCATGACCACGAGCTTGTAGTTGGCCTCGTTGTCTTTGCGGTAGTACTCGGAGTCGACGGAATCCAGTTTCAGCAGTTCGAACCACTGGCGCAGGTCGGCCAACCGCGCACCGAAGATCGTGCGGTGCTTGAGCATCAGGGTCATGGGGTCCTGGATGACCGCTACCTGCTTCGGACGCGACTGCAACTTGGCGCCGTGCAACTCGCGCAGGATCGGCTTGAAGATCTCGTAGCGGTCGTAGGCGTACGCCCCGCCATAGTGCGCCGTCAGGTCCAAGGGCTGCACGAGCTTCGGATCCGGGAAGTAGTAAACGTGAAGGTTGGCGCCGCCGCCGCCGGCCTGGGCGGTCATCACGAAGACGGTCCAGTCGAGCACCCACCCTTTCTCGCCGGGGTCGCCGTAGGCCGCCCAGGCGTGCGGATGGTGCGGCTCGCTGATCCAGCCGAGCCCGCCCTCGTCCCAGGCCTTGGTGAGCGTCTCCTCGCCCTTAAGGTTGTGGTTGCCGCCGTTGTGGAGGTAGTCGGCGTTGCCGACAATCCCCTCGGCGGGCTCGCCGTTGCGTTTCTTGCCGCCGTAGTCGATCACCACGTGCTCCTTGTCGAAGCTCCGGATGTGGGCGGAGACGGCGGGGAACCACGATTCGTCGAGCCACCCGCGGTATGCCGAGAAGTCCACCCAGCAGGGGCGCAGATCCGGCTTCTTGCCGACCGAGAAGTCGGGCGGCGGCGGCGTCACCTCTTTCCAGTCCTTGAACGCCGTGCCCCAGCGGGCGTTGAGCTGCTCCAGTGAGAGCTTGCGGTTCTCCTTCAGGAATGTCCTGAACCCCTCGGCGTTGGACCAGGCGTAACCGGCGAAGTTGCCCATCCACGGCTCGTCCGGCAGCGCCCACTCGCCCGCCGGCTGCAGGATGTAGTAGCCTTGGAACGCGGGGTGGGACTTGTAGCGGGCGTGCAGGGCCTCGAAGGCCTTGAACCAGGACTGCACGAAACTCTGGTCGGCGAAGTCGAAGGCCCCGTAGTAGCGGTGCCCCGGGATCACGTCGCCGTCGAAATTGCGCGGTAACGTGTAGGGCATCCAGCGGTACGGGCAGACCTGCTCACTGTGGGCGACGCGTACCGTGATGGCGCAGCCGCGGTCGGCGGCGGCGTCCATGACCCGGTCGAGCAGGGAAAAGTCGTAGACGCCCGGCAGGATCTCGAAATCGGCCAAGTCGATCATGTAGGTGACGTAACTGGTCATCTGCATCGACTCTTCAAGCATCTCCGCGAAATGAGCCAGCGCCTCGGTCTGCCTCTTCTTTTTTGGCTCGATGATGTAGCTCGTCCGGAAGTAGCTGGCCTTCTTGACGAAGTCGCGGCCGCGAAGCATGCCGACGCGCGCGGTGTAGGGTTGCGGCGCGCGGTTCTCGATGCCGATCACGTAGGACTGCCGGTCGAGCTCTTTCCCGGCGGCGTCGAGCGCGGCGAGGTTGAGCGTGTAGGCGTTGCGGCCGTCGTCGCCCTTCAGATGGACAACCGCGTCGACATGACCGCCGGCCTTGGGCGCCGCCGCCGGCGTCTCGCCGCTTTCAAGCACATCCTCGTAGCCGTACGGGCAGAGCGTCCATGAGAGCTTGGCCGGCGCGGCGGCGTCCGTGGCAAAGACGCGCACGTCAACGCGCAGCGGATCGCCCGGCTTGTAGACGCCGTTGGCGTGCGCGGCGGGATTGATCCGCATGAGTCCGATCGAGGGGGGCGTGGCGGCATCGACTTTCTTCGGCGCCGCGCCGCCCGGGGCCAGGTTCTTCTCCCAGCGGAAGTTGACGGTGGTTGCGGCGCCGTCGGCCTCGGTGACGCCGCAGGCGATCCAGCAGTTGCGGACCGGGCCGACGTCGAAGCGGATCTCCTGGTGGCGGCTGACCGGATCGGCGGGATCGTAGTCCAGTGCCACGCTCTTCTCGAGATACGGCAGGGCCTGGAACTCGTCGCGAATCTGGAGCCCCACGCGCGTCTTGCCCTTCTTCTTGAGCAGCATGTCGGCGAAGACGGCCGGCTCGGCGTCTGGCACCCGCTCGCCGCCCACCGCGACGCGCGCCAGATGGAACACGCCCTTACGCCGATCCTTCACGACGGCAACGACATCCTCGCCGGGCTTGAGATTGCGCGTCATCCGCCCCTCGAACCCGAGGAAGCGCAGCCTGCCGGTCGGCGAGGCGTCGCCGTCGCCGCCGTCGGCGTCGAAGATGTTCTGAGTGGCGCCGCCCGCCTCGTTGGCATAGAACATACGGCTACTCCACTTCACCCATTTGTCGGCAGGGATGGTGCTCCCCTTCTTGAGCGCCCACAGGGCGTGCGGCTCGTAGCTGAGCAGCTCGCCTTTTTCGTCCTGGATGAGCGGACGCAGCGAGTTGTCGCCGCCGATGCCCGATCCGTCGAACAGAACCCGCAACTGCGCCGGGGATAGCGCCATCGGCTCCTTCAACAACAGCTTGAATCCGCCCTTGACCATCGAGACGTGGCCGACGCGCTTGTAGTCCGAGAGGGCGACGTCGTAGGTCAGGGTGACGACGCCGTTTGACTCTCTCAAGTCGACGGCGTCGCCGGCCTTCGCCTCCACGCGCCAGAGGGCGGGGGTCAGGGGGACCGCGGTCGTGGCGGCTGCCCCGCCATCCGCGGCGTTTGCCATCGCGGAGCATCCCAGGGCCAGCGCCACGGCGGACATCGCAAGCTTCGCTCTCATCTCCAGCCTCCTTGGTTTCAACCTTCTTCTAATCTCCAACCTCTTTGACTTCAATTCTCAACGAGCCAGCAGCAGTCGTTAGCGGCGCACGCGCTCGCACACTCGCTGCGGCGCTCATGGCGACCGCCGGCACATCCATCAACCTCGGTATGTTCACGTCATTCCTGCCAACCCGAATGTCGTCATCATTTTCTGACCATGCGGAAGATGGCGACCTCGCGGGGTTCGAGTTTCACCGGTAGTCCATCCGTCTTCAGTTTGGCGGCGGTGAAGTCACCGATCTCCTTGCCCGAGATGAGTTCCGTCACATGGTAATTGCCCTCCGGCAGGACGAGCCAGCGCACGGCGCCCTCGACGCTGGTGGCGGGAGTTTTTGACCAGACGCCGACGTGGGCCAAGCCGTAAAAGGTCGAGCCATCCTTCGTCTTGAGCAGGTTGGTCCACAGCCGGGTGTCGGTGGCGTCGGCCATGGGCTCGATGCCGGCCCAGCGGGCCATGTCGCGAAAGAAGGGATAGGCTGCTGTCGGTTCCGAGAACAGCGGCGGGATGATGGTCCGCGCCCACACCACCGCGACCTTGCCCTTGCCGAACGGCTTCCAGGAGATTGCCGCGCGGTTCGTGTCACCGTCGAAGCAGGCGGCGGTCTCCATACCGACGGGCGGAGGGATGTTCCACATATCTCGGAGGGTGAACGGCCTTGCCTCGTCTTCAAAGATCGCGCCCGACGCGGGGACGGCGGTGGCCTTCTGGTTAAGGGCGGGTCCTTTGGCGGGCGGCTCGATGCCGAACCGGCGCAGCAGCACCCAGTCCTCGGCGGGGGCGTCGACCGACTGCCGTCCGGCGTCGGCGGACATCAGCAGGGTGCCGCCGTTTTCTACGTAGGCGACGACGCGGTCGATCTGCTCCTTCTCCATCTCCATCGGCGCCCATGGTTCCAAGTCGATGGCGAGCAGCAGCTTGCCGTTCTTCCAGAGGTCGCCGATGCCGCGGGCGGCGGGAACCTGGGCCTGCATCAGACCGATGATGCCATAGGTGCCCACTGAACCGCAGTCCTTCGCCAGGAACGCCTCGATGGGCTGCGCCAGCTCCGTCTGCCGCAGCTCGGTCCAGATGGGCATGAAGCGCTTGTAGCGTCCGAGTTTGACGTTCGGGTCGGCCATGTCGGAGAAGCAGTTCTTGGTCCAGACGAAGGCCTTGCAGTGGGCGTTGGCGCCGCCGCCGGCCATCATGGCGAAAAGGCTGGCGTCGAGCTGCGTTGGAAAGCAGGCCGACCAGTTGCCGACCGAGATCTCCTCGGCCCGTTGCGGGAACCCCGCGAGCGCGCACGCCGCGTAGCTGGGCATGCCGATCGCTTTTTCGCACCCGCCGTTGGCCGACATGCAGCCCTGCTCGGAGAACCAGCGATAGTCGCCGACGCCGTCGCCGTACACCATGATCAGGCGCTTCGGATCCGCCGAGCGGATCGCCGTGACAAAGTGCTTCAGGACGCCCTCGATGCCGTCGGTCTTGAACCGCCGCCAGTCGAGACGGTACCGGGAGGAGGCGGATTCCGGCGGCGGCACGACCGCGTCCCACGACGCGTACGCCGTGTCCCAGCGCCGGTTGGCCGCCTCGATGCCGCCGAACATCTTCCGCATCTCCCGGCGAAAGGCCGCGACGCTCTCGGGCGCGTAGCCTTCGTACCACCCGTTGGCCGGGGCGTCGCCGGGATGCTCGAAGCAGGTGTAATAGCTCTGGACGCCGGGATGGCCGCGGTAGCGTTCCGCGACGCTGCGGAAAAAGGCGGCCATACCGCTTCGGATCTCCGGCGCGTTGACGAAATTGGGCCGTCCGCCGTGGAACTTGTACAAATGCCTGGCCCCGAAAACCGTGCCGTCGGCGCTCATCTCGTAGCGCCCCGGCATCCACTCGGGCAGGTCACGGAAGGAGAGCAGCAACTGCACAGTCAGTCCCTTGGAATGGGCATAGTTGACGAATCGGTCCACGATGCCCCAGTCGTAAACGTCTGGGAGCGGTTCGACGTTCTTCCAATCGAACGAAAACTCGATCTGCGTGGAGAGTTCGCCGGCCTTGTCGAGGAAGGGGCGGTAGTGCTCGTCCCACGCCTTGACGCTGTCCTGCGGCATATTAGCCGGTAGACATGGATTCAGATGGAACATCGGCTTGGGACTGGCGAGCAACTCCTGCCACGAGGGGACGGATGCGGGAATGGGCAGCTCTGCCGCCGCGGCGGCCACGGGCTCCTTCCGGGCGATCGTGCGCTCGACCTGGTCGAACATCTGCTTGCCAGCGTGGATCTCCGCCAGCACTTTGTACACGCCGGGCTTCAGATCGCTCAGGTCCAGCTCGGCGATGAACGACTTGTCCCCATCCCAGACGGGGACAATATCCAGAGTCTTGACCTCCACGTCGCCGGAAGCCTGACGGACGACGGCGCGGCATGTGACGTCCTTGACGGACTCGCCGGGGTTGCGGAACGCCACCTTGACGGCGAACTTCTCCTTGTTCTCGAAGATCAGCGACTTCCGCTCGGGCGCGATACGGATGAAGCAGTTCATCGCCATGGCGTCGGCCGGGACCGGTTTGCGTTTGACCGGTTCGGCGCCGTTGACCACGTCGAGGCGGAACTCGCACTCGCTGATCTTCCGCGGGAGCGGGCTTTTGCCGTCATACCACCAGCGCAGCCGCACCCGCGCCCAGTAGGTGCCTTTCTCCTTGATGGGAAATTCGATCCGCTGTGCGATCTGAAGCGGATACGGGACGCCGTCGCTCTTCTCCTGCCAGTCGGGCTGGGTGAATTCAAACGTCTTGCCATCCACGAGGAACGGGGTGCCCTCGTAGCGGTCACGCAGTTCCCAGCTCAGCTCGAAGCGCTTGCCGCCCCATATGCCCAGGTTGGCTGGCGTGAGCCAGGGCAGCGGATCGAGTTCGCCGAAGCTCTCGACGTCGCGGAACTGGTAGTAGAACGGCGCGGCGCGCGGATCGAGCCGGGTCATGGCGAAATTACGGAAGAAGAATTCGGTGAACTTGCCCCCCTGATGACTGCCGATGAAACGCAGTCCCAGCAGTGTGTATGGCGGCTTGGGGCCGATGTTCGGGACGGGGCCTTCGAGCGTCGCGCCGGACGCCGGCTCCGGCTTGGGCCGACCGAAGCCCGGCGTGGTGAAGCGCTCCTCGCAGACACGCCGCGTGAAATGCTCCGGCGAGAACCACCCCTTGCCGAAGGAAAACCTGGAGAACGTGTGGAAGGCGAACTCCTTTCCTGCCGCGTCCCGCGCCAGCACCTTGACCCAGAGGCTGGAGGGCACGCCGTTGTTGCCGCAGAGGAAGGTGAACCCCGTGACGCCGTCGGGCATGGGCACCGGCCCCTTCAAGCGCAATTCGGCTACGTTGTCCTTGGCGCAGTCGAAACGCACGAAGAGCGCGCCGCTCTCGGAGTGGCATTCGAAGGTGAACGGCTTTTCCCCTTGTGGCGTGGCCATCCACGCCGCCGCATCGTCCAGGGCCGACAACGGCCAGACCTGGTTCGCGTCAGCGGCGCAAAGCGGGATCGCGCATCCCAGCAGCAGAATGGCGGTCAGCATCAATCTCGACATAAAGCGGTCCTTCCAAGTTCCCCACGTGCCGTCGCCAAGCCATCTGCGGCGTGAGTAGCCGTGCCGCCACCGATGACGGCGACGTCAACCGAAGGAAGTTGTATCAACTTGCTCATTTCACGCATTCCTTTCACTTGAGTCATTTTGAAAAACCTTTTTTCAGGTCGGTTTGAAGTGGCGGAAGAGCTCCTTCGTACTTCCGCATCTGTGAATCACCATCAAGTCCAGTGGCTTTTTGATAACCGCCCCAATCCTGGCTGGCGAAATTGGCGCCGAACACCTGGAAATCCCCCGGGGTGTAGATATTCTGCTTGAACCGGATGCTCGCTGCTTCAACACTTTGCGCTTTGGCCAATTTCAGGTTTTGCCGGTTATTGATAAAGGCGCAGTTTATGACATCAAACATTTCAGGCGCTTTTTCCAAATAACAAGCCAGGGCCTCGCTTGCATTGTAGATTGTGCAATTCTCCATTGTCAGACCCCGTTCGTTTAAATGCACGCCACGGAACTTTTGCTCTTCACTTTCGACATAGCAGTTTTTCAGGGATGCCAGGGCATTGCGGCTTACCACGACGCCCGCCCCCTGATTGTTGCGGATAACGCAGTTTTCCATCGAGTATTCACCGCCGTGGAATGTAGCCCCACCGCCACCATTGCTCTCGACGACGCAGTTAAAATATCGCACCTTCGACTCCGGGTAGACATCGAAGATCCCGCAAATGGTATTGTGGTCGAAGCTGGAGTTCTTGACGAGCGATTCCGCGCCATGATGGCTGATACCCTGATCCATGCAATATGCACCACGAACATTCTCAAAGACGAGCCCCTTGCTCGGGTTGGCGCCAAAGGCATCGTCACCGGCATAGATGCTGGTCAGGTTCTTTATGGTTATGTGGCTGCGGTTAATATGTATGTTCGTCCGGGTGCCGACTGTGACGACCTTGATTTCATCCGGGGTCTTCCCGCCAGGAAGTTTTATGTAGAGCGTGTTGTGCAGTCCTGTACGATTTTGGGGATGGTCCTTGTGAAGGAAATAGGTGAACTCACGCAAAGAAACTTTGTCTTTGCAGAACTCGGCCGGCTTGCCATCAACAAAAACGATCGGATGCCCGCTCCAGTACCCTTGCTGATCCATGGCCCAGGCATTGTTTCCTAACGGACGACTGAAGATCCCATCCCCTTCGTCTTTCCATGCGGCTGCAGGAAAGTGCCTCAAACCGGTGATGGTAGCCCCGTGCCCATCAATGACCGTTGGATTTCCCGCGGTCCCGCCCCACTTGGCATCAGGATGGGTGTCGATCACCTCTTCATAAGGGACATTCTCATTGGGAGTCAGATGCAGCGTGTCCCCGCCTTTCAGAATCTGCAGCGCCTTGCCGATGGTCTTGAAGGGCGCCTCTTTTGTTCCCGAGCCATTTTCCGTCCCCCGGACATTGTCCACATAGACATCGGCAGCCATAAGATGCGCCGCCAGCGCTGCGGAAAGAATTCCCATCTCAAAACAGGTTATGACTTTGTTCATTGCGCACATTCCTTTCATTTTAGCGATTTGGCTTCAGCGGACAATGCGGGAGCGTCAGCGGGTGCGGTTGTTCGAGATTTTGGTGTTTCGCTTGCCACTACGAGCGACCTCATAATGGTTGATACCTGCTTTGGCATGAATCATAACTTCATCCTTCGAGATGGAAATATCATCAGCCGACTCAATTAGCCCGGACGTAATACGGATCCTTTTTTTGTTGTAAACAAGGTCACACGCTTTTCCAAGACGCGGCAACACGACCTCTGCGTCACAACCGGCTGGAACATCAACATCCAAACAGAAAGTTGCCTTGTCTTTTTTCCACGACACCGCGACATTGCCATTCACCGTGGGAAACACACCCTTCGCCCATTTCAGATTGCCGGTCTTCGGCGCGATGCGCAGTTTTTTGTAGCCTGGTTCAAGCGGGTAGATGCCCAAAACGTTCGTGGAGAGCGTCCACACAAGGCTTCCCCCCCACACGGGCGAAACCCAGGTGAAGCCGGCGAGATTGCGATTGTCCATTTCCCACTCTTCGCCCGTATGCGTCGGAAAGTCCGATTTCTCAAGCATCGCCGCATATCGCCGGGCGGTCAATTCGAACGCGTAATCAGTGGCACCGAGCTTAACCAATCCTTCGACCAGCCAATGGAAGTAATTGGGGCCGGGACAGATCAGTTCAAAGCGCGGCGACTGCCACCGCCTGCGATATTGCGAGACGGGCAGACCCAGTCCCGCACCTTTCTCCGCACTCCCGAAGACACTGTACTCTTCGGCGCTCCGATCCGTCAGCCGGCAGCGGATCGACGCTTTGTGACCGTCATCGGCAATGTCGTACAGCACCGCCAGAGCGTTATCCAGTTCATTGTATATCGGTATCTGCTTCCCATCGATAACGCTGTTTACGAATAGGCCGTTCTTGGAATTCCAGTGCAGACGCCGCAATGACTTCACCACCTGTTCTGCCAAGGCCCGCCAGTTTTCTGTGTCACCGGGCAAGGACAGCAATGCCGCCAGTCTTTCCATGATCAGGAGCAGCCGATAATAATCGGCATTGGTCTTGAAATAGGCGCCGCGAAACTCACATTTCACCCAATCGGCATACGAGCATTGCGGGATGTTATACACCAGGCCATGATCATCGCAATGGTCCAGGTAATAGCGCGCCGTCCGCACCAGGGCGGGATAATGCTCTCGGATGAAATCAATGTTGCCTGTATACTCGTAACGGCACCAGACGGCCTCGGCGTAAAAAGCCAGTTCGCTGACAACCTGGGGGGGATTAATGCTGACGGAAGACTTAAACTGGTCGCTTGACAAACCAAGGTCGCCGTAAGCCCCCAATATGAGCGGGAACGATCCGTCCGGCAACTGTGAACGCGTCGTCTGACGGAAATGCCAATCGATCACCGATTGGTAGCCGTATCCGGCGGTGAACGCCAGCGGCACCTGAAACCCTTCCGGGTAGATCGTGACAAATCGGTGCTCCCGATACGCATCGGTGATCTGAGTGTCTTCAAAATGGAGTTGCGCAGTGTCGACTCCGGCTTTCCATAGTTTTGTCAGAATGGGATCCGAGCACGTGAAGCTTCCGACGCGATCCGCTGGATACTCATAGCGACTGACCTGGACGGAATGAACCTGGATGGGGCGCGCGTTCTTCGCCACCAGCTCAAGGTAATCCCTCGACTTCGGTCCACCCTGAACGGATAAATGGCAGGAGACATTGCGGAAGACGATTTGCAGGTAGCGGAAGCAGTGTTTCTCCCAGGTCTGCCAGACTTGCCGGCCTTCCCGGGCAATGCAGGCCGAGGCGAAATCCTGGTCCACTTCATATACCGGCACCCGCCCATCCACCAGTTGGGCGGAATATGTCATTTCGATCACCGCCCGTTCCGGAGCGTCAACATCGATCCGCGGAAAACCGCAGACCGGCCGGCCGAAGTCGAGGATGATGAACGGGTCGCGCGTCCCTTGCGCAGCGTTTTGGTTTGCGCCGTAGGTCAGGGGCAGGCTCTGAAAATGCGCCACGCCTTTGCCACCAAGGAGGGCTTTGACGTTTTCCGCTTTGGCGTAGCGCAGCGGATAGTGCGGCTCGTAGGCCAGCCGCATGCTCACGTGAATGTCTTTCACCGCGGTCCAGCTGGGATTCCAAATAAGCGCCCGCGCCTCGCCGACGGTGATGATGGCCTCCGGCAGCATCTCCTCTTCCTGCAGAAGCGGTGTCATTCGCGGCTCCAATAAGCTCCAGCACGAGGCACCGCTCCAGGGATCAATAAGTTTGGCGTAATCCCAGGATGAGTCATTGAAATCGGGCTTCATCCAATCCGCCGGATCCTTCGTCGCATCGAAGATTTCAATCAGCCGACCATCCAGACCGTTTAAGAGCTCCTTGTCCCGGCGGTAGCCGGTCAGCGGCCGGGTTTTCCACGTCGCATCCGAACCGATGATTTTCTGCCCGTTCACCGTGGTCAGATGGGCCTCCGCCCAAAAACCGGCGCGCTGGCTAAAGGAGTAGGCGTTCTTGCATCCGTAGTGATACGCGAAAACAGCGATGACATTTTTACCGGGGCGCAGAAGCCCGTCGATGTCGTGCGTGTCGTAGGACGTCCAGTGCGGTCCGACGGAGCGCGCTGGTCCGCGCCCGACATACATGCCATTGATAAACAACCGATATTTATCGGCGGCAGTGATGTGGATGACGGCGCCGGAAGACTTCTGTTTCAGGTTAAACTCCTTGCGCAACAGCAACGAATAATGAAACGGCGTGCCCTCGCCGTGATCCCAGATGAAGCGCCCCGTCCAGCTGCCAGGGTAGCCGCCGGATTTTGGTTTGCACCACACGCCAATCTGTTTTTTTTGTATAATCATTCTGTTATAGCCTTCTTCCTGATTCTGCGACTAAAAGTGCATTCGCGTTCATATGCGATTCATTTGATTTCACGGTTGCAGTTTGGTGTCTTGTTTGACATGAGGTGATGTTCCTTTCCATAAGATGGGCGGACTTCATAACTGCATCTTGCGCGTACTTTTTCCAATCTCCTGTTCACTCAAGCTCTGAACACGTTACGCCCCCGGTCACTTATTTCCTGCTCATGCGGAAAATGACCACCTCGCGCGGCTGAACGGCTTGTCCCCATCCCAGACGGGGACAATATCCAGAGCCTTGACCTCCACGTCGCCGGACGCCAGGCGGACGACGGCGCGGTAGCTGGCGTCCTTGACGGACTCGCCGGGATTGCGGAACGCCACGTTGACGGCGAATTTCTTCTTGTTTTCGAAAATCAACGATTTCCGGTCGGGCGCGACGCGGATGAAGCAGTTCGGCGCCATGGCGTCCGCCGGGACGGGGGTGCGTTTGATCGGCTCGGCGCCGTTGACCACGTCGAGGCGGAACTCGCGCTCGACGATCTCCTGCGGAAGCGGGCTCTTGCCTTCATACGACCAGCGCAGCCGCACCCGCGCCCAGTAGGTGCCCTTCTCCTTCACGGGGAACTCGATCCGCTGGGCGATCTGCAAAGGATAGGGAATGCCGTCGCTTTTCTCCCTCCAGTCCGTCTGGGTGAATTCGAAGCTCTTGCCGCCAACGAGAAACGGGGTGGCGTCATAACGATCGCGCAGTTCCCAGCTCAGATCGTAGCGCTTGCCGCCCCATTTTCCCAGATGGGCCGGCGTAAGGAACGGAAGGGGATCGAGTTCGCCGAAACTCTCGACGTCGCGGAACTGGTAGTACAACGGCGCGGCGCGCGGGTCGAGCCGGGTCATGGCGAAGTTGCGGAAGAAGAACTCGGTGAACTTGCCGCCCTGGTGGCTGCCGATGAAGCGCAGCCCCAGCAGCGTGTAGGGCGGCTTCGGGGCGATGTTCGGCGCCGGGCCTTCGAGCGTCGCGCCGGCAGCCGGCTCCGGCTTGGGTCGCCCGAAGCCCGGCGTGGTGAAGCGCTCCTCGCGGACACGCCGCGAGAATTGTTCCGGCGAGAACCACCCCTTATTGAACGAGAACCAGGAACTGGTGTGGAAGGCAAACTCCTTGCCAGTCGAGTCCCGCGCCAGAACCTTGATCCAAAGACTGGAAGGCGCACCGTTGTTGCCGCAGAGGAAGGTGAAGCCCGTGACGTCCCCGGGCATGGGCACCGGCTCCTTCAAGCGCAGTTCGCCAATATGGTTTTCGGCGCAGTCAAAACGGACCAGGATCGCGCCGCTGGCGGGTGAGAAACAGTCGAAGGTGAACGGTGCCCCCCCTTGCGGAGTGGCTGTCCAAGTCACCGCATCGCCCAGGGCCGGCAGCGGCCATACCTGCGGTTCATCCGTGCCTGCGGCCGACAGGACCGGGGCCGCGGCGCCAGCCAAAACCAGGAGCGCCGTTCCCATTCCCTGCAATCGCTTGAGTAGCTTCATCTTGTTCATAGGACATCCACTGGCATCCCATGGGGACGCGGAGTAATGGAGTACGGGAGGATTGGGGTGTTGCCAGACCATGAATTACACATTCTATTCACCCTTACGCGGAACAAGGGATTTCCGATATCCATGGTTTGCAGATCAGCCGATTCTGCTTGGCCTGTTTGTCCCAATACTCCATCACTCCACTATTCCATGGGATGCTATTGTAGGACATCCATTCTTCTACCATGCTCGTTCGCATAGCAAGCCGCCACAGTTCACGGCGGCACAACCACGGAACTGTTCAGATACACGGCAAAACCGCTTCCGTTGCTGCCAGCATGCACCTTGATCATCACCTCGTTGTCCCCTTGATGCAGTTCAACCGGAAACATAACGGGCGCCATCGGATGGCCGTGATTGCCATCGACCGTCTTTGCCAGTTTGCCGTTGATCCACACCTTTGCGAAGTAATCCAGCCGCAACCCGGCCTCGACTGTGCCGCCGGCGGTGCGTTTCACCACGGTGCGGGCATAGCATACGCCGCGATCCCGCCATCCGCCCAAGCGGACGAAATCGACGAAGGCGCCATCGCCTGCCACCGGCTTCCAGTCGGCGTAGGGGCCGGTTTCCGGTCCGAACGCGCGCTTGAAATCGTCAGTTGGGATCCCACCGCGTGTTTTTTCAGCGCCGCCGAACGGCCCGCACCATTCCCATTTCGCCGCCGGGACCGGATCGAACAGGCGCATGGCCTGCGCCCGCAGATCGACATCGCCTTGCGGCGCCCGATCGCCTGTCGCCCGGGATTCACCGGCCACCAGCACATACCCAAGGTAAACGGGCGCCACTCCGCCATCAAACGGCCGGGCGGTGACCACCCGTACAAGGTGTTCCGCCGGCGCCAGGTCGCTGCCGATCGTCACGGAAGTATAGCCGTCACGGAACCCCGCATCCTGCATCACGGGCTGGCCTCCGTCCACATTCACATAGAACGGGCCATAGTGCCCGGCGTCCAGCGGGTAGAGCAGCCCGATCTCGGTGGCCCGAACATTCAGCGTCAGCATGGTCCCCGGCTCGCTGGCGCCAATGAAGCCCTCCGGGAAGAAGCGTGTCCACCAAGCCGGCACGGTTGCTTCACGGGACCACCCGGGCTGTGGCGCAAGGGGGATCATCCGTCCGTCAAGGATCAGCGGCCGTTTGCTCAGGGGAGGCGGCAGCGGAGGCGACAGCGCTTCGGATGGCTTGCCTTTGGCGGCGCGGACGACAAACGGCTCCAGCGCCGCGGCAATGGCCTCGGCGTAAAGCGCATGGCCCTTCGCATTGGGATGAACATCGTCCGTCATCAGGTCCGCCCACACCCCGCCGGTCTTCTTCAGACGTTCGTCCACAACGCGTTGGAGGTTGATGGAGAGCAACCCATAGTGCGCAGCGACCCGTTCGTGCCGGGCATGGTTGGGGCTGTCGCGTTCCGCGGCGTTGACGATGACCACGGCGGGGGGATCGGGTAGCGTCTTGAGCCGGACCACAAGGCTTTCCATGGACCGGATGACATCCGCATCATCGCCACCCCGGTCGTTCACGGCAAACTCGATCATCACCAGATCAGGCTGCTTGTCGATGACATCACGCCCGAGGCGGAAAACCCCCAGCCCACTGCCCGTGCCGCTCATGCCGGCATTGTGCATATCGCCCGTGGCGCCGGGGAACCGCTCGCGCAGCCAGGGTCCGATCCAGCCGCCGCCGGCCTGGGTGATCGACCCGCCCATGGCCACCGCCCGCAAAGGCCGACCGGCCTGAGCGCGGGCGAATACCGGCAGCAGGTCGTCGCCCGCTCCCATTGCATGTGTCGCCGCCAACAGAAGAGCCGGGAACCAGACAACCAGCCCGGATAACAAACGGTAAAACCCATCACGTCTCATAATCGCACCTCAAAAGAATGGTACAGTGTGCCAGTAACCATCAGATCCATAAGCGCGCGCTCGAACCCGCGAATGTCGCACAGACGGAGCATCTTCACAGGGCACCCTGCCTCCCAAGGCGCCCGTTCACTCGTACTTGCGCACATAGTCCAGATAGTATCGGAACTTCTCCAGGGACACGTTCGGCGGAACCGTATGATCCAGGCATGGCACGAACCGGCCGCGGGACAGAAAATGCGGCAGAACGCGGTCCACCTCCCGCTCGATGTCCCTGAAGCTGCCGGCGAGCGCGCGCTTGTCGAGCCCCCCCATAATGGCCAACTCCGGATACTGCCGACCGATGGCGACCACGTCCATGCCGGCCTGAACTTCGAACGGCATCAGACTGTCAACGCCCGCCTCCATGAACAAGGGGATCAGTTTCAGGCAGTCGCCGTCCGTATCCACGATAATCGCCTCGATGCCGCAGGAACGGGCCACCGCGATCACTTCCCGGTAGCGGGGCAACATGAACCGGCGAACGGCCTCTGGACTGATCAGCGGACCCGACTTGTAGCACATATCCTCCCAAATCAGGATGGCATCCACGCGCACGATGCCGGTCACGTGCCGGATCAGTTCCGTATACAGATCCCGCCAGTTTTCAAGGATCTCCTCCAGCAGTGCGGGATCGTCATACATCAGGTAGGAGAGATTCTCATCCCCGAACAGGTTGCGCGGATGCCCGAACGCGCCGCACATGTGCATCAGACTCGGGACTGACGGGTCTCCCGCCACCGCCCTGAGCGCCGCGGCATCGCCCACGCGATTCGGCGCATCGGCCGGGTTCAACCGATGCCGGAGCACAGCCCAGTCCGCGCGATCGGTCACCGGGAACTTAAGGAACTGGGGCATGGAGGTGTCGCCGTGCTGGACAAAGACCTTCTTGGTTATGCCATCCCCGTCCACAAACGTCCGACACCCAGCACTTTCCTCCAGGATCTTCTCCGTAAACGCGGGGCAATACGGTGAGGCCACGTAACCCGACTGGATGGGAAGCTTGACCAAGGGATCCATGTCGAAATAGCGATCGAAACGCACGTCGGAAGGGTAGCCCTCGCCAAGCCAGCGCTCACGTGTGCTGGGCCATGGCCCATGGTCATAGCGCAAGAACCGGTCAAGCGTTCCGCCCCGGAAGGAGCGCAGAAAACGATCACGAGACGTCATCTCATTCCTCCTTCCTGCACCCTTGGCGGCGGCTGCAGGGCCTCAGCGTTCCCACGCATCCGTCGTCAAACGTTCTCTCACAGCCCCGTCATCCCCGCGCAGCGCTCAGGAGTCCCGCTGAACAGCGGGAAAACACGTGAATCGTTCCTGGTCGAGGGTCCAGTAGTGGACGTAGCGAAGATCGGGAAGCCCGTTCACAGGGTACGCGAAGGGATTGCCCGCGGCCGGCGTCGGCAGACCCGCCAGCTCCCGCGGATGCACCGGCAGCCGGGCGCCTTCCGGGAAGCCGTCGCCTTCGCCCACCAACGCCAGCAGGATCGGTCCGTACAAAAGCGCATAGCGGTCCACATTGTCCTTGAGTTGATCCAGCCCCTGGTACTGGACCGCCTTGAAGCCCATCGGCAGCCTGAAGGCGATCGTCTCGCCATCGCCCCACAGGCGCTCGATCGAACAGTAGCTGCCCGGCTTTCCCGTCGCCACCGGCTTGCCGCCGACGGTGAACGTCACAGGGCCGGTCGCCCAGGAAGGGACCCGGATCCTCAGATCCAGGCGCGTCGGCGCCGGCGCGCAGACCCGGATGGAGACGTCGCCACTGACAGGGAAGTCGGCGGTCATGACCAGCCGCGCTCCGCTGCCCAACACGATTTCGGACGAGGCGTAGAGATTCACAAACACCGCGTCGCCGGCCAGGGAGTAGATGTACTCCGGCAGCCGGCCGATTAGGCCGACGGCGGCGACTTCGCAGCAGGTTCCGGTACATTGCGCCTCCGTCTTCCGGTCGTGGAGCCGGTTGTGATAACGGATAAACCCGCGGCGATCCTGGGCGGCGGCGATGATATTGTAGAGCGCTTCCTCGATTTCGGCGGCAAAACGTTCCTCCGTGGGAAACAACTGCAAGAGCTTCTGGTTGACGTAAATCCAGAACACGCTCCCGCAGGTCTCACCCATCGTCTTGTCCGCAAAATAGTATGATTTCGGCGGATAGACCTCGTGACTCTCCATGATCGCCGTGGCGCCGCCGATGTGCTTGAAGTGGTTCCGGTACACGTCCCAACCGCCCAGGACCGCGTCGAGACATTCCCGGTCGCCGGTGGCCCGGTACGCATCGATGTACATTTCCAGGCCAAGCAGGTCGTAACAGTGCGGCCGTTCGCCGGGGTAATGACTCAGCGCGAGCGGTTGCCGGAGAGCGAGTTCCCGCTTCCAGAAGTCCTGATCGTAGTAGCGCAGCGTCGTGACCAGATCCCGGCTGACTCCGGCCGGAGACAGGTAAGTCAGCGGGCCGCCCGGCATGCCGTTGGTGGCATTGCCGCCGAACAGGATATCGGCCAGATAGGGCGATGCATTGAACCAGTCGTACAGGCGACGAAGCAGCCCGTACGCCTTGGCATTGCCCGCCTGACCGGCCGCCAGCATGCCGCGGGTCCAGAACACGCGGTCATAGTTCTTCCGTTCGCTGTTGCCGCCGTAATTCAGACCGTAGGAGTCCTGCTCGGGATAGTAGTTGTAGTACCCGTCGTCGCGCATGCGCTGCCCGATCGCATCCACGATCTTATCGACGATGGCGCGCAGGTCCTCGCGCTCGCCCCAGCGCAGGGTGTGACCCGCGCCGGCGAGGAGTCGCCCCTCGATCGAGGCGGGCAGCCAGGCGCTCCAGCCCACCCCATCCACGTAGGTGGGGCTGGCGAAGCTGTGATTGAGGTAGTCGATGTTCCGCTCCATGAGCGTCTTGAGGACCCCCGCACCCATCGTCACGCCCCGTTCAGGCGCCTGGGCGCCGGGCGCGACCGGCGACCACTCTTCCGGCTTAAGATACCGCTTCGTGCCCGTGCGCATCCGGGCCAGGTCAGTGTGCATCGCGTGGCTGATTTCAAGCGGATAGCTGACCGGCTCGACAGCCTCGACGGCCGTGACCTCCTGGTAGCAGTCGGCCGCCTGGGGGTTGCGGTCTTTTTTCACCACGACGCGCAGGATATGAAGGCGGTCTCCCCCAATGCCGCTCTTCTCGAACTTGACGACATCCTCCCGGAGGCACTCGGCATAGTTGTCAACCGTTCCCTGAAACTCTCCGTCCACATAGACGTCCGCGCAACCGTGATCGGGGCCCTGCGTCCCGATCCAACGCACCGTGGGGCCCCGGAAGCAGAACTCAAAGGCGCTGAACTGAGTGCGGCAGCGATGCCCGCACTCACGCGGCACGCCGGGCACGTCTTGTCCCTTCACCGCCCGCCAATCGCCGAAATAGAGGATCGTATCTTCCGCTGGAATGCGGCGCATCGCCAATGCGTCAACGCGGGCGTCATGCTGGGTTCTCTTCAGGGTGTCAGGTGTCATTCCACTATCTCCTTCATACGATCATGTTGTCTGGCCGCAAACGAAATTGCCAGGTTTGTCTTTACGGTTCAGTGGCGTCCCATAGGACACCGAGACTGTAGGCTATAGGCTGTAGACTGTAGGAAACCCAATGTGCTCAAAGGCATTAAAATGATTCCTTGATTCCGTGTTTGTTCGTATTTACCTACAGCCTAAACCGCTTCAGCCTTGGCGTCCCTGTGGGACGCCAGTATTTACGGGACACTCGTCTCGACCCGTGTAACCTCTAACTTCTTGAACACCAGCGCCCCATGCCCATCGTGAATCGGAGGGCACGTTGCCACGAGATAGAGCCGGTCGCCCGGCTGCACCTGGATGCCGTCCACCTGGCCCTGTCCACCCTCCTTGGGCATCAGCTCCCAACGGGCCAGTTCCCGCTGCGGGCGGCTGTGCTCGAGGGTGAGCACAACCGAATTGCGCTCATTGTCGCTGACCTGGGTCGGATCGAGTTCGAACGACAGGGCTACCTTGCCGGCCACGGGACTCTGCCATGCCAGCACCCGCAGACAGTTTCGGCCCGTGACCATGCGGAAACGGTACGTCTCGCGCTTCGCCTCGCCCTCGCCTTCCGCCGTCCATTCATGCGTGAACTGCCCGACACGCGAATGGGCGTTCAGCAGGGGCGTGTTCCACGGGGCGGCAAAAACACAACGTTGCAGCGGCTTGCCCGGCTCCCACCCGAACCGCTCGCAGGGCCAGTAGTTCCCGTCGTGCGCGATGGGCAGGTTCGTCGAGTATTGATGCAGGTAGTGCCAGACCGGCGTGCCGAACTCATCGACATCCGGATTGAAGCTGCGCCGGCGCGGACCCAGGGTCGCCATGAGATCCCACCGGTATCCCGCCGCGTAACGGGCCGTGTTCGTGGGATCGGTCCGGGCCCGATACTCATCCAGGTTGCTCCTGCCGTCGCCGTCCGGATCGGCATGGGGGTCCGCCGCCCCAACGGCGGGCCAATCCACGATGGACTTTCCGAACCAGTACATCTCGAACCAGTTTGGCAAACCATCGCCATCCTCGTCACCGTACTCGCCGCGCAGGATGGGAGCAGCCGGGACCTCGCCGAAGTCTTCCTTCCAATGCCGCAGATCCTCGGTCGAAACACAGACCATGCTGTGCTGTTCCCGGTAAGGCCGGTCGGTCACGGGCTCTGGGCTGTCCAGGCGGAGTTCGACGCGTGGCATCCCCAGCCCGTTGCGGCGAACCAGTTCCGCCGACACCGGCCCCACCTTGAGCGGCACCTGTTTCCAGGACAGGCCGGCGGGCGCCTGCCAGGTCTCCGGCCGGCCGGGCAGCCGCACCGTCGCCGGCCGGGTCAGAAGGGTCAGGACCTCCAGCACGTTGCTCGCATCCCGCCAACGGGCGCGCGTGCCGAAGGGGTAAGTGGCCTGTTGGTGGGCGTACTTCGGATAGGTCAGGTAGACCCGGTCGCGGTCCGGTTTGGGCGGTTGCCCCGTCTTCCACCACTGCACGAAATAGGCGTTCAAGTCGAGCAACGCGTAGCGCGTGGTCTCCGTCGGCGCCAGCATCGTGAGTTCCGTGTAGTCGTTCCAGGTGGTGAACTGGATCAGCGTGGAATCATTGGTGCGTGCCCGCTCCCAACGCTCGCGCATCAGGTCCGTTCCCGGCCGGATGTGCGCCGCCGACCACAGCACGTTCTCATACTGATACATCATGGGTTCGCCCCACTCGGCGCCTTTCGCAAGAACCGCCTTCGCCATGGCATCGTTGCGCGCCACGTTGATGTCCGAGAAATCGCCGATGGAATCGAAGTCCTCAGCCAGCATGCCGGCAGCGTCGATCTCACCCAGCGGCCGTTCCGGTTTCGGCTCGATGGGAAACCGCGTCCCGTGAAAGAACGCCGACATGCTGAACTGGAAGTACATCGGCGTCTTGAAGCGCTCCTCCAGATAGCGGAATCCGCTCCGGTACGTGCGCCAGCCTTCCGGCGTGCCGCGGAACGCCGCATAGGCGCCCACTTCCTTGCCTTTCCATTCAGGGCGCTCGGCCCATTGGCGCACCCCGTCCCCATGGTGAAGCGCCTGCCAGATGGACTGGTACCCGAAGAACAGCACCTTGCCGTCGCGTCGCGCCAGCTTCGGGCTCTTTCCGTGCTCGCGCAGGAGATACTCGACGACGACGGGATTCTTGCCGGCGTTGTCCAGACACCAGGTGATTTCGAACGGATAGTCGTTGCTTTCCGCCACCTTGAACATGGCATCCATGTAGGCGAACGCCCGGTCCTCGGGAAGCGGGAGCACGTCGAAGGCGAACCCATCGATGCCCGCCCGCATCGCGCGCCGGATCTCCAGATCGGCCGACTGCTCGGCCGTCAGGCTGTCCACGCCGTCCGGCAGCAACGGGCCGGCGCGGCCGCGGCCGCCAAAGGCCCGTTCCATGTCCGGGGAATCATGCCGGATCTTCGGCGCCTCGTGCTTGATCGCATATCCCGGCGCACTGCCGTACATGCCGACGGGATAGCAGACCATGTAGTGGGCAAAGATCTTCTTCGGGCGCTGGTCCAATTTCGCCCGTCGCGCGGCCCAGGGGTCCGCACCCGGCTCGCCCGTCGCCCGCGATATCGCCGGCAGGACGGCCATGGCAAGCAGCAGGAAAAGGCACGCTGTCTTGACCATCGTCCGGGTTAGCAGCCACGGCATGTGGCCGCCTAAGCCAGCACGAGCAATACGCTTAGTCATGATGGCCATAAACCTCAATCCTTCCAGTGGAAGGCTATCGAACTGTACCTCCCGGGTTGCTCTCTGAGATTTGCGTAAGCTTCAGGCGCCTTGCTCACCGGCAAAGGCTCGGCCACAAACTCGGACACCGGCAGGAGCCCTCTCCGAATGAAATCCACGACCATCTGCCTGTCCTCAACCTTGCGGTCGTTTGGGCGAAAGACGACGACGCCCTCACGATCTGCGAGACCGCCCGGATGGGTCTGCACCTCGTCCGTATAGGTGGCGAGATAGACCATGCGCGGCCATTTGAACGGGTTGGCCTGGAGCCCTGGGAGGTGGTAGGCGATTCCCGCAACGGACTCGACAGGTCTCTTCAGGAGGCTCGAGGCGAGTCTGCAGCCTGCCATCGTGGATGAGGCTTCCACGGAAATGTCGGCGCCGTTCTCAAAACAACGCAACATCCTCTCCGCAACATGGGGCTCTTTCGCTGAAACCACACCAGCCGCCCCCCATCGGCGCGCCCTCTCAAGACGGGACTCCTCAAGATCCGTGACCACGACTCTCAGTCCGAGGTTCAGGAGCCACTTGGCGGCGAAAGCGCCGATCAGCCCCTGCCCCACCACGCAGGCCGCCTCACCGGCGCGCGGGACGGCCATGCTGATCCCGTGCCAACTGATGGCGGCGACTTCCACCGTGACGTAGTGCCACGGGTCGGCGCCGTCGGGCAGGCGGACGGGCGCGCAGTCCCCCTTGACCACGCATCGGTGGTGGCTGACATGGCCGCCATAGACGCAGTCGACCCCCTCGGGGTTCAAGGAGTCGGGCTGGTTGCGGCCGGAGATCAGGTCGCCTTCACGCCATCCCTTGACGTTCCTTCCCACCTCGATGATGCGTCCGACATAGGAATAGCCGGGAATGCAGGGAAAGGTCTTGTTGTGCGTTGAGAGGTTCCTCAACTCGGTGCCGGGCGAGACAAATGAATAAATTGTTTCGCAAAGGATTTCGTCCTCGCCGCAAGGGGCGAGCTCAAACGTCCCGGCGCCGACTTTGCCGGGGGCTTCATAGACAATCGCTTTGATTCTCATGGTTCATGCTCCTTTCGTCGTGATGACGGCTGTCCGGTTGAGTTTTCGACGCTGTTGACTTCAACCCTATCAGCCCTTAGTGCCTCATCCAGCCCTCGCCCCACACGGAGACCGTTCCATCGGCGCCGCGGAGCAGGAGTCCGTGCCGGCACTGGCGGCCGGTCACGCGATGGCCCTCCCATTCGAAATCGGCATCCAGGGGCACGGCGTGGCGCGCGCACAGGGCCAGCAGGCGTTCCTCCCCGCGGGTGTAGGCAAAGGCGAGAAAGCCGGCCGGCGCGACGGGTTGCACCGGCCACAGAGCCGCGAGCCCGCCCGGAACCTGGGGCAGTTCAGTCGTCACCGTGGTGACGCCGCCATGCCGAATGCCGATCGGCCGGCCTTCCCAACAGACGATCGGTTCGCCGCCGCTCAGTTCCCACGCCTTGATGTGATCGGGATAGGTGCGCTCCGGATTGGATTGCCAGTTCGGCACCATGCGGGCCGGATCCAGGGGCAGGCGGCACCCGGCGATGTCCAGCGCCGCGCCGTAGGGTATCGCCAACGCGGCCTCGCGCGCGGGCACGGCGCACCCGGCAAGCGCCGCCCAGCGCGCGCTGACATCCGCCCCGGTATCGCTGACCCGCGCCGGCGGCCCGACCAGCATGATCTCGACACCCCCTGCCGCCGCCCGTTCGAGACCCTCCCAGGCCGCAAGGTCCAGGCGGTTGGGCCACAGCGCCAGGATGCGGCGGAAACGCCCCAGCGGCGTCACCCAGCGTTCGGTCTCCGCGCGGCCCGCGGCCAGGGTGCCCGGGTCGATAACGGTCACGCCCGCCTGGGCCACGCTCAGCTCCAGCACGCCCATGAGCAGATCACGCCGGTGCTGGTGCAGGTAGTTGTCGGAGAAATCGGCCAGCCCGCGCCAGTTGTAGAGGACCGCCGTGTCAGGGTCCGGAACGGCGCCCGCGAGGCGGTCCAGCAGTTCGCGATGGACATCCAGATGCCGGCCGATGCCCGCCCATGTCGGATGATGCGGATACCCCGGGCCGAACATCATGCTCCCGTGATAGGCGTGCCCGAGCCAGCGGACGCCCAGACACCCCATCAGCCGCAGGTAGTAGGCCAGATGCGTCGCGGTGGGCCGGAACCCCCAGGAGTTGTTCCACGCGTCGCCACTGTCAGACAACTGTCCGAGCGCCCGCGCGAGCATGAGCATCGCGACCATGCTGTCCTCGCGCTCGAAGACCGAATCCGTGAAGCCGGCCGTGACGCCGCGGTTGTGGCGAAAGTAGTCCACGCTGCCGATGCGGAAGTCGTCGGACAACTCCTCGTGCATGGTGCGGTGGATGCCGACGAAGCACCGCGGGGTACGCGCGCGCATGCGGGACTTGAAGTCGGTCTCCAGCCGCGCGAGCCGCGACTCCAGCAATTCGGCGAAATCATGGCGCACCTGGCCGCCGTCCCGGTCGAGCCACAGGTCGGGCAGCCGCGACCGCAGGTCATAGCCGAACCGCGCGGCGAACGCGTCATACAGCAGAGTGCCGATCGGATATGTGTCCCTGAGGAAGTGAAAGCCGAAATGGGGCTCGTCCCACACCACGCCGTCGGCGCCCAACGCGGTGGCGTCGTCGCACGCCCGGTCGAGGTACTTCCCGAATCCTGGATGTCCGAGATCGCTGTCGGCATAGGCGAAGCGCCGGCGGAGGACGACAAACAGCTCGCCGTCTTCCAACCCTTCCACGGTCCACGCCTGCCGGGTGACCGCCTGGCCGCGCTCGCGGGTCATGGCGCAGCCGCCGCCCTCGCTCACCTGAGAGAGCAGCCGGCAGCGCGCGCCGACCGGCTCCAACGCAGGCCACGTCCAGGCATTCTCCAGCACCTGGCAGGACGGGTCGCCGCTCTCAACCACCAGCTCAAACGTCCCGCCTTTGACGTGCGCCCGGCCATGCGCAAGGGTCTCGGTAAATAGGTCCGGGTCGGCGTCCAGCATGTCGCCGCCATACCGGCGCAAGCTCGCGTCCACCACCACGGCCAGCCCGAGGCGCCGCGCCTCCGCGCAGATGCGCGCCACCGCCGCCCGGAACCGCGACGAGCGGTGCGGTGCGCGCGTGTTGCGGAATTCGAGATAGATCGAATCGAAACCGGCCGCCCGAATGTCGGCGAGTCCGCGGACGCTGATCGACGGGTCGAACGTCTCGGCTTCGGTCATCGCGTAGAACATCATCTGTTTCATGGTTGGCTCAAACCGAATAGGGGGATATCGTGAACTGGCTTATTCCGCGGGCTTGATTTCCGTGAGTTCGACCGAGAGCTTGCGGAAGATTAACGACGCATGCTGGTCGTATTGCGGCGGCACAGTGGCCACCAGGTAGATCCGGTCCTTCGGCTTGACCTGGATACCCCCGACCGTTCCTTCGCCGCCTTGCTTTGGAATGAAATCCCAGCGGGCCAATTCGCGCTGCGGGCGGCTGTGTTCGAGCGTGACGATCACCGGGTTGTTTCCATTGTGGAAGCCGCTGTCGATGACTTCGGAACCATCCGTTTTCCATGTGACTTTCACGGTTCCGGCGACAGGACTTTCCCAAGCCAAAGCCCGGAGACAATTCCTTCCAGTTTGCAGCGTGAAACGATACCTCTGCCGCTTGCCCTCCCCTTCTCCCTCCGTGCGCCATTCGTGGACGAACTCGCCGCAGCGGGCGTGGGGCGACGGCACGTTGTACCAGGCAGCGAAGGTGCAGCGCTGCACGGAGTCGCTCTGTTCCCATCCATAGCGTTCGCAGGGCCAGTAGTTGCCGTCGTGCGCCAGGGGCAGTTCCATCGCGTACTTGTGCAGGTAATGCCAGACCGGCGTATCGAACTCGTCACGATCGGGGTTGACGGCCGGCGGGCCTTTGCGCTTCAACAGATCCCAGGTGTATCCGGGAGCATGCTTCGCGGCGACTTTGGGATTTGATTGGTTCTGGAACTCCTGCAGGTTGCTCAGCCCGTCGCCGTCGGGATCCGCCTTCGGATCGGCGCCCGTGGCTGCCGACCAGTCCGCAAGCGACTTCCCGAACCAGTACATCTCGAACCAGTTGGGCAGGCCGTCGCCGTCCAGGTCGCCGTATTCCCCGCGCTGGATTGGCGCGGGCGATGTCTCGCCAAAGTCGGCCCGCCAGTGCCGCAGGTCCTCGGTCGAGGCGCAGACCATGCTGTGCTGGTCGCGGTAGGGCCTGTCCGTCACGGGTTCGGGACTGTCGAAGCGCAGGTCCACCTTCGGGATGCCGATCCAGTTGCGGCGGACGAGCTCGGCCGAGACCAGACCCGGCCGCAACGGCACTTGCTTCCAGGAAAGGCCCGCAGGCGCCGCCCAGGTCTCCGTCCGCCCCGGCAAGCGCACCGTCGCCGGCTTGGTCAGCCACGTCGCGACTTCCAGGACATTCTTCTGCTCACGCCAGGGAGCCCGCGTGCCGAACGGATAGGTGGACAATTCATGCGCATACTTGGGATAGACGAAATAGATGCGGTCATGATCCGTCTGCGGAGGCGTGCCGGTTTTCCACCACTGGGTGAAATAGGAGGTGAGGTCCAAAATCCCATAGCGGGTGTCGGTGGTCGGCGCGAGCTGGGTCAGCTCGGTGTAGTCGTTCCAGGTCCAGAACTGGAGGAGCGTCGATTGGTTCTTTCGCGCCTGTTCCCAGGACTCCCGCATCATATCGGTGCCGGGGCGGATGGTGCGGCTGTTCCAGCGAATGCTCTCGAACTGATACATGACCGGCTGCACCCATTCGGCGCCCTTGGACCGGACCGCCTGCGCCATGGCGGCCGCGTTCGTGCCGACATCGCCGGCCAGATTGCAGCCGACGGCATCGAACGACTCCGCGAGCACGCCGACGGCGTCGGTCAGGGTGAAGGGGCGTTCCGGCGGCGGCTCGATCGGATGCTGCGTGCCGTGGCCGAAGGCGCCCATGTCGAAATGGAAGTACATCGGGGTCTTGAACTTCTCCTCGAGGAAGGTGAAGCCGCTGCGATACGTGCGCCAGCCGTCCGGCGTCATGCGGAAGGCCGCGTAGGTGCCGATCTCCTTGTCCTTCCATTCCGGCCGCTGGGACCATTCCTTGACGCCGGTGCCGTGGTGGAGGGCCTGGAAGACGGAGAAATAGCCCATGAGCAGGAACTTGCCGTCCCGGCGGGCCAACTTCGGGCTCTTGCCGTGCTTCTGAAGAATGTATTCGACGACGTCGGGATTATCCCCTGCGTTGTCCAAACACCAGGTGATCTCGAACGGGTAGTCTTTTTCCTCCGCCACCTTGAACAATGCGTCCATGAAGGCGAAGGCCTTGTCCTTGCTGGCTGGCAGCACGTCGAAGGCGAAGCCGTCGATGCCGGCCCGCAGTGCGCGACGGATTTCCAGATCGGCGGACTCCTCGATGCTCGGGCCGTCGATGCCGTCCGGCAGCAACGGATAGCCGCGGGAGAGACCGCCGAGCGTATAGCCGGCAAACCCGTTCGAAGGATCGGTCGAATCGTGACGGATTTTGGGCGCCTCGTGGCCAAAGGCATAGCCCGGCCTGATGCCGTCCCGCCCGATCGGATAGCAGACCATATAGTGGGCATAGACCTTCTTCGGACGCTCGTCGAGCTTGGCCCGCCGCGCCGCCCACGGATCAGCCGCCTGCTCTCCGCCGGTGGCCGCGCACAGGACCCCGCCCAGCCAGGCGCCGAACAGCAGAACACTCATCCCTTGCGTGTGCACCCGCTTTTCTTGTCGTGTGGTTCGTGTCATCATTCGATTGGACTCCAGCCGGTGAACTCCTTGACCTTCGCGCCGAATTCCCCCTGCGCGCGCAGGGGCGAATCCTGGGGCAATTCATAGAGCGGCCCTTCCAGGAGGAGCGACGACTCGACGATGTTGCCCGTCACGGTGGCGCTGTTGGTTTGGGCGAACGCCTCCCACTGTGCCGCCCCAACCCGTCCGCCCCCCCAATCGAGCGTACCCAGGCCGACGACGTTCTTCGTCAGCTTCACGCGGCCGACGGCCTCCTTGGCAACCCACACGGGCACCCTGTTGCTGACCAGCAGGCAGTTCTCGATCATGGCCCCGTCCGAAATCGCAATCCCCTGTCCGGCGCCAACCACCGTGCAGCGCACGATCCGCCCCTTGCGGAGTGAGATGCCCCCCCCCTTCCCCCGCACCAGGCAGTTCTCCAGCTCGACGTTATGGCCGCCCACTTGGCCGCCATCGTTGTCGATGAACTGCGAGCCGCGGCAACTGTGAAAGGAGCCCTGGAACGCGGCCCCGCCGATAAGATTCCGGCGCACGACGATGTTGCGGTAGATGCTGACGCAGGACATGACATCGACGATGCCCATCCCGCCGTTCCGCTCGAACAGGCCCCCGTCCACGATCGTCACGCCGTTGCCGTGCATCGTGAAACCCTGGTCGCAATTGAACGATCCTTCGACGTTTTCATACACGTCTCCGTAACCCCAGAATCCGGAAAATCCGTCGGCCTGCGAATAGATCGAGCGAAGATTGCGCACCACCACATAGTCGGTATCGACGAACACGCCCCCGTTGAGCGGCATCTCGATGGTGAGTTCCTCCAGCCTGGCTCCGGCCGGCAGACGAAAATACACCTGCCTCGAGGGGCCGTTGGTTCCCATGGTGTCGTAGAAGAATCCGCCCGGCGGAAGCGCTTCGAGCGTGAGCACATTCGCGCCGGGCTTGCCGTTCACGAAAAATATCTCCGGCGCCTCGGGTTTGGTGAACCAGCCGCTGTGACTGAGGAACCCCAGCCAGTTGCTGTGCGGCATGGGGCCCGGCTTGCCGTCGGGCAGCATGTTCTTGAACCAGTAAATGTCATCCTTCAGCCGTGTCCAGCGCTCCGCGGGCACCTCAAGCAGGCCAGATACCGTGGCGCCGTGGCCGTCGATCACAAACGGGGCGCCGGGAGTGCCGCGCGCGTTGTGCTCCACCCGCACATACTCACGGTAATCCATGCCGGTATTCGCGATCTCGATGTGGGCGCTGACCGGCGCCATGCTGACCGCCTTCATGATCGTGGCGAACGGCCCGGCCTTTCCGTCCGCCGCCGGCTCCGCCGCCCGGCCGTCGAACGTGTCATTACCCGTCCGGTTGTTCACGTACAGCGTTACGGGCGGCGCAACGGCGGCCCCGGCCGCGAGCGCACCCATTAGTCCCATGGCCAAGCTCCAACTCACCATTGTCTTTCGCATTGTTCTGCTCATTTCGACTCCTTGCTTTCTGATGATACGGTATTTGTCCCGTCGGTGCCGGGCGCCGGCGGCGCGTCGGGCAGAGTCGGGTCAGTCTGATCGAGATACTCCTGCCGATTGGACCGTCCATCCCCATCGGGATCGGCCGCGGGGTCGGCGACCGTCGCCGTGGACCAGTCCATGAACTTGCCGAACCAGTACATCTCGAACCAGTTGGGCAACCCGTCTCCGTCGGCATCGCCGTATTCGCTGGCCGTGAACAGGGGCTTGTCGCCGAAGTCGGCCTGCCAGTGCCGCGCCTCCTCGGTCGAGAAGCAATAGAGATCGGCCTGGTCACGGTACGGCCGGTCGGTGACGGGATCGGGACTCTCCAGCCGCGTGGCTACCTTGCCTCTGCGCACCACTTCCACGGCCACGGGACCGGGCGTCAGCGGCAGGATTTTGGAGAATACGCCCGCCGGGGCCTCGTAGGGCTCGGTCCGGCCCGGCACGCGGATCGTCGCCGGGCGCGGCAGGATCGTCAGCACCTCCAGAACGCCGTCACCCTTGGAGTAGGCGCGCTCCTTGAACGGAAACACGCGGGCGCCCAGGCCGTAACGCTTGAAGGTGATATAGATGCGGTCATGGTCGGTGACGGGCTGCCTGCCGGTCTTCCACCATTCCGAGAAATAGGCGTTCAGGTCGAAGATCCCGTAGTGCGTCTGATAGCCGGGGGCAAGGCTGGTGTTCTCCGTGTAGTCGTTCCAGGTGACGAACTGCATGAGGTGGGAATTGTAATCCCGCGCCTTGCGCCAGTTCTCCCGGAAGAGGCGGGTGCCGGAGCGCAAGGCGTCCCCGTGCGTGAAGCCCCACGTGGCGTTGTCGTACTGGTACCACATCGGCTGGCAGTACTCGCCGCCCACGGCGCGCACGGCCTGGGCGACCTCATCCTCCTCGTCGTAGCCCACGAACGAGCCGATGCCCAGTCCGCCCTTTGCCAGTGCGGCGCAGGCAGCCTTGAGGTGGTCGCGTTTGAGCTGGCGTTCCTCCGCCCCCTCCACACGCATGAACAACCCCGAGATATCGAACTGCCAGACGATCGGCTCGCCCAGCTCACGTGCGAGTTCATCGAAGCGTTTGACCATCGCTTCCCAGCCTTCAGGCGTGGTGCGGACGCGGCGGGATTTGTTGAACGACGTCTTGGGGTCCACCGGCTCCCCCATGGCCCGGGCGGCGTCGTCGGCGACCTTGCTGACGGAGTAGTAGCCGAAGATCAGGGGCTTGCCTTCGAACCGTGCCAGCTTGGGGCTTTTCCCGTGGGTGGCGAGCAGCCAGCGCAAGCCCTCCACATCGTTGGAGTCGTAGCAGAGCGTGATGCCGAAGGGGTAATCCTTCTCCTCCGCCAATTTGAACAGCATGTCGATGACCTGCTGACAGTTCGCCTTCTCCCCGGCCCACATGTCGATCGCAAAGCCGTCGA
Source organism: uncultured Verrucomicrobiota bacterium (assembly GCA_964611575.1). GTDB lineage: Bacteria > Verrucomicrobiota > Kiritimatiellia > CAIKKV01 > CAITUY01 > CAITUY01. The sequence goes on from CAZTAJ010000004.1 coordinate 29,189, forward strand.
TGCCGGCGCGCACGGCACGGCGGATCTCCAGATCCATGCTCTCCTCCAGCGAGAGTTGCAGCCCTTCCGGCACCAGCGGCCAGTTGCGCCAGCGTCCGCCCACGGCATCCTGGTCCTTGCCTGTGTGCCGCGACTTCGATGCATCGTTGGACCGGTGATAGGCCGTGGCGCGGCAGGCCACGGGGTAGCAGCCCATGTAGTGGGCGTAGACCAGCCGGGGCCGCTTGTCCGGAAGCGGCGGTCCGGCCTGGAGCGTCGCGACGTGCCGCAGACATCCCGCCAGGCAGAGCCCCGCGATTCCCACGACCCCCCACGCCACGGTTCGCTTTAACGCCTTCATGAGACTCCTGCCTTCATTAATCCGCCTGCCCGCGCGCCTTCGCGTAGTTCTGCGGTCTAAGTTGCCGCCGTCCGCCCAGAACCCTCACTCATAACCGCTTATCCCATGGAGTGTCAAGCCATACGCCGTTCGTGCAGAGAGGGGACGCGGCTCGACTTTCAGGCGCGCTGTTCGCGCGGGGGCGCTGTGGTGAGGCGCACGGACAGGCGCGCAGGCATCAGGACGTTGGCCGGCACCGCCTCCGGCCCCCCCAGGGCCTCCATGACCATACGCGCCGCCGTTCTCCCCATTTCGGCAATGTCGAACGCCACGCTCGTCAGCCGGTTGTTGCCGGCCACGTCCGGGAGCGGATCGGTGTCGTCCCAGCCGACCACGCTCATGTCATCGGGAACACGCACCCCGAGCCGTTCGAGGGCGTAACACGTCTGGATCGCGTTGGGATCGTTTAGCGTCAACAGCGCGGTTGCCTCGGGATGCTTATGCAAGGCCTCGCGTAATGCCGTCTCGACCATATGCTCCTGCTCGATATCGACCGGCAGCAGACATTGTCTCGGATGCACCCCCGCCGCCGCACACGCCGCCGTGTATCCCGCCAGGCGGTCCTCGCACGGATACCCGCCCCCACGATGCCGCAAGTAGAGCACCCGCCGATGCCCCAACGCCAGCAGATGCTCAAGCGACAGGCGTCCGCCGGCCCGTTCGTCGCGCAGCACCGACGCCCCCCCCCTGATGCGCGCGTTCAGGGAAACGATGGGGTGTGACCCGAAGCCGGGCGCACCCCGCAGTCCTTCCATGAGTGACTCCGACAGGCCATGATGCGCAATCAAGCCATCCACCTCACCCCGCCAGATCGCCGGGGGGAGTTGGAGCGGCAGGGCACGGTGCGCCACCGGATCGTAGGTGGGCAGCATCAGCAACCCGAATCCCCCCGACGACACCTCCTCCGCGATCCCGCGAAACAGCTCGTAGAAGAACCGGACTTTCCCCAGATGCCCGGGGATCAGCAAGCCGATAACGTGGTTAAGCGGCAGTTGCCCGGACTTGCGGGAGGCCAGTCGCCGTGCGGCCTGGTTAAGTTCGGGGCGGTAGCCAAGCGACTCGGCCGCCTCGCGGATGCGGGCGGCGGTGGCGTCCCTGACGCCGGATTTGCCGTTCAGAACGCGTGAGACCGGATAGACACTCAACCCGCAGCACTTGGCCACATCCCGCAGACTGACCGGACGACCGTCGCTCGCCGGCTTCCGCCGCGACCTTCCTGCCGCAACCTGCTTCGTTTTCATAGGCTGATCAGCTTGCCGCATAGCCACCACTGAATCAAGCCCACGCATCCCGACCCAAGACAGTGTTCACCAGGGTGCGCGCCGCGTCCCCGTGATTCTTCACACCGGGTTCCCGCCTCATCCCACCGGCTTCGGCAGGAAGATGTCTTCATAGAAGTTGCGGGCATAGCGGTCCGTCATCAAGGATAGGTGGTCAATCACGATCTGGGCGAGCGAGGGCTGCTCGCGCGGCGCATACATCTTGGCAATGAACCGGTGCAACTCCCGCGCGGGCGCCGAGTCCCTTTCCATCGACACGCCCCACTGAGATTGCCGGCGCGACGACAACTCGCGCTGCTCGAAATCAAAAATCATGGTCAACATGTTCTCGGCCCGCATGGCGTACTCCATGAGCTGCGGGTGAAAGTAGATGTGCTTGCAGTTGTACTCGTACAGGCGGCGGAATGCGTCGAACACGGGGTCCGAGAACCCGATGCGTTCCGGGGTCTTGAGATTCGTCTGGATGATGTCCGTCACCAGTCGGTTGATGATGGCCCGGTTGTCCGACCCCAGGCTCTTGATCACCCGGGCGGGAAGCGGCGGCAGTCGGCCCAGAACGTTCAGGGCGTCCTCGTAGTCGCGGCCGGCATACGCAATCCGGTCCACCATGCGCACGACGCATCCTTCCATGGTGTAGGGCACCAGGCCGCGCCGCTTCAACGTTTCAAGCGCGGGGCCCCGCTTGGACCGGGGACTGATGAATTGCTCCGTCCGCTCGCCGCAATGACAGATGATGCCGTCGCGCACCTCGTAACACAGGTTCAGCCCGCGCTCCCGGGTGGACGGTCGGAATGCCAGCCGGTCGACCACGCGCAGGCTGTGCAGCTCATGGCTGAACGACTGGGCCGGGTCGTTGCGCTTCCAGAGTTTGTCGAGCACCGTTTCGCCGGCATGCCCGAACGGACCGTGGCCCAGGTCATGCCCGAGGGCAATCGCCTCGACCAGGTCCTGGTTCAGGCCCAGCGCCCGCGCGACCGTCTGGGCGATCGAGGCCATATAGAGGGAATGGTCGGAGCGCGTCGACACGTGGTCGCTCTCGGGCGAAAAGATCACCTGGGTCTTGTAGCGCAATCGACGGAAGGCGCTGGAATGGATGATGCGATGCGCATCACGCTGGAAACACAACCGGATCGGGTCCTCGGGTTCCCCTCTCAAGCGCCCCAGGCTGGCGGCACTGTGCGTCGCCAACGGATGGTCGGCGATCTTGTCTTCGCGGTCCTGAGCAAGTTCCCTGAGCGTTTTCACCATGCCGGATCCCATCCCTGTTCCCATGCACCTCTGAAGTCGCAGACGCTGGTGGCGAGCTATACCACCCACCCGGCCGGTCGTCCAGCGTTCACTCCCGGTTGCCGATCGAATAGTATTTGATCATCCCGTAAGGAAAATCGTGGGGCTTGTAATTGCGGACCCAGGGATGCCGCAGGCTGAACTGCATGGAATGGTGCAGAAACAGCCAGGGGCAGTCGTCCATCACAATCCGCTCCATGGACGCATAGAGGGCCCCGCGCCCGTCCGCCCCCGGCAGCCGCGCCGCTTCCTCGTACAGCCGGTCAAACCGGGCATTGCGGTAGTTCGTCCGGTTCGCGCCCGGCGTTTCGTTCGGCCCATAGAACAACTGGAGGAAATTCTCGGGGTCGGGATAGTCGGCCACCCAGCTCAACAGAAACATCTGCGCGCGCTTTTGCTCGATCTTCTTGAGCAGGGTCGGCCAGTTGTTCACACTGGGATGGATGACGATGCCGATGCGCTCCATGAACGCGGCCAGCACCTCGGCCGTCTCGCGCGTGTCGGAACTCCCGGACCCGAGTTCGAGGGTCAACTCCAGCCGCCGCCCGGTGAGGGGGTCGCGCCCGTCGGGATACCCCGCCTGGATCATCAACTGGCGGGCCCTGGCGATATCGAATGGAAACGGGTTCGGGCCTGCCTCCGCGACTCGGATGGCGGGCGGCACCGGGCCCTCCGCCGCAATGACCCTGCCGTTCTGAAACTGCACCCACTGCTTGCGATCGAACGCCGCCTGCATGGCCTGGCGGAGACACCGGTTTGTCCCCAGCACGGGATCCTGCATGTTGAACCCGATGTACCCCACGTCCAAGGCCGGCGCCGCGTCCATGACAATGCCCCGGCGCGACAGCTCGCCCATGAGGGCCCGGTCCGGGGTCACCACCGCGTCCCAGTTGTCGCGCGAAATCGAGGACATATCCAGATGGCCGCTCAGGAACATCAGCCACTGGGTGGTCGGGTCCCCGACCACAACCTGGTCGATCCGGTCGATGAACGGCACGGGCTTGCCGGCGTCGCGCAACCGTCCCTGCTCCGCATCGGCTGATTCGCCGGCCGAAGGATAGCGGTCGTTTCGTGCCGTGGCGCGCCAGGCCGGGTTGCGCACGAACTCCAGCCGGTGATCCTGAACCCAGGCCTTCAGCACATACGGTCCTGTGCCGACCGGGTGATTCACGAAGTCGGCTCCGTAATACTCCACCGCCTCGTGCGGCACGGCGCAGGCGTAATTCATCGCCAGCATCCACAGCAGAGCCGGGAACGGATGCTTCAGTTCAATCCTGAGTGTGCGGGGATCCGGCGCCGTCAATCCCGCCACAGTCACCCCATAGTCGGCCGGTCGCTGCGCGGAGGCGGCGCGGAATTCATCCAGCCCGACGATGTGCCCGCGGAAGGTCCAGTAGCCGGACGACCCGACTTTCAGGTCGGCGATCCGTTTGAGGGAGTAGACAAAATCGGCCGCGCACAGTTCACGCCCCCGTCCCGCCGTATTCGTGAAGCAGGGATCATCCTGGAAGCGTATGCCGCGCCGGAGGGTGAAGGTGTATTCCAGCCTGTTGGAGGACACGACCGGCATGGCCTCGGCCAGCAGGGGTTCGACGCGATAAGGCCTATCCAGATAGGCGTACTGCAGGAGGCCTTCGTAGACTTTGCTGACAGCCTGGACCGAGGGAACGTCCATCACCAAGGCAGGATCGAACCCGCGAATACGACCGGTTTCGCCGTGATAAACGCTTTCGGCCGCAAGCCGGCTAACGGCGAGCCCCGTGGCCAACGCAAGCCACAAAACCCCGCCGGTCCACAACCGGCCGGGCTTGCGCATCACCGGGCTCATGCGTCAGGGGGCCGTGGGTGCAGGCGCGGGCGCCGCGAGGGGGGCTGGCACCGGCACCGGAACGGAAACCGGCGCACTCTCAGGCGCCGGCGCAACCGGCATGGCGGCTCCACCCGCTTCAGGCATGCCTTGGGCGATCGGCGCGGTGGCGGGAGTCGAGGGAAGATTGTCGGTAATCGAACTCGTGCTGCTGTGCCCGCCGGAAACGATCAACCCGATGAGCATCGTATTCACGAGGAACACAATCGCCAGCCCGATCGTGATCTTGGTGAGAACATTGCCGGCCCGCGACCCGAAGAGCGTTTCACCAACACCCGCGCCGAACGCAAGGCCCAACCCCTCGTCCTTGGCCTTCTGGAGCAGAATGACGCCGATCAGCAGAACGCTGACGAGAACCTCGATGATGATCAGAAACCCTTTGATGGCACCCATGATAATTCCTTTCCGCGGATCAACCCGCGGCGTTCACAATTTCCACAAACGACACCGCATCGAGCGCCGCCCCGCCGATCAGACCGCCGTCGATGTCCGGCTGTGAGAACAGTTCCTTCGCATTTGACGGCTTGACGCTGCCGCCGTACTGAATGCGCACGGCCTGCGCGGCGCCGGGATTGCTCATCTTGGCGAGCACCTTGCGGATCAGGGCATGGACTTCCTGCGCCTGGCCCGACGTGGCTGTGCGGCCCGTGCCGATCGCCCAGACGGGTTCATACGCGACGACCGTGCGGCGAAACCCGGTTTCATCCAGGCCGGCGAGGCTCTTGGTCACCTGGCCGGTCACCACGTCCTCGATCTGGTTGGCTTCACGCTGTTCCAGCGTTTCACCGACACAGACGATCGGCGTCAGGTTTGCCGCCAGGGCCGCCTTCACCTTCCGGTTCACGATGGCGTCCGTTTCATTGAAAAACTGGCGCCGTTCGCTGTGGCCCAGGATCACATAGTGACAGAAGAGATCGCGCAGCATGCCCGCCGACACTTCGCCCGTGTAGGCGCCTTCCTTCTCCCAGTGCATGTTCTGGGCGCCCAGTTTCACCTGGGTGTTGGCGATCACGTCACCGACTGTCTTCAACACCGTGAAAGGCGGGCATAGGACCACTTCCACGTCGGTCCGGTCCGCCAGGCTGCGCTTGACGGCACCGGCCAGTTCCGAGGCCTCGCTCACGAGCTTGTTCATCTTCCAATTGCCGGCTATGATTTTCTTTCGCATCGGTGATTCCAGGTTTGATCGTTAGTGGTTGAGAGGGTGAGAAAGGCACCCGACTACTTATCGGTCAGCGCGGTGACACCCGGCAACGCCTTGCCTTCTAGAAATTCCAGGCTCGCGCCGCCGCCGGTGCTGATATGCGTCATCTTGTCGGCCAGCCCGCTCTTGTTGACGGCGCTGACGCTGTCGCCGCCGCCCACGATGCTCAGACATTTCGTCTCGGCCAGCGCCTTGGCAATGGCGAGCGTGCCATTCGCAAAGGGCGCCATTTCGAAACACCCCATCGGGCCGTTCCAGACGACCGTCTTTGCCTTGCGGACTTCCGCGGCAAACAGGTCGGCCGATTTCGGCCCGATATCCAGCGCCATCCAGCCGTCGGCGATGCCGTTCTCGCCGACCACCTGGGTAGTCGCCGCCGCATCGAACTTGTCGGCGATGATGTGGTCCACCGGCAACAGCAGCTTGACGCCCTTGGCCTTGGCCTGGATCAGGATCTCCTTGGCCAGCTCGACTTTGTCCTCCTCGACCAGCGACTTGCCGGTGGGCAACCCCTGGGCGCGGTAGAAGGTGTAGGCCATGGCGCCGCCGACGATGAGACTGTCGACCTTGCTCAAAAGGTTCGTGATCACGGCCACCTTGTCGCTCACCTTGGCTCCGCCGAGAACCGCCACGAAGGGCCGGTCGGGACTGGCCAGCGCACGACCCAGGTAATCGATTTCCTTCTCCATCAGGAACCCGGCCACATTCTGCTTGTAGAACTTGCACACGACCGCCGTCGATGCATGGGCGCGATGCGCGGACCCGAATGCGTCGTTGACGTAGACTTCGCCATCGCCCAGCGAGGCCAGCTTTTCGGCAAACGCGGCCTGCTTCTTCTTCATCTCCGCCTTGGCCGCCTTCTTCTCGTCATCCGTGGCGGTATCGGCGAGCTTGGCCTTGCCTTCCTCTTCCTTATAGAAACGCGTGTTTTCGACGAGCAGCACCTCGCCGGGCTTGAGCGCCGTGGCCATCGCGATCGTCTCGGCGCCGACGCAATCCGCGCCGAACTTCACCGGTTTCCCAAGCACTTCCGACAGACGCACCGCCACCGGCTGGAGACTGAACTCCGGCTCGGCCTTGCCGCCCTTGGGCCGTCCAAGATGACTCATGAGGACGACCGAGGCGCCCTGCTTCAGCACGTACTGAATCGAAGGCAGGGCCGCCGTAATGCGGGTGCTGTCACCCACCGTGCCGTTCTTGATGGGCACATTGAAATCCACGCGCATCAGAACGCGTTTCCCCTGCAGGCTGACATCACGGAGCGTCTTCTTGTTCATCGGCGTTCTCCCGTACTAAGGATACACGGCGGCTCCCCTTGGGGAGAGCCGCCGTTTGTGTCATGCAACCCGACCGGCTTACTTCAAGCCGTCGGCTTTGGCCATGTGGCGAAGCAGATCCACCACGCGGTTCGAATACCCCCACTCGTTGTCGTACCAGGACACGACCTTGAAGAACCGCTTTTCGCCCTTCAGGTTGTTCTGCAGGGTGGCCAGCGAATCATAGATCGACGAGCGCGGGTCATGAATGAAGTCGGTCGAAACCAGCTCCTCGGTCGCCACGCCCAGGATGTCCTTGAGATAGGTCGCCGCCGCCTTCTTCAGGGCCGCATCGATCTCCTCGATGGACGTATCCTTCGTCGTGCGGAACGTCAGGTCCACCACGGAAACGTCCGGCGTCGGAACGCGGAACGACATCCCGGTCAACTTGCCCTTCGTGGCGGGCAGCACCTCACCCACGGCCTTGGCGGCGCCGGTGGTCGAGGGGATGATGTTGCAGGCCGCCGCACGCCCACCGCGCCAGTCCTTCTTGGACGGGCCATCGACGGTCTTCTGCGTCGCGGTATACGAGTGAATCGTGGTCATGAGACCCGTCTCGACGCCGAAACCTTCCTTCAACAGCACATGCACGACCGGCGCCAGGCAGTTCGTGGTGCAGGAGGCATTCGACACGATGCTGTGCTTGGCGGTGTCGTATTCGTTTTCGTTCACGCCCATGACGATCGTCTTGACTTCGCCTTTGCCCGGGGCGGAGAGGATGACCTTCTTGGCGCCGGCGGCCAGATGCCCCTTCGCCTTCTCGGAGTCCGTGAAAAGCCCGGTGGACTCGATCACGTAATCCACGCCGAGGGCCTTCCAGGGCAGCAGATCGGGCGTCTTGGTCGCCATGACGCACTGGATCTTGTTGCCGTTGACCACGAGCACGTCCTTTTCGGTCTTGGACGGGTCGCTCTTCTCGGTCGTCACGGTGTGCTTGAACTTGCCGTGCACAGAGTCGTATTTCATCTGGTAGGCGAAATAGTCGGCGTCCGTGGACACATCCACCACCGCCACCACGTCGATCGTCTTGCCCAGCAAGCCCTGATCGCAAATCGCCTGGAATGCCATCCGGCCAATGCGGCCGAACCCGTTGATCCCCACTTTCATCGTCATCGCTGTCTCCTTAGTTACTCTTGCCTTTTCGTCAAACGCCCACCGCGGCACCATGAAGGCACAGCGCGCGTGGACTGAACAAGCGTATGACGATAAGGCATCCCCGCCCCTCCCGTCAACAGCACTTTTCCCGCAGTCCGGGAATCCCTGCAGGTGCGCCCCCCCGCCGAGCGCCTATCGGGCTTGCGGTCACACCCCGGCATGAATGGCGGGAAGGGAATCGGAGGGGGGGGGAAGCCTCGCCGGAGAGTTCCGTTTCGCTCACGGAGGGGCGGACCGGTGGTTCGACAGGGCCGGGGGGGGAGCCCATCGCTCCCCCCCCGACCGGATTGACTGGTCTCAGCCCCGGAACACGGCGCATAGGGCCGGTCCGGCGGCGTGTTCAAGGAATATAGGTCACGGTGAAGTGCGCCGCGGCGTTCACGCCGCCACTGTTCAGCAGGTACAAGGTGACGGTTTCATCCTTACTGACGGGATCCGCCGTGGACGTCAGCGTGCTGGCCCCCTGAACCCATCCGAAGTTCGCCGGGCCGGATTTCTTGAAGTAGGCCGTAATCTGCGTTCCCTCACTCCAGGAAATCTGCGCCATGATCGACCCATCGCCGGGCGCCGTGTACGGCCCCATGCTGGCCACCGGCCCAGCGGCAATCAACGCCACATCACCGGATCCCAACACCTGGGTCGTCGCCTCCACCACGGGTGCTGCGCTGTTCGTTTCCGTTGCGGCCACCGCGTCGCCGTCATCATCATCGCCGCCGCTATCGCAGCCCACACAGAACGCCGTCGCGAGAAGACAAACGAAGAGACTAAAGTACATGTACAATCGATTCTTCATACTTCACTCACTTTGATGGTTGGCTTGCTCACCCGTGGGGTTTTCACGGAATGAGTTCATGTTGATCAAGCACGTTGCCGTTCATCGTCCGAGGGTCGCCGACCCTCGCTGCATCATGGTGTCGCACCGCCTTTCTTCTCGTGTTCCATATCCTCATCAGGGCTTTAGCTCATCGCGATACGGCACCCGGATGCCGTAGGCCTTGGCAACGGCCCTGATCTCGGCAAGCACGGATTCCTGCTGCGTGCGGTGGTGTTCGCCGATCAGATCGTAGATCTTCTGCCACGCCCATTGCGTCCGGATCTCCCGGTCACCCGCGGCCGCCTTTTCAAGATCGATGGTGAACACCATGTCACAGGCGACCTCGCCGGCCTGGCCCGTGGCCTGGAAGACCAACTGCCGCATGTCGCGGGGATAGCGCGCGAACAACACCAGCGGCTTGTCGAGATACAGATTGCTGGTCAGCCTGGGGAGCGTCTCGGCGGACGCCTGCCCCGCAAACCGGAACCGCACGTCATTCAGCACCGGGCGCGCCACTTCACGCATGCGGGTTTCCGCCACGGTCGGAATATCCCAGCGCCCGGTCCGGACGATCGCCGAATCGCCCCGGTTGCGCGCGCTCAGCAAGTCCAGCAGATACGCATTCGCCCCCGGATAGGTGCCCATCGTAAAAACCGACACCCCGCCCCGGTTTTCCTGGCTGAAAGCCTCGATGATCTTCGAGCGATCAGTCAGTCCCACCGTCGCGACCCCGTCACTGATGACCTGCAGAATGACCGGCCGTCCCGGCTGACGCCCGACATCCAGCAGTTCCTTGAGCGACCCGAAAATATCCGTATTGCCTTCCGATTTCATCTGCCCGATGAACTCGCCCGCCCTCGCTAGGGAATCCGGATTGACCGGCGCCCAGTCCTTGAAGCACCGGGCGGCCTTGTCCCGGAACTCGACGACATTGAACCGGTCATCCGGGCCCAATTGCGCCAATGACTTGAGCAATCCTTCGCGGCAGAAGTACAGCTTCTGCTCGGTGATACTGGCCGATGCGTCCTGTACGAACAGCACATCCTTGGCCAGCACCGGCAGGACGTCATCGCCCTTCCGTTTGATCTCGATGCGGCAGTACAGGTACTGCGGGTCGGCAAGCGACTGATAGACGTACGCATCCGCGCGGAGCAGTTTGTCCAGCCGCTTGAGATTCGCCATGGCCTTTTCGCGTTCGTCCGGGTCCGACGGGATCCCGGGCGGCGTCGCGCGGGTCGGCGCAAGGCCGCCCGCCCGCCCCCCACCGCCCGCTGGACGCCCCCAGGCAAACCGGGAGGGATCCCCCAGCGCACCGAAAATGGACAGGTCGGCGGGCCCCTTCCCCAGGTCGGATCGATCCGCCGGTTGAACGACATCCGGGGCGCCCGACAAGCGCTCGATCTTGGGGGTGTACCGCCGGGGCAAAGCGCTATCCTCATCGCGAACGATCTTCTGCTCGATCTGAAGGATCTCGGCGCGCGGCTGCCAGCGGGGCGGTTCCGCCGGCGTCGGCTCGCGCAGACTGCGCTCCTCGCCCAGAAGCACGCCGCGCCCCGCGTCGCGCGGTTCGATCAGCGCTTCGTCAATCGGCCGCCGCAGCGCCGTGGATTCGCCTGCCCCTGCCCCCGTCCCACCGGCAGCCACGACCTCCGGGCGGAACCGGGGGGGGCGCGGCTGGGAGTCCGCACTCTCCGGCTGCACCCGCACGTCCTGCACCCTCAGAGGACGCCGGACCTCCACCAATCGCTCGCGCACAAAGCCGCCGATGTCAAACCCCGGAAAAATCCAGAGGAGCAGCAGATGCAGGAGGAGCGATACCAGGACGGCAATGCCGGCCGAGACGAAATGCTGGCGTCGGATGCGCCGCCACACGACGGCGGCGTCAACCGGCGCCGATGCGGCACGGAAGTTCAGCCGTTCGTTATTCATGGGTGTCTCCGCCGTTTCATGGTTTCCGGTAACGCTTGGCCCATTCGCTCTCCGGATAGCGTGTCACCAGGTCCTTGATCACCTTGCTACTGTCGTCCGCGCGGCCGAGTTGGGCGTAGGCTTGAGCCGCCTCGTGCAGGCATTCCGGGACCAGAACGGGATCATCGAACAGTATCCCGACGCTGAGGAAGTGTCGCGCGGCTCCCTCCCAGTCGCCCTGGGCCTTGAGCGTGCGGGCCAGCCCCGCATACGACTGGACACGAATCGCCATCAGCGTCTCCGCCGACGATAGACTCACCGCTTTCTCAAAACACTCGCGCGCTTTGGGATACTCCGCGGCCTGAAGCGCCAGATCGCCCAGTCTCAACCAGGCTTCGGCAGCCGCCTGCGTCCTCGCATTCAGCGCCACCGCCTTCTCGAAGGCTGCCCGCGCCTCCGCCGCACGCCCCGCCCCTTGAAACGCCTTGCCCTGCAGACACCAGGCAATCTGCTGCCACGCCTCTCCCGGAGCCTGCCGGGTCAGCAACGACGCCGACTCGACCGCTTTGACGTAATCCTTGCGGCCCAGGTGATAGTCGGTGAGCCATTCCAGTAACTCGGGGCCAAAGGTGTTGGTGCCGGCGCTGGCCAGCAACCCCTGCAGGAGGGCGGCCGACTCGTCGGGCTGCTGGCGCCGCTGCAACACCAGCGCCAGCCGGAAACGCACCCGCGCCTCGAGTTCAGGCGCTGGAGCCGCCTTCAGAGCGCTTCGGAAACCGGCTTCCGCCTCTTCCAGGCGGCCGCCTTCCTGGCACAGCGCCGCGCTCCAGAAATACGCGTCGGCCAGGTACCGTGACGCCGGATAGCGCCGCACAAGGTCGCGCCAGGTGGCCAGGGCCTGTTCGTCATGCTTCAGTTGGGTCTCCACCACGGCTTTCTGGTACAGGGCGTCTTCAATGAACCGGCTGGCGGGATACGCCTCAATCACCCGGCCCCAGTCGCGCACGGCGGCCTCGCCCTGGCCGGCCTTGCTTTCGCAAAGCCCCGCCGCGAACAGGGCCTGCGGCGCGAGATCGTTGGTCGGGAAGTCACCGGCCAGCCGCTTGAACCATTCCGCCGCCTGGGGCAGCTCGCCCTTCTTCTGGAGCAGATGCGCCAGCCGGTAGATCGCATCGGCGGCCAGGTCGGACCGGGGAAACTTGTCAGCCAGCAACCGGTAGTACTGGACGGCCAGGGCGTCATCCTTCAGCGCCGCGCCGGATTCCGCCAGCAGCCAGTAGGTGTCCTTCTCGATGCGCGGGTTCGGCGGCAGCGTCCGGGCCTGCTGGATGGCGTCGGCATAGCGGCCCATCTTGAAAAACACGATCGCTTTCTCATACCCGGCCAGGTCCGCCATCTCGCCCGTCGAAGGTTTCTGAAGCAGGCGGGTATACGTCTGGATGGCGGCATCGTTCTGAACGAGTTGGCGCTCGCAGTTGGCTTTCAGATAGAGCCACTCGGCCTCGCGATCGCCGGCGCCGGCCTTCAGCGCCGCGTCGCACACCGCCAGCGCCGCCGCGTACAATCCCGAATGGTGCGACGCCCACGCCATCTGGAGGCGGGAATCCGCCACCCGTTCATCGCCGGGATAGAGCGTCAACAGCCGCTCATAGGCGCGGGCGCTGGGCTCGAACTGGCGCTGGCGGAAATAGAGTTCGCCGAGTTGGAACCAAGCTTCGGCGCCCACGCGCGGTCCCGAGGCATTGGTGGCCGCCAGGCTGTACAGAGCCGCTCCCCGCGGCGACTCGGGATCGCGCCGCGCGAAAATGTTGCCGAGCGCCAGCGCGGCAAGCGACCGGAAGGGCGAACGGGCGTGCAGGTCCACAATCGTCGCATAAGCCGCGGCCGCTTCGTTGGTGCGCCCGGCGCGTTCCTGGAGCGATCCGAGCGCATACTGGCAGGCCGCAGCCAGCTCACCGGTGGGGCCCGCCTGGTTCAGTCCCGTGGCCAGTTGAATGGCGTCCTCCGCGCGACCGGTATCCGCGAGCAACTCCACCCGGCGCAGGCCGGCGCGGAAGCGGTAATCGCCGCCCGACGGCGCCGCGCCCGAACGCAGGTAGAAACGCTCCGCCTCGTTTGTCCGCCCCAGCGCGCGGCTGCATTCCCCCAGCCGGTAGAGCACCATCGCCTCCTGCGGCGTATGGGTGACCTGGGCCAGGGCGAGATCGTATTCCTTGAAGGCCACGTCCCACATGCCGCGGCCGTAGACGCCGTCGGCGAACAGCAATTGCTCGGCGGCATCCAGCGCCAGGGCCGCCGGCGCAGCCCCCCCCATCAGGCCCAACCCCAGGGCCGCGCACAGCCAGCCGCGACGCCAGGCTTGAACGCGGGATTGGGGTTGGCCGATGTTCATGAGCCGGGGGTTTTTTCAGCAATGCCGGCGGCGAAGGAGATGTTCCAGATATCCGCCCGGCGGCACAGATCCAGCACCCGGATGACGTGCTCGTAGGCCGTTTGCCGATCCGCCCGGATCAGCACGGGCTGGCCCGGAAAGAGCTTCACCAGCCGGTTCATCAGTTCGCCGAGTTCCCCATCGTCCAGACGGCGTCCGTTGACGCTGGTCGTGCCGTCCTTGAGCACGTTCAGGATGATCTCTCCCGGCAGGCGCTGTCCGATCGCCGCGGTGGAGGCGGTCGGCAGCGTGACGTCAATCTCAGCCTCCCACTGTGTGAAGATCTGGCTTGTCACGAAGAAGCACAGCAGCAGGAAGACGACATCGATCATCGGCGCGAGTTGGAATCCGACCGGGTCGGGCTTGTATTTGCCGCGGAAGTTCATGCGCCTTTGTTCCTGAGCATGGCGTTCATCAACTGGGCGGAAGCGGCTTCCAGGTCCGCAACCAGCCGCGAGGAGCGGCCGCGGAAGTAGGCGTAGAAGATCATGGCCGGGATGCCGATGATCAGGCCGCCGGCGGTCGTGATCAGGGCCTCGGCAACCCCCGCGGCGAGCAGCATCGGTTTGGCCTTGGCCAGGTCGAACGCCACGACATTGAAGGCGCGCATCATGCCGAACACGGTGCCGAGCAGGCCGATCATCGGCGCAATCACCGCCACATCAAGCAGGTACTGGATCTGGCCCTGCAGCACGGCGGCCTGCCGCGCGCCCTCCCCTTCGATCACATCCTTGAGCAGCGCGGCATCGACCCGCCCCACCGAGCCCGCGTGGTCCAAAGCCGCGACGGCAATCTCGGAGAACGGGCAGGGCCGGTAACTGCAGGCGGTGCGCGCATCGTCCGTGAGCCCCTGCTCCACCTTGCTCACCACATCGCGGCGCAGCAGGTCGGGCGCCACGAGATCGCGGCGCAGGACGACGAAGAAGTACACGACGAACGCCACGCCGATCACGGACATGACCGCCAGCGGGTACATCAGCACGCCGCCCTTGTCGAACAGTTCGCCCAGCGAGACATGCTGGGCCAGACGGCCGGTCTCGGCCGCCGTGACGGCATTGGTCTCCCCCAGCGCCGCGCAGGCCGCCAGCGCCACGAGGCATCCGACCCACGCCACACTCATTGTCCGCCCGCAGATTCTTCTCATCGGTCGCATCCTCTCTGCTTGCCGTCCTTGTCGACACCCCATCTTCCGAACTGCGCTCACGCCAGCGGGTAGACCACCCCCATGAGGGCGGATACGGCCCGACAGTGATCGCTCCATTCCCGACATTGCCAGTCCCGCCCGGCTGCCACCCGATCGCGCATGCCCGCGAAGTCCAGACCCGCCGTGGCGCCCAGGTGTGTCTTGTGCGCGATGGCGCGATGCGGGTCCATGTGCTCCAGTTCGCTCAAGTGATCCTTCACGTGCTGATAGGCATCCCGGAACGGCATCCCCATCGCGACCAACTCGAGGGCGCGGTCCGTGGCATAAACACCCGGTGTGAAACCGCGCGCCAGGGCTTCCGCATTCACCGTCAGGTTCCTCATCATCAGCGCCATGCCGCTCAGGCACGCCCGCGTGGTGGCCAGCCCCTCCATGAAGGGCCCCTTCGTTTCCTGCAAGTCGCGATTGTAGCCGCTCGGCAGGCAACGGGCAATGTCTTTGACCGCCGTTTCACAGGCCAGCACGCGGGCCACGCGGGCCCTCACCAGCTCAACCACGTCCGGATTGTTCTTCTGCGGCATGATGCTGCTGCCCGTGCCGAACTCCGGCGGCAACGCGAAGTAACCGAACTCCGGCATCGTGAAGATCATCAGGTCCTGCGCCAGCCGCGACAACGAGAGCATGACCTGCGACAGGGTCGACAGGATGAGCGACTCGATCTTGCCGCGGGCATTGTTGGCGTAGAGCACGTTGTGGATCGGGCGGCTGAACCCGAGCAGCCGCGAGGTGAGTTCGCGGTCAAGCGGCAGCGGAACCCCGTAACTGGCGGCCGACCCGAGCGGACACTGGTCGTTGATCTCGTACACGGCCATCAGCAGCGCCGCGTCATCCAACAGGCTCTCGGCATGCGCCGTGGCCCACAGGCCCACGGAACTCGGCATGGCCGGCTGCATGTGGGTGCGCCCCACCATGGGAACCGCCCGGTGCCGGTGCCCCAGCACGATCAGCGCGTCGGCCAGGTCGCAGATTTCACCCATGACATGGATCAGCTGTTCCTTGCCATAGAGGCGCAGGTCAACGGCCACCTGGTCATTCCGGCTGCGCCCGGTATGCACCTTCTTGCCGAGCTCGCCCAGCCGCGCCGTGAGCGTGCGCTCCACGGCCAGATGCACATCCTGATCGTCGATGGTGATGGCAAAACGCCCCGCCTGGGCCTGCCGCATGATCGCGCCCAGTTCGCGAATAACGGCGCGACGTTCCCCCACCCTGATGACGGGCGGGCGGACGGGCATGCGGGACAACATGGTGACGTGGGCGGCCGTCCCGATGCAGTCCACCTGCACCAACCCCAGGTCCAGCTGCAAGTCGCTGCCGGCCGTGAAGTCCAGGACGGCCGAGTCGATCGCCCCGACGGTCGTTTTGCACATCCGTTTCCGTACCGTGGTCATCGCCTGTCGCGCCTTCCCAGCGGGCCGCACCCGCCTAATCGTTCCCCGTCCGGCCGAATCGTTTTTCGACGTCATCAACATACGCCTCCAACGGGCTCTTATCAAGCGCCGGGGACGGCCCCGTCAGCACGGCGGGCCCGCCGGTTGACGCCGCCTCCCGCTCGAAGGCATCCACATAGGTTTCCCGGGCCCGCGTCAACTCCGACAGGGCGACCCATTCCCGCTCGGCCTGCCGGAGGCGCCACCGTAGTCTCCAGGCCGCCGAACCGCGCACCAGGCCCTCATAGAAGAAGGCGTACAATTGCCCCACCCGGACCAGTTCGGGAGCCTTCCCGATCGTGAGCGCCTGAACCTGCTGCATTCGCTCCTCGGCCACCAGACGAACGGCCGCACGCCTCCGCATCGCCACCAGGTCCAGCGGGGCCAGGCGCCGGTCACCGTCGTCCGGCGCCGCGTCGCCCAACTCCGATGCCGAGACCTCCACGCGCTCCCGCAATTGGCCGAGCATCACGGACGATACCGCGCCAAGGTCTTGGACCACCCGTTCCTGTCGCTTCAGCCAGGCGGACCACCTCGTTTCAAGCGCCGCGCCGGAGTTGACCCCGGCCAGGGATTGTGCAACCCACCCCGCCGTCACCGGTTCACCCGCCGCGAGCCGGTCAACGATCCTTCGCCAGGACTCTCCCTGTTCCTTGAGGGAATCCAGCCACATGACCGTCATGCCGCACAGCGCCCGTGTCCGGTACCAGCGCTCCGGCAGGTTGTCCCACGACAGCACGGCGGACACCTCGGGCGGCTCCGAATCCGGCAACGTCCCGTGCACAAGCCGCCGGTTCCGGGCGCACAACGCGGGATCCAGATTCTGCGCCAGCCCCACCGCCAGCCACGACGGGACCCTCGGAGGCCCGCCGCCGGCCCCCCGAGGGCCACGCTCGCGATCCACCACCGCAACCAGGGCCAGGCGACACAAGGCGGCGAGCAGATCCTCGTAGTCCAGTGCCGCGTATTCGTTGACGGTCAGGCCGGCACTCAACCGGCCCTCGCGGTACTGGCATTGCACGACGATGCCGGCGGTCGAGGAGTCCGCCGGCGCCAGGTGGATGCGCAGCGGCGATTGGCGGGTGAAGGCCAACGGCATCCCGAGCCGACGTTCCACCCGTTCGGCCATCGCCTCCGCCCAGTGCGTGTATTCTCTCGTCTTGGCCGCATCCGGGCCCGTCACGACGAACCGGCCGCTGGAACTCGTCGTCACATCCGGGCGAGCGGCCACTGCCGCCGCCGGCCCATCCTGGGCGCCCCCCTTGATCGCTCCCGCCCCGCAGAGCATCAGGACCAGGCATCGAATGACGGCGGGGGCTAACATGGCATTGACGCTCGATCTCACGGTCCGAACACCAGTTGGGCTCCCGTCTCGTCGAAGGTTACGCTCTTCAGGGAACGCACCATGCCGGTCTGGGCGAGGATGTCATCGAACCAGTTCCTGAACCAGGGCGTCGTCACGGAGGCCAGCGGCGCCGGCACCGGCAGATGGCCCAGGCGACCTCCTTGGATCACCAGCGTGCCGCCATCAAACCGTCCGCTCAGTTCACACGACACCGGGATCACGAGATTGGTCAGAACCGTCACCTGCGGCACGGGCATCCAGCGGTGCCACGCCGCCAGCGTGAACGAACCGGTCTTGAAGTCGATGGACAGGCGTTGAAGCTTGCGCAGCCTGGCCCGCTCGCCCAGAAACCCGTTCATCTCCGCCTCCGTGAAGGTGAGCTTGATCTCGCGGCGGGCCCGTAGAGCATTCTGCCAGGCGCGCTGTTTCAGTGGAATCTGTTGCACGCCGGCCGGATCGATCTGGAGGGTGGGCGGATGCTGCACCCAGAAAGCGGCGGCGATCACCCCGCCGCCCGCCAGCAGCAGACCCGCAACGACGATCCGGCGAATGACGGGGCCCCACTCGAAGGTGCTTCGGCCGGCCAGTTCCCCGAGCGAGGTATGGGTCAGCTCCAGTCGCTTCCCGCATTGGGCGCAGAACACACGGCCCAGGTCGTTCTTGAACCGGCAAAGCTGGCACTCAATCTTGATGGCCATGGTCAGTCCGCCTTCTTGGCGGGTGTGGAGGTGGCCGGGGGCGCGGCCGGAGCACCGGTATCGGCTTTCGCGGCCTTCTTGTAACTATCGCTACGGTAGTCCGTCTGATAGAACCCGCTGCCCTTGAAAATGATCCCGGCACCCGTTCCCATCAGGCGCCGCAAGGCCCCCTTGCACTTCGGACACCGTTTCAGGGGCGCATCGCTCATGCGCTGAAACTGCTCGAAGGCGTGGTTGCATTTCTTGCATTCGTACTCGTATGTCGGCATCGATCCCACCCCTAACCGCACCGGCTTCCAGTGCTGCAGAAAACAAACGGCAGCTTAATCACGCGGCCATGCACTGTCAATCACGCGGCTTGACATCCCGCGGCTTGACAATGCGGTACCCGCCTCTAGGATGTGCGCCTTCGTTTCGGGGGGGGGGAAGGAAGGGCAGGCATGGCGTGGCTGATTGAATGGTTTTCCGGCATACAGCTCAGCGGTTTCTCCCTGCTCGAGTGGATCGGCATCGTCTGCCTGATCTATTTGATCATGGTGGGTGTGGTGTTCGCGTTCCAGCGTCTGGCGGGCGTTTCGTTCTTCCAGAAATCCGTTCGCCGCAAAGGCGGCCCGGCATCCCTGTCCGAGCGGCTTCCCGGCGGTCATGAGAAGATCCTGATCGTGGATGACGATGACGCCGTCAGGGATTCCACGGCCCGGATCCTGCGTGAGCTGGGATACCAGACCGTCACGGCCGCAAACGGGGATGACGCCGTGCACTATATGCAGGAAAACGGGGCCGACCTCGTTCTGCTCGACATGCGCATGGAGCCCGGGTTGGACGGCATTGAGACCTTCCGCCGCATTCGGGAGATCCGGCCTCTGCAAAAAGCCATGGTCACGACCGCCTACGCCGGGCCCGCCGAGATTGCCGCCGTACGCGCGCTCGGCATCGAGCACTACCTGATCAAACCCGCCCCCCTCATGCTGCTCGCCCGCACGATCCGCGAGGAACTCGCCCGGCCTTAGCCGCTCACTACGGCTGCTCCCGGGTCCAATCGAAACCCGCTTCAGGCGCGTCCTCGGGAATGCGCCCCTCGTCCGCCGGATTATAGATGTGCGTCGTCATGTAGATGAGGTTCGCCGGCGATTTCAGGACTTTACAGCCGTGCGCCACACCCGGCGGGATCTTGGCGACCCGCCCCGGCTGGCCATCGCCCATCCGGAAGTCCATGGTCCGGCCCAGGGTCGGCGACCCTGGACGGCAGTCCCACAGCCCCACCCTCAGCACCCCCGTGGCCACATACCAGTAGTCCGTCTGGATCTGGTGGATGTGCCAGGCCTTGATGACTCCGTCCACCATCAGGGAATGGCTCCACTGTCCAAAGCCCGGATTGAAAAAAGGATCCGTCACGCGGATGATCTCCCGGAAGAATCCCCGCTGATCGGGATGCGTCGCCAGGTCCTTGATCACGACCCCCTCAATCGTTGTTTCCATAGGTATATCCTTCACTCTCTGACCAACGCCACAATGCGGGCGACCACCGCGTCAATGGAGAGCCCCGTCGTATCCAGCGTACAGGCATCCGGCGCCACGCGCAACGGCGCGGTCTGCCGGCCGCTGTCCCGCCGGTCGCGAGTCTGCAGCGATGCCATCACGCGTCCCACATCGGCGCCCTCCGTTTCGGCATGCCGCCGCCGCGCGCGTTCTTCGGGGCTCGCGTCGAGGTAGAACTTGAACCGGGCGTCGGGAAACACCACGGTGCCGATATCACGCCCTTCCATGACCAGCGGGCCTTGCGTCGCCATGGCCCGCAACCAGGCGGTGGCCTGCGCGCGCACGTCGCCCACGGCGGCCACCAGGCTGACCCGCTCGTTCACCCGCTCGCTCCGGATTTCGGCCACCGGCTCGTAACCCCCGATGCGGAATCGGACCGCCTGCGCGTCCACAAAGAACTCAATCGGCATCGACCGCAGGACCGCCAGGACTTGATCCGGCTGCGCCGGGTCGCGGCCCTCCTCAAGCACCCGCCAGGTGATGCCCCGGTAGAGGGCCCCGGAATCGACATACAACCGGCCAAGCCGGGCCGCCACCCGGCGGGCAACCGTGGATTTCCCGGAGGCCGAGGGCCCATCGATGGCAATAACGTCACTCGACATGTCCGCCCACCTTCTTGAGATCGTCCCAGAACTCGGGATAGGATTTATTGACGCACGCGATGTTGTCCAGGCGCACCGGTCCCGAGGCCGACAGCGCCAGCACACTCATCGCCATCGGGATGCGGTGATCGCCGTGACTGTCGAGGGCGACATCGCCGCGAATGATGGCGCCGCCTTCGATGACAAACCCGTCGGGCCGCTCCTCCGCCGGCACGCCCAGACGGCTCAGGCTGGCCACCACGCTGTGCACCCGGTCGGATTCCTTCACCCGCAATTCGGCCGCATCGCGAACCACCGTGCGCCCGCGAGCCTTGGCCGCGGCAACGGCCACCAACGGCAGCTCGTCAATCAGGTCCGGGATTTCGGCTCCCCCCACCTCCGTGCCCGTCAATTCGCGGCCTTCCACACGAATAGTGCCGAGTGTCTCGCATGCCGAGGCACGGCTGTCAGGTTCGACAGTCACCAAGGCGCCCATGCGTTTCAGGACGCCGAGGAGGGCGCTGCGCCGCGGATTCAAACCCACGCCGCGGACTTCGATCACGCAGCCCGGCGTGACGGCGGCGGCCGTGAGCCAGAAGGCCGCCGACGAAAAATCGCCCGGGATCACCCACTCGCGGCCCCGCAGACGAGGGCCCTGGGCCCCATAGCCCGTCAGCCACACCCGCGGGCCGTCGGTATGCACCGGCACCCCCATCGCGTTGAGCAGCCGTTCGGTGTGATCCCGGGTGGGTTTAGATTCGATGACGGCGGTGACCCCCTCGGCGAAGAGGCCGGCGAGCAGCACGCACGATTTCACCTGGGCGGAGGCCACCGGGAGGGTGTATTCGATGCCGCGCAGACGCCCGCCGGTAATGCGCAGGGGGGCGCAACCGGATTCGCCCAGCAGTTCCACCCGCGCTCCCATGCGTTCGAGCGGCTCCTGGATCCGGCGCATCGGGCGCGATCGCAGCGACGCATCGCCCGTCAACTCGCTGGCGAACGCCTGGCCGGCCAGCAGCCCGGCCAGCAAACGGATACCGGTGCCGGAATTGCCCATGTCGAGGGCCCGTGACGGCGCCCGGAAACGCCCCCCCACCCCCCGGATAATCAACCGGTCGGCATCGAAGGCCCAGGATGCGCCGAGCTGCTCCATGACCTCGAGCAAGGTCACGCAGTCGGCACTGCGCAAAAAACCGCGCACGGTGGTCGTGTCCGCCGCCAGCGCGCCCAGCATCGCCATGCGGTGCGAGACGCTCTTGTCGCCCGGCACGGTCAGCCCGCCGCCAGGGCGTTGACACGGAAACACGGTCAGGGATGATGGGGTGTTCGCACTCATAAACAGGCGCGCGTACTGTATCCCCGTCCCCCGCCCGGAATCAAGCATGCACCTGAACCCAGCCTCCCCCACCACCCCAGCAGGTGCATAGTCCCCGCCGCACCGGCCGGGCGCCACGGTATGGCGGGATCTGCGGGGCCACTGCCTCGCCGGTCCATGTCCCGCAGATCAAAGAGGCGCCCATTCTGCGCTTGCCCGATTCGCCCATCGCTCCAATACTCCTGCCAACGCCCATGCAGTCGCATCAGAATCCTCAAGACACCGCTCTGCCCTCCCAAACGCCGGAGGGGCATACCGCACGAACCGTCCCGGGACGCGGACAGTTGTTCCACCGCACCGAACTGCTGATCGGAAAACGGGCGATGACCGAGCTCGCCACCGCGCGTGTCGCAGTGTTCGGCATTGGTGGCGTCGGGAGTTGGGCGGCCGAAGCCCTCATCCGCAGCGGTGTCGAGCATCTGCTGATCGTGGACTCGGACGTCGTCTGCGCCACCAACGTCAACCGCCAGGCCCAGGCGACCGCGCTGAATGTCGGACAGCCGAAGCCGCAGGAACTCCGGCGCAGACTGCTGGAGATCAACCCCCGCGCCATGATCGAAGCGCTGCAGATGCCCTACAACGCGAGTACGCGTGCCGGGTTTGACTTGGGGGCCTTCGACTACGTTCTCGACTGCATCGACAGCCTGCAGAATAAAGTGCTGCTGCTGGAACACTGCCAGTCGGCGGGCGTGCCGGTCTTCTCCTCCATGGGGGCCGGGGCCAAACTGGACCCCACGCAAGTGCGCGTGGCGCCCCTCTCGAAATCGTCGGTGTGTCCCCTCGCCCGCATGGTGCGCAAGCGACTCGGCCGGCACGGCGCACCACGGGACTTCCTTTGCGTCTACAGCGAGGAATTGCCGCGCGACCCGGTGGAGGCGACCCCGTGCGGGACCGGCACCTGCGACTGTCAGCCCCGGTCCGGCGAAGCGCCTGGAGACCGTCCCGACTGGTGCAAACAGAAGAGGCGCATCAACGGAACAGTCGTGCACGTGACCGCCGTCTTCGGGTTCACGCTCGCAGGACTGATCGTCCAGGATGTCCTGTCCCGCAATAGCAAGACACCCTGACGATCACCGGGCTGGAGCCTCCAGACGTGTCCGCCAGAACTGGAAACTGCCGTCAAACAAGACACGCCTCAAGGCGCCCAGGGAACTCGGGGCCAGGGTTTTCCCCATCGCGCGATGCACACGGTCGCGCATTTTCCGCAAGTCTTTCAGAAGCAGTCGAACCGCCGCCGGGGAGTCCCCGCCCAGCAACAGGCGCTCCTCCCTCAACTTGATCAGGATGATGCCGCACGCCAGCGCCACCTCCCGGCCGAAGGGGTGGCGGCAAGAGGTCTCACCCCACGTAATGAGCCGCTCGGCGGCCCGGGCGATCTGCTTCTGGCTGGCGATCAGGCTTCGCCGTTTCCGGGCGTCCAATGCCCGCAATTCCGTTTCCATGGCCTTGAACTTGTCCTGAAGGATCATCGAGAAGTGTTCCGGGTCCTCGCTCCAGCCATACCGGGTCAGCGTCAGGATCTGCCGGCCAACCGTCAGGAAGTCCTTCATGACAGCCTGGCGCTTCGCCAGGAACCGCGCGCCAAGGGCATCATCGATCTCCCCGATCGAGGCGTTGCCCTTCCAGGCGGCCAGCGCACCGGCCACATAGCCCGGGAAGGAGGCCGCCATGAAATGCGTGCCGCGCGGACTCCAGTTGGTGTTGATCACGCCCATGGCCCCATTCTTCGCGAGCTCCGCGGTGAACGACAGCACGTTCGGGAGGCGTTTCTCATACATCGGCATGGCGAAATGCGACCCGAAACACTTGCTCGCCGGCGAGCCGACGACATCGAAGCCCTTGTCGAGGAAGTAGCGCAGGTACGGATACCCCTTAAACGGCGCCGCGTCATCGTCGCCGCACAGGTACGCGTCATACTCGGCCCGGAGGTCGGCGGGAAACTTGGCGTCCAGATCGTCCTTGCCGCCGGTCTCCTGCATGGAGGGCGTCTTCATGCCGGTGAAAACAAACCAGGTTGTCTCGTCGCCGGCATACCGCAAGTACTGCCAGTCATTGATGACGATGTCGCGGGGCAGTCCCTCGCATACCTCCGGGTAGGCAACCAGCATGTCGGCCCACATCATCATGCGCGCCCCGCGCCGTCGCACCATCCGGTGCACCCGCTTGATGTGCTCCCGGTAGATTCCCCCGTATCCCAGGCGCGCGTAGCGACCCCGGCAACGGGGGCACTGGCCCGAATACCCCACTTCGTCGAGCCCGGCGTGGATGAACCGGCTCTTTGGGAATGCCTGCCGGACCCCGTCAATGAGCCGCTCGATGAATTCCAGCGATCGCTTGTCGGATGGACAGAGCACGGCCGACGAATCCGGTTTCTCGCGGAGATCCTTGACGTCCGCGTGCTTGAGATAGTTGCCCATGTGGCCGAACGTCTGTGCGGTGGGTATAACCTCGATGAACCAGCGGGTCGCCTCCTCACCGAACTTCCGCCAGAAGTCCATGGGAAGGGCGTCGGGATGGGCCAGCGTCTCAAGCCCCGGAAAGACCAGTTTGTCGGAAATGTCGAGCAGGAGCGTATTCACCGACAGGGCCGAGAATTGCGGCAACAGCCCCATCAGGAATTCCGGCGTGTACATGGTGTAGGTCAAGTCCAGGTGGGCGCCCCGCATGGACATGGCGGGCCAGTCCTTCATCGAGCCGCGGATGGGACGGACGCCACCCGTCAACGAGGTCGCCCGCGTGTTCATGCCGCGCCACAATCCCTCGACCGTTGAGGCGCGGACCACCATCCGGTCGCGTGAGGCATCGATCCAAAAGGCCTCCCGGTTCAGCCCGGGGTTGACGTGAATGACAAGGGTGCCGTCCAGCACGCCTTGAATGCCGGCTTCCGGGTCGTTGCAGACGACCCTGAGTCCCGTCCTCTTCCCCAAATCGGCCCACAAATGTCCATACCCGCCCAGACCGGGAACCGAAATTCTCGACGGCTTCCGAATCGAACGCCCCAATCCGGATCGGCCTTTCCCGGCATGCTTTCCAGTGCTCATTTTCCCAGTAACTCCTTGATGATCGGGCTGATGGATGCGCCGAGCATCTCATATCCCTTTGCGGTTGGATGCACGAAATCGGACAGGACATCCCGGCTGATGGACTCGTCCTTCCCCACAAACCGGTCGCCGGGGTCCACAAATCGAATGTTGGCATCCTCCTTGGCCAGGCCGGCAATCATGCCGTTCACCTGCTTGATGGGATCCCGGAAACGACGCCAGTGCTTGGTGGACGCCGCATCGGACAGCGGCAGGATGCCCACCAGGAGGATCCTGGTGTGCGGCAGTTTTTCCCTCAGCCGCCCGCATATAGCCCTGATCCCCGCACTGATTTCCTCGGGCGTATACATCACCTTCATCGTGCCCCCGGCGAGAATGTTGTTGGCGCCGATCATCAGGACGACCACCTTCGGCGATAGCCCATCGACGGCCCCATGGTCAAGGCGCCATAGCACATGCTGGGTCCGGTCGGTGCCGAAGCCCATGTTGACGACATCGTATGTCCCGAAATACCTGTCCCAGGACTCTTTGCCCCTGACATACCTGGCCTCCGGGTTCCCGGCCCAATAGTGGAAGATTGAGTCGCCGATGAAGACCAGGTCGATGTTGCCCATCCTGGCGCACAGGTCTTTGACCTGCTGCTGGCGTTCCATCCAATCATACTCTTTGGTCTCGCCGGGACGGGGATTGACCGCGGGGATAGCCGCTTCATTCGTGCCCCCCTGGCCACAGACCGTGGCGGCCCCCGAGAACGCCACCAACCCAATAACGGTCAACAGCAACGCGCTAGTCTCGATCATGTTTCGCCCTCCGCATGGCGCCACCATCCAGTCTCGCCCCGATCACCGTCCCATCCCTGCCGGTGATAGAGTTCGTCAGCGGCGGAAGGGGCCCGGAAAAGACTTCGACCATCGAATGCCTGTCCAGACCCGTATGATCGATGAACGCCCGCACATCCCCGGACGGAAGGTTCGTCCCGGGATACGCCACCCTTTTCGATTGCAGGAAGTTATCGTCCAGGTCCAGCGTCGCCTCCGACATGCCGCGCCATCGGGAGAAGTCATAGAGCGTCTCGCACCCGATAAACGCGGAATGGTCAATTCTCAACGCGCGGGCGGACACCACCTCCACCCCCGTCTTCACGCCGTAGACGGTCGATTGCTTGAGGGACAATGTACCGCTCAGGATGAAAATGCCCCCGCCGACATCGCCGGTTCTCCCCAGGAAACAATTGATCAGGGTGACATCCGCATCGTTGACGACATTCAACTGGGGGCCCACGTTGTTGCGGATGACGCAGTTCTCCATGACGAACTTTCCGCGATGGAACTCGACCCCGCCCTGGAACGGGTTGTCTTCGATCACACAGTCCCGGTACGTGACCTCAGCTTCGGGATAGACATCGACGATGCCGCAGTTGGCGTTGTGGTCGAAACGGGAATCGACCACGGTGGCCTTCGTGGTGCCGTGGTGGGACATACCCTGATCCATGTTGTAGCAGCCCCTGACGTTTTCGAAACGCACCCCGACATTCTTGCTGGAGGAGAAGCCGTCATTGCACGAGTACATGCTGGTCAGATTCCGGACCGTCACATGGTCGCTTCCGATGCTGACGATGCCGTCCCCACCCGGGGCCTCGATCTTGATATCGGCGGGGGTCTTGCCGTCGGGCAGCCGCACATAGAGCGTGTTCCTCAGCGGGTCCGGCTCCCGCTTGCCCGCGACGGCGGGAAAGTAGGCATTGGCGTGCAGGAAGTATCCGCCGGCAACCAGACTCGCGCGGGTTTCGCCATTTATCCCCGGCTTGCCGTCGAAGAACACCAGGTCGAACCCCACCCAGTAGCTGCGGCTCGTGTGATAGTTGTTGGACAGCATGAGGCTGAACACCTGGTTCCCCTCATCTTTCCATTCCCCGGCTTGATAATGCGTCAGCCCGGTGATGGTGGCCCCATGTCCGTCGATCACCGTCGGCTTATCCTGGCTGCCGCCCGGGATATACCAAAACGCCAGATGATCGAAGTGCTCGCGCCGTCGATACGGCTCACCCGTATTCGCCAGATGGAGGGTGTCGCCCGTCCGCATGGCCTTCGCCGCCGGCCGAAGCGTTTGGAAGGGGGCCTGTTCCGTGCCCGGATTCCGGTCGTCGCCGGCCTTGTTGTTCACGTAGATGTCGCCGGCGCACGCGACCAACGAAGCCATCATGACAACCGGCACGACCGCGAGCCAACCGGCCTCAGGCATGGGTCATGCCCCCCTGATGCTTTCCAATGTTCCGTCCTCAATAGTCGCGCCTGCGGCGTCCGCCACTGTGGCCACCCCGACTGCATGTTCGGCGTGACCATAGGGCGTCACCAACTTGCATTCCACAACGACCCGCGGCTGGTCCGGCGGCTCGTTCCGCATCAGCCGGATCAGCAAATCCGCCATTCCCAACGCCTCCGCCTCGGAATCGGACTCGATGCGGGCCACGGGGAACGGAGCGCTGACCGCCGCCCCACGCGACGCATGCGCAACCACATGCAGGTCTTCCGGCACCCGAATGCGCATGTTGAGCAAGGCCAGGCAAGCGTCCTGGAAAAGGACCTCATCGGTGACCACAAGCCCATCCGGCTTGTCGGCGCGCGCGCGCCATAGATCGCGAAATACCTCCCAGCCCCCGCCTTCCTGCGTGGCGCGAAGTTCCGTCCGGCACCACGCGGGGAAGAACGGCAATCCCTCCGCCTGAAGTTCGGCCTCCAGAATGCCTGCCAAAGGCGGTTGCCCCGCAGGCCGCGTGCGTTCGCTATCCGCACCGATCAGGGCAATGCGGCGGCATCCAATCTCATGCAGGTGCTGGACACCCATGCGGACCACGCTGCGCTGCCCGCCGGGGTCGACTCCATACGCATAGGAGACACCACCCACCACCGGCACGTGCTGCTCCATAAGCGGTTTCATCCAGGCGGAATCGGGCGGTGTAGCCGCCGCGAGGACGCCGCACAGGCGGCCCTCCGCCACGTCCGACAGGAATTCCGGAGGCGCGGTCCGCTGGTCTGCGCTCTGGTTGCGCCCGAGATACACGCGGCAGCGATAGCCCTGGCTCCACAGTCGTTCCTGGAACGTCTGGATCATGCGCATCCAATGCCGGGGTGGACGGGCGGGAGCAAGATCCAACGTGGTCAGAATGCCGACCCATTGTCGCCTGCTGCGGTCCAGCACATACACCCCGCTGCCCTGCTTACGTTCCAGCCATCCCTCGTGACAGAGAATCGAGACCGCCTCCCGCAACGTGATGAGGCTCACGCCGAATCGCTTGCTGAGACTCGCCTCGGGCGGCAGGCAATCGCCAACTTTGCAGCATCCGGCGATTTCCCGTCGAATACTCTCAAGAACCAGCTCACGGAGCGGCTGACGCGGTTTCTTCTTGCTCATGTCATATATATGTTATGCAGCTATTGAGAAGTATCAACAGCTCTTATGTCGGATCAGCATATCATAGGACTGACTATTTTCATTGCACAAAGGCACTCTTAAGTGCGTATGCTCCACCATTCCTAATCCGTACCATGATATCATAGTCACCTGTTAACCTAATCCACAGCCCTCCGGGTCACTTGTTACCCGCCACGAAGTACCGGACCTGGTGGCGACCGATCTTCACCGTTAACCTGCCGTCTTCACACGGAATCCGTTCGCCGCTCTCCAGATCCTGCACGTCAGCAATGTTGCACGACAAGATCTTTTGCCCTTCGATCGAGAAAGTCGTCTCAACGTCCTTCTCGTCGCCGTTCAGGAGTATCAGCACGGCCCGCTTTCCCTGGGGATGGACGTAGCCCCCGAGCAGCATCTTCTCCGGCAGCGGGGAGTGCCAGCCGCCGTCTTCCCAGCAGGGGACCAGTCGCGCGCCGTCGAAGAAGCCGACCTCTGTTTGCAGACGGTCCAGCATCTGCTGAACGTCCTTTTTCAGCGAGAAGTAGGTGATGCGCATCCCCCGGTCGAAAAGAAGACAATACCCCAGCACCAGTCGCTCCGCGGTGCGGTTGTATGTCCTGTCGCTCTCATACGGCGGGAAGTTGGGAGAAATCACCACGGGCGATTCGGGGCGCACGGTCAACGCCTGGAAGGCGTCCGGGGTGAATCCCGTGTCGATGTAGTCATGATTGGGGTTGGCGGTGTAGCTTCTGCCTTCAATGGCATACCCCATCTGAGTGAAAGACGGTTGCGGCTCGGAGACATTCATGCAATTGAACGGCGGCCGCCCGCACAGCCAGAGGGCCGTGGAGATGCGACGGAGCAGATCCCGCCGCCGGAAGACACCGGCCAACCCCTGAAGCGTGCCGTCATCGCGGCGGTAGGCGTCACCGGTCGCGTCGGTATCCACGGGGAAACGGATGAAATGCTCGAAATTGTCGTTGTAGGTTCCGTTGAAGCCCGACTTTTCGGCCGCCTGTGTGATATGCCAGATGAAGAAGTCCCGGTAACTCTCTCCACCCGTGGACCAGAATTGCCCCAGCTTGTCGTCGATGTCCCAAATACGGGTGCCGCCCAGGTTCTTCTTCCCCTTCTTCTGCAGGCCATACATCGTTGCCGAGTCCTTCAGCACGGCATCGTTGTCCCCCACCCCCAGTCCCCATTCGCCACGAAACGTCGGGAATTCGCGGCAGCCGGTGCCGACACAGGAGATGGACCCGTACAGCTTCACCGGCCGGTCCTCACGCGCCGGCAGGGCCCAACGCATCGGGTAGTCGCTGGGTTCGCCGTTCTTGCAGATGCCCCGGTCCCTTGGCCCCAGCTTCATGTCGTGCAAGGCGTAGCGGAGTCCCTCATAGTCCTCATCGGTATACAACGTGAAGGTCGGCCAGCCGGTGCCAATGACGTAGTTACCGGTCCAGTGGTTCGCGCAAAGCCCATTGGAGGTCATCATCCCCTTCCCCGTGGTGGCATCGGATTCCCACTGCAAGGCCCGATGGTTAGCAAACCGGGGCTTGGTGGGAGAGGCGAGTACGGCAAACACGATCTCGCGTGGGCTCCTGATTTCGGCAGGGGTGTTGACCAGACGCAGGCGCAACAGCAGCTTGCCGCCGTCGTCGCGCTCCAGTCGGACCAGACTTTCCTTGTCGCTGGTCACCCACCCCTTATCGCTCTCGGCGTACCACCATAGGCCGCGCGAGTAGTTGCCGATATACGCAGCGGGGATGAACGAGTTCCGGCAGTTGGCGACCATCGGCAGCGACGTGCTCTCCCACAGGATCCCCGAACCTTTCGGTATCGTAGCCTGCTTGTAGATCTCGCCCCTTTCAAACCTCATGAGATTGGCTGCCGAATCGAAGGGAATGACCAGGTCCAGGCTGTTCACCTTCGCCCCGGATGACGGCGGCGTGAGCCTGAGTTTGACCCGGTACCAGCCATCGTACTCCATGGTCCCGGCGATCTCACACGTGAG
Organism: uncultured Verrucomicrobiota bacterium; assembly: GCA_964611575.1. Classification (GTDB taxonomy): domain Bacteria; phylum Verrucomicrobiota; class Kiritimatiellia; order CAIKKV01; family CAITUY01; genus CAITUY01. The sequence continues at coordinate 59,462 of CAZTAJ010000004.1, forward strand.
ATCCCCGATCGTTCCTTCCGCCGAAACCGTCGCGGCATAGCCGTCGGTGTCCTCCAGTCTGGCTTTTGGACAGGACCCCTGGAACTGGTAGCGCTCGAATTCCGCAGGAACTTTCTGCCCCTTCACTCGAACCACTTGTGTGCGGGTGACTGGCGTCAGGACCTTCTTCTCCCCCTTGATGTCGGCAATCAGGGTCATCGGGCCCGCCAGGATCTCCCGACCCTCGGCCTTGATTGAAACCGGCAGCCCGTTTTCCCCGAGATCGTACTCCCGCCCCCACACGCCGATCCTGGTCCCGTCAGTGGTGACCGGTATCCAGGGGGGAATGATCACCTTCTCCTTGCCGATCGTGTTGTGCTCCCATGGGAAACGGTCACGGACAATCTCCCGCTTCTCGACATCGACCGTCTCATCGCCATTCTGCAGTTCGATCACCAGCGTGTAACGGCCGGCCGGCAGAGGCTGCGTCAGTTCGGCCAGAACGCGTCCTTTCTGTTCGGACAGATCGGCCGCGGCCTGTCCATACACGGTGCCGTCTTTGTCCACCAGGCGCACGCACATGCTTTTGGCCGCGATGATCTTGTCCGCCTTCTGCGGATCATCGGACAGTGCTCGATCGATACGTGTATCCACCCAGGTTTCCAGTTTGTTGTAGTAAGGATAGAACGCATGGCGATAGGTGGCGTGGGCCGGGAAAGCGATCTTGCGGGATGACCGCCAAAGCTCCATCTTTTTGTTGAAATCGCTCCGCGCATACCCCTTGAAGGGGAGACTGACCGAATAGAGTTCATACGGGGCACCGGGCCTGTTCTCATACACCCGAAGGGCCAGGAGATTGTCTTCCCGCGGTTTGAAAGCCGCCCGTCCGGCATCAAACTCAAACCCCTCGCCCGGCAACAGGATCTTCTTCAGGGTGTTGGTCAGGAGTTCTGTCCCGCCTGAGGTGACCGTCAGGTCGACGCAGTACTCCTGTTTGCCGTTGTGTCCCTTGTTGAACACGGTGCTCTTGTAATGCAGGTTGCCGATATTGACGTTGCCCAGCCACCCCCCGAGATAGACGGGGGCCGTGGCCTCGAAGAGGACCTCCCCGAAGCGGTCCCACTCGGTCAGCCCGGCCGGCGCCCAGGAGATATACGAAAACCCGTCACGCCCCCCCGCGGAACAACGGGCAAGCTGCAGGAGCATCCGCTTCCCTTCCAGCGAGGGGGTGTCTATCTGTTTCAGCGGGATGCTGATCTCCGTGATCCACCGGATTGAATCGGCCCAGTAGTTCATGAAGGAACACTTGACCTCGGCCCCGCTCGACCAGTCCAGACGGTCCTGACCGGGCTCGGCGTTGCGGATGATGTCGTACAGCGCTCCTTTCGGGTTCACCGCCAGCATGAAGTACTTCTGCGTTCCCGCCCGCTCCCTGGGGTTGAAACTGAACTGGATCACCACATGGTCATCCTTCAAAATCGCCGGATCGTCATTGGCGACGGCCGTGGCAATGAACGCCGCGCTTTTCGGCTGGATGCAGACGGCCATGAAATAGAGGCGCTGATCGTCATAGTTGATCCGCCAGCGGACATCCAGTCCGCTGGATTCGCTCACCAGGCCGGCGGGGGCGTTGACCATGCCGACCAGGCCGCAGGCCCCCTTCCATTCCGGATCGGAGACAGACGCATCCATCCGGTAGACCTTTTCGTGGAGACGATCCCGGGTGACCCTCAGGAACGGAGGCTGCCCCGGCGCAGAAGCCGCAGTCACAACGCAACCGATGGTGGATATGACAGCGGTCAGCCAGGAACAAATGCCTCGATGCATCACCGGCCCTGCTCCTTCGGCATCGGTTCGACGGCTTTCGCTCCACTCACCGCGTAGGGGGCGCCGTCCTGCGGGCGACCCAGCGGCCAGGCTTTCTGGATGAAGACGTACGCCTCCATGCGGCTCGGAGGGAGCCGCAGATTCAAGGTCACCCCGTTGGGACCGGTCACCTCGCGGACGCCCAGATTCGGGTCCCTGCCACCCTGGCCCTTGGCCCCGGCAAGGGTGAACCGGGTGAGATGCTGAATCTCCCACTCGCCGTCCAGGTTGTAGCCGAGCCCGCGCCAGTCGGGCGCCAGGATGGCCGACAGGTCCTTCTCGCCCCAGTTGGCGACGTAGAAGATCAGGCGCCGGGCCGAGCGCCAGGCCGTGATCTGGAGAGCGGGGTCCGTGTGCCGGAACCATCGCGAGGTCCGCCACGGCGGGATCACCTCCCACTCCACGGCCGGATCCATGGTGCGCGTCATCGCCGGGGGAAACGTGCTGAAAGGCTCGTCGGTGAAGACCCCGCCGGGAATGGTCCCGCCCACACTCGTGATACCCCACATCGCCAACTCGGCCTGGTTGGTCTCGAACCGGTCGTCCTTGTCCGGCACCGCCGCGTGCCACATGTTGTTAAGCTGGAATACCGGCATGCCCCAGGCCAGCGAGTGGTATAGCATCATCTTTTCGCCGAGATAGCGGATGACCGGCGCGGGGCCCTTCTCCGGGATCGGGCAGGGAATGTGCTCGCCCTCGATGCGTTCCTCGACAAAGGGGAAGAGGTGAATCCACTGGTGCGGAGCCGATGTGTGGAAGGTGTTACAGGACGGCCGCCCGAGTTCCCAGGGCACCAGCGCGCAGCGTTTGAAGAACTCCCGCAGCGCAAAGAGGCCGAACCCCGGCTGCACCCGGCCGTCGTCCATGACGTAGCCCATGCCCGCGTCCACGTCATCCCCGAACGGCGCCGCCACGCAGTCGAAGTAATAGGCGTCAATCCCATAGGGAATGCTGAGCCATTTGGACATGTGGAAGGCGGTGAACCGGCGGTACGATTCGGGGAAGATGGCCGTTTCCCAGTCGGGGTAGCCGAAGGGAATCTCGGCCTTGGAGCCGGTCTCGATGTGGATCGCGCAGTGGTCGTTCAGCGAGCCGCGCGCCAGATCGACGCCGTACGGCGGCTTGCCGCCATGCACGTAAGGCGTGGAGGCGAACTGGGACCACTTGTCGTAATCGACGCAATCCACCGTGCGCGGCGCATTCTCGGTCGCGCCGCGGCCCGACTTGACCACGTTGACCATGGTCCACTGGCGCTGCCGGTACTCCGGCCGGCTGCCCTTGCCCGGCGGCGGGAAAGGCCGGCCCGGCGTGGCCTCGAGCGCAAAGACCACCGTGCGGTCCGATCCCAACTGGAACGGCTCGCCCACAAGGTTCAGCACAAAGGCGCGCGTCGTCCGATCCTCCGACCCGACCACCTGCACCGCCGGAACCTTGCCCGAAGGCACCCACCCCTTGTCGTTGTCGCCAAAGAACAGCACGCCGTTCTCCAGCGTGCCGACCCATACCGACGGCACAAAGCTGCCGACCGTCATAGGCAGTTGCGTCTCTGGTTCGCTGCTGGCCCACTGCACGCCCGAGCGGTCCGCGAGCCTTCGCGCGACATGCGTGGAGGTGATCTTCGGCAGCGTGATCCAGGGCACGGCGTCCCAGGCATAGGGAATCACCAGCCGCAGGGAGTCCATGGCAACGGGCTTGTCCTTGGCGGCCGGGCCGTAGGTGATGGCGAGTTTCAGCATGCCGTCGCACTCGAACCAGGTGTCCACTGCGAAACGGACGCCGCCCATCTCGAAGGTCCCCTGCCCCTGCACTCGGACCTCGTTCTGCTCGCGCACGGCGAACCCGCCGCCGCCCGTGGTGTCCGACCGGCACGCCTGGCCGTTGAGGGTACCCTCGATCCGCACCGGGCCCGTCAGCACGCCGGTCTGCGTCCAGCCGCCCCATACGCGCGGAAGCCGCGACGGGTCGGTGTTCTGGACGATCTGCGCCGGGAGCCCGTTCGCGCCCATGCGGTACTCGCGGTTCCAGCACGCCAGGGTGCTGGTGGTCCGATCGTAGCGGCAGGGCGTGAACCAGGGCAGCCGCTGGTCCGACGTGCCCGCCAGGCAGGTCTCCCACGGGTAGTCCTTGACCTCGCAGGTATAGGTGTCCTGGGCAATGGGCTGGCCCGACTTGTCGGTGATCACGATATCGGCGGTGTAGGCCCCCGCCTTGAGGACGATGTTGGAAGCCGCGGAGGTGAAGTAGTCGTCAAACGCCGGTGTCTGGAGGGCCAGGACCGTCCGGCCCGCGGCGTCCTTCAACGCCATGCGCGCGCCCGTCGCCTCGCCGCGCCGCGGCAAGGTGAAACTATCCACGTCCAGCCGGAGTTTGCCCTGCGTCTTGTAGTAGCGCACATCGTAGGCAAACGCCCGGGGCGCCGCCGTGTATTTCAGCTCGTCGGTATTCCAGAGCGGCTGCACATCCAGCCTGCGCCGGTAATACACGTCCTTGCCGGCGGTGTCGGACACCATGATCTCCACAACATAGGGATCGTAGACCTTGCGCGCCTCAGCCTTGCCGCCGGTCTTCTCCGCCTGGACCTGAGCCTCCTTGTCCACCTCCATCCGGAAGGTTGGATCGTAGGGCAGGCTCTTGAAGGCGAAAGCCTGCGCCGGCGCAAGGGACACCTTCTGGGCTAGGGACTTGAGTACGGTGACTTCCGCGGGCTTCTTCGGGTCCGGCCGCGCCTCGCGCGTGACCAGCACACGCAGCAGGGCTTCCTGCGGCTTGGCGGTGAGGTTGACGATACTGAGCGGCAACTCGTTGCCGCCCTGCATGAGGCTGTCCACCGCCCCCATCTGTACCGCGACGGGCGAACCGTCCAGGCCGAGATCCAGCGTCTTCAGGAACGTGCGCTGCAGCGCCGCCTGGTTCCAGGGATGATGAAAGTTGCAGGCCATCATCAGCCCCCACACGTCGCCCGGCACGTAGCCTTTCTTCAGCATCGTGCGGATGTCCGTGGAGAACTCCAACTCCCATACGCCGTTTTGGAAAGTGCTGGCTGAGACGGTCTTGGGGCTCCAGTTGTTGAATACCTGGCCGATCAGCTTTGCCTCCAGGGCATCGGTGATCGCCCCCCGCACGTTGGCGATGAACAGGTACGGTCCGATTTCCTGGTCGCTGGCCGACTGCGTGGCCTTCGGCGGGACCAGACGCATTTCCAGCGAGTCCTCGACCACCGTGACCCGGTCGTGCTTGCGGGTCCGGTAAGTGGGGATCTCCCCGGCCCGCATCTTGACCCGCATCGCCGTGTAGACATTCGTGCCGTCAAAGCCGAACCAGAACACCGCCTGCCGCGGGCTGAGGGCGCTCTGCACGGAATGCAGGCCCGCGAGCCCGATCGCCTCGCGCCATTCGTCCGCGCCGATCTTGCCGTCGATGACCGGAACCTGGGTCATGCGCGGCACCTTGATCTGCTGCGGCGTGTCGAGCATCGCCCGCAGCTCCGGGGTGAGTTCCTCCGCGAACCCGTTTAGTCCGCCCAATCCCAATACAACCGCCAAGACCAGTGCTTTGCGCATATCGGTAGCCCCTCCGCCCGTGCCGTGAGCCGGTCGCCGGCACCCGGTGACCCGCGCGGCACCCGATGCGACTCCAGCTTCTCCCGGCACGTTTTGTTTGTGTGCTCTCTATAGAACATGAAGTCTAAAGTCAACTGGTATCTGGATCCAAACAATCGCTTGAAAGCATGAATGAACAATGATATGCAACTGTTGATTGATGGACAAAACCTGCAAGGACAGCGCCGGAATCGTCATGGGTGATACGGCTCACAGAAGATGAGGAGTTTATGCCTGATACCGTAGACGTCATGGTGCCCGTGCGCCGGATTTCGCCCAAGGGCGATCACACGTTCTTCGGATACTACGACATCCCCGCCGCGGATGCCGCCGGCCGGCATCTCTGCCAGCGGGTCAAGTTTTGCGACCGACTGCCGACTCCCTCGGACATGGCGCTCATAGGCTGGCTTGATCTGCCCACGGGGTCACAGGCGGCGGACGGCGAACCGCTCTTCCACGAGTTTGCTCAGACCGGTGCATGGAATTTCCAGCAAGGGTCCATGCTGCAATGGTTGCCGACGATGCCGGACACGTGTCTTTACAACATCGCCGAGAACGGGCAGTTGGGGTCCTGCATTCACAATGTCCGAACGGACGCGCGACGCCGGCTCCCCCTCCCGGTGGCCAACGTGGCGCGGGATGGGACCAAGGCGTTGTGCATCAACATGGCGCGGGTGTACGACTTCCGGCCGGGTTACGGTTACGAAGAGGCGCCGGACCCGTTCGCTGGCGTGGCCGTCCCCGACAAAGACGGCGTCTTTCTTCTGGATCTGACGACGGGCAAGTCGCGGCTCATCCTGTCGCTGACCGATATGGTGAGCTTCCTGGAGAAGCACGGCGAGACCACCGGCGGACGCAAGGTGGTCATCAACCACATCACCTTCAACCCGTCCGCGTCGCGCTTCCTGATCCTGTTGCGAACCTTCCCGAAAGCGCCAGGCGATCCCTGCATCACGTACCTGCTGACGGCCGATGCCACCGGCGGCAACCTGCGCCATCATCCGGTGTCCGGCATGGCGTCCCACTACCACTGGCGCGACGATGACGGCATGCTGTTCTATGCGAATGCCGCGACGGAACCGAAACCGGACCTCGTCCTCATCAGCGACAGGACCAGTGCCAGGACGATCTTTGATCCATCCTTCTTCCTGAAGGATGGGCATTGCTCCTACTCGCCGGACAAGCGTTGGATCCTGTACGACAGCTATCCCGACACGTCCACGCCCGACTGGCTGCGCAAGTTGCAGGTCTATTCTGTCGACCGGAACGAGGGCATCAACCTGGGCCGGTTCCGTACGGAGCCCTTCACCAGGGAGACCATGGACCTGCGGTGCGACCTGCATCCGCGCTGGATGCAGGGCGGCCGCGCCATTACCTTCGACTCGAACCACGAAGGGTTCCGGGGCGTCTATTGGGCGGATCTCAGCAAGATTGTGGCGGGCTGAGACACCGCCTGGCCAGATGCCGATCCGGGAAGGCTCGACGCTCTGCTTGGTCTCTCCAGGCCCGGCGCACAACGTGCCCCTCACTTTCGGTGCGGAACGCGACGTAAGGTGCGGATCAAATAGGCTTGCGCCATTCACGAGGCATTCGGCAGAATACGGCACGGGAGGTGCGGATGCGCTCAAGAGTCAGACGGCTCGCTTTGCTTCTCGGCATGATGCCCCTGGCCACCCTCCTTCTCTCAGGTTGCGCCAGCCCGAATCTCAAGGGGACCCCCTACTATTCCACGGAAACCGATCCCGACCCCCGTGCCGCAAAAGAGCGCGTTCCGCTCTGGCCCATCGTCTACTATCGAAGCCCGACGCTCTCGATCCTCTGGCCGCTCTTCGAGAAGTCCGACGAGTTCATGGCCCTGCGCCCCCTGGCCTCGGTGTACGGGCTCGATCAACCGGGAAAAATCTACAGCCTGCTATGGCCGCTGGGACAGTTTGACCGGGTTGAAAAAGAGAACCGCTTCGTCCCCGTGTTCTGGGGGGAGGGTTATGCGGTGGCATTCCCCCTCTACTGGCATCTCGGCCATCCCCTGGAACCGGACGGCGGCACGGATGCCTTGATCCCACTGTGGTGGTACGCAACCGATCGCACCGGCTATTCGTTCAATCTGGTCTGGCCCTTCGTCAATGTGAAGAAGCAGCGCGAGGTGCAAGGGTGGCGCGTCTGGCCCTTGATGGGAAGCTACTCCCGCAGGGCCGGCGATTATTACCGGTTTGCGGCCTGGCCGCTCGCCCACCAGTGGGCCGCCGGCCGTGAACGAGGCGATGCGGTGATTCCTCTGTATCTGCGCCACCTGTCGCCGGATGGGCACCTCTTCCTCTCCCTCCCCTACTCTCGTCATCGCGGAGCCGACGGACAATGGGACCTGGTGCTGCCGCTTCTCTATCACGGCCGGGACGCGACGGGATACAAAACCATCACCCCACTCTTCTTCCAGGGCGGCAGCGCCGATCAGCGCAAGGCCTGGCAGCTCTTGTTGCCGCTCTACTACGCCAGCCGCAGGGATGACCGGCGGACGCTGGTCACACTGCTGGGCGGAACCCGTCGGGATGCCGACGGAATGGCATGGGTGATCGTGCCGCTGCTCTCCGGCGGCCGGAAGGCGAAGGACCGTCGCAGCACCTGGGTGCTGGGACCTTTGGCGCATTTCGGACGAGGTCCGGGATATGAGAGCCGTCATATATTTCCATTCTTCTACTCAACCGCGGATGAGTCCGGTCGCACGTTCCTCTCGATCCCCTGGTCGAGCCGATCGAGAAGCGACGGGCAGAACTGGCAGTTGATCCCCCCGCTCATGCTGAGAATGTCGGATGGCAAAGACCGGCGGTTGCTGACCCCGATCTATTCGGCCGGCACCCGCCACGGCGGGGCCGACGCCTGGCAGACGGTGGTCCCGCTCTGGTACCGGAGTGGGGGCGCCGAAGGGAAGACGGTGGCCACACTGCTGGGGGGATGGCAGACGGGAGCGGATGGACGCCGGTGGTTGATCTGGCCGCTGCTGTCGGGTGGGCATCGTGGAACCGACGGACGGGATGTCTGGATTGTGGCGCCCCTGTTCCATGCCCGACGGGATCGGTCCGGCCTGTCACATCACCTCCTGCCGCTCTATGGGTGGGACGCCCATGACAAGACCCTGCTTTCGCCGGTGGTGTCAAAATGGCAGAACTCCGCCACCGGTCGCAAGACAACCCTGGTCCCGCCGGCCCTGACGCTCTATTCCTCGGAGCCGAAGAAGAAGGATCTCTGGGCCTTGGCCGGGGCGGCTCATTTCAGTTGGGGGGAAGAGCCCGGATCCTCCCATGTTCTACCCCTGTACTATTACGACCGACCGGAAGGAACCTTTCTGTCAGTCCCCTGGTCGTCGTGGACCTGGAACCGGACGTCGACCAATACCCTGATCGCCCCGGCCCTGTCCTGGATGACGCGGCGGGAAGGGCGAAACGACCTCTGGGCCGTGGGTCCGCTCGCGCATCTCAGTTGGGGCGAGAAAGCCGGCTCATCCCATGTCCTGCCGCTGTTCTATCGGAACAAGCCGGACGATACGTTCATCTCCCTGCCCTACTGCCACTGGAACGATGACCGCGCGGAGCGCTACGTGTATCCGCCCCTGCTGTCGATGTTCACGCGAAACGGCAGGGAACGGCAATTGGATGCGGTGTTGGGTCTGTTTTCGGAGCGGTGGGGTGACGACCGGAACGAGGGGTATTTGCTTCCCCTTTACTACCACGACAACTGGGACAAGTTCTACACGCTCCTGTTCGGGTGGAACCGGGATGCCCACGACGGTTTCTATTATCCCCTGACGCCCCTGCTGGGCGTCCGGACCGGCGAACACTCCGGGGGCTGGGTGTTCCCGTTCTGGTCGCGCGACCGCGATGCGGCAACACAGCGGGTCACCGGAAATGTCCTATGGGGAACGTACACGGCGGACGGGGAGCGGACAGAATCGTCGCTGTTTCCGTTCTACGGCTACCATAACCGGGGCCCCATGCCGGCCGTCCTCCCGACCCCTTCCCAGGGCGCATCCTACGGAAAGACCTTCTGGAGCCTGCCGGCCGTCTGGTACCGCAATACGGTCGATGTCACGCCGGTCAGCGATGGGACCGGCAAGGCCACGGGGAAGATGGAACGATCCGCCGCCCGCGATCACGGGTTCTTTCCCTTCTGGTCCTACACGCACCTGACGACGCCGCTGGGGGGCGACGACCGGTACGGATCGTTCCTGCTTTGCCTCTATGATTTCAGGCGCACAAGCAAACCCAAGCCGGATGCCGTCCAGCCGCCGGACGAGCATGTCCGCAAGCGGATCCTCTGGCGCTTCTATCACTTCGAACGGAACAACGAGGATGTGAGTGTGGACATCTTCCCGGCGATCACCTACGACCGCACCCACGACGGGTTCCGGCGCTGGTCCTTCCTGTGGCGCGTGTTCCGGTACGAACGGGGACCGGAAGGCAGGAAACTCGATCTCCTATTGGTCCCGCTGATACGGTCAGCCTCAACCCACTGAAGTCTTCTCCAGGACTGGTTCGGGGCAGGCGTATCCTCATCACCCGGGGGCGATCGCCGCCGCCACGCGCACGGGCTTAAGCAAGGCATCCAGAACCTCCGGCTTCATAGGACGAGAGCTCAAAGGCCAGCCCGCTCTCGCGCAACTGGCGAATCGCCGGCGTAACCGGGATGTCCGCTTCTTTGCCGCTCATGGCTCTTTCATCCCAGGCGGGCGCCCAATTCCAGAACGCCCCAAATGTTCAATTCTGGAACCCGCAAGGTCAGCCCCTGCGCACCCTGCTCCACTGTAACCGCCTGAGTCGGCCCCTCGGGACGGTGTAACACGGCTGCGCGAATGGACTGGAAGGCAGGGTGCGGATCGATCTGGATGACAACCTCCCCTTGCGGCGCGAAACGGTCGCTCGCGGGATCGTAGGCCCGGTTGAGCAAGTGGACAACCGGCGGCGCCCCGGCCTTCATCCGGGGAAAGATCCATACGTCCTGGGACGATCGCCACGGGGTGGGTTTCCCCTTCTTCATCAGGGCCGCCGGATCGGTTTGCTCCGCGATGTCGACCACACCGGGATGGTCCGGGCGGAAGGGGTCGCGGTTGTCCCGCAGAACATGGTGATAGCCGGCGCATGTCTCCGCGAGTCGTCCCGGGTCGCCCAATCCCCAGTCGTTGGGAGCGAGCACCACATCGAAGGGGACGTTCCGTTCCGCCAGTTGCGCCATCAACCGGGTCATGCGACCACCCCCGTACAGATCCAGCGGGGGATTGAACAGCACAACGGTCGGAGGCGGAACGGCCCGATAGCCGTCGAACAACACGGCATGCGCTCGCACGAACCGGTAGTACGGAGCGTAGATCTCCGTACGACCATGATAGTAATCGGAGCCCTTGCCCGGGGTGTGGCACCAGGCTGACTCGGGAGTCATCAGGCGCTGTCCGCAGGCATAGGCCTGGGCAATCCAAGAGCAAACGCGGTTCTCCAACTGGTGCGCTTTCACCCGGGCCCAGTCCTGCCCGCTGGCGGTGGCGGCCATCGGTTTGCCAAGGGCGTCAGCCAGACGGTAGGCGGTAACCGCCCCGCCGCCGTCAAGGGCGCCCTCGGCCTTCTGCTCCACCTCCCCCACCAGGTAGGTCAGATGGGGCGTCACGACCATATGCGGAGGCCAGGGCAGCCCCGTGTTGGCGCTGAGGGAAACCGGTCGTCCCACCACCTCCTCGGCGAGGGCGTGCAACTCGCGGACGTTCAGGGCCGCCTCATGCAGATGGAATTCGACAAATTCCCGGTGCAGGGGAATATCGTGTTGGACTTTCAAGTAGTCCTCCCTCGTGGAGGCATACCGGCGCACCAATGTCCGGTAATCGAACCCCTCGAGCGAGCCCACGCCGGCGGCGGACCGCACGGAGGCCGGGACCGATTCCAGGTGCCGCCGGAACTTCTCCATGCAGAAGTCGCAGAAACAGCCCCCATAGCTGATGGCGGGATGCGCCGTACCGAGGTGGTCGTCCACATGCAGGCCATCGGCCCCGCCGGCCATGACCTCGCGCACCATCTTCCGCAGGTGGGCTCGAAAGGCGGGATGGTTGAAACAGCCCCACAGTTTGGGCCCGTCCTTCTCGCGGCTGTCCGACAACCATGGCACCGCGATGGGGGTCCCCGTAATGTCCCGGATCACTCCTTCCGCCAGATCGGGGGGTTGTTTGAGCAAAGGGCCCGCTGTCAGGCACCACATGGTGGCGGTCGGATGGACGCCCAATTCCCGGTAGAAGTCGACCTTTTCCCGTGTATGCGCCCCGCCCCAGGCCAGCACGGTCGCCCCGTAGGCCCGCACGGTTTCCGCATCGCGGGGGGGATACATGAACGCAACATCCGACTCCTTCAAACCACGCCTGTCGTGCATTAAGATTCCCTTCTTCCCACCAGTACTACGCTTCATTCGCCCCTGCCCAACACGCGGGCTATTTGCGTTCCGGAGCCGGATACTGTACCTTCCGGCGCTCGGGTGAGTCAATTCCGCCGCGGATCACCACCGCAGACGGGGACAATCCCGATCTTTCCATGAAGTGTGAAAGGAGACGTCATGCTTGAGGTCACAGTGAAGGAGGTTTGGGATGCGCTGGCGCTGGCGGAGAAGGATGATGCCTGCCTGGCCTTCTGGGAGGGCAAGGATGGCTTCAGCCGCGATGCCCAGCCCCGGGTGATCCAGCAACTCGCCGCCAAACTCAAGTTCAGGGAGGCCTCCCTTAAGCGCCTGCCGCCGCGCGAAAAAGCCCGCTACCTGCGCTGGCAGGCCGACAGCCCCTCGATGCGGTCCGCGTGCGACGATCTTCTGCGGTCCTGGATGGTGAGCCGGAAAAATCCCCTGCTGGTCTGTTTCGTCGAGGCGCAGGGACTGAAACACGCCGACGGGATCCTGGATGACGCCGCTGAAGCCCCCACCGCTGAAGCGGTCAAGCGGGGAGTCTGCGCCATTCGCGACCGGTTCCCGCCCCGCGAGGTCGCCCTCTACCTGGGATTCATCCTCGCCGCCGGGGGCGCATTCTGGACCGGGCTCGCCGAAGCCGTGGAGGCGGAGATCCCAACCCTGAAAGCAGCCCTGGCGCCTCCCATCGCTCCCAGCCAATCGGCTGCCGGCGCGCAATAGACGATTACCGGTACAGCGCCGTCAGCGGCCGGTCCGTCAGCGTGTTGTAGTGGCGCATGGCCATGCGCCACCACGGGGAGAGTTGAGCTTCCGGCAGGCGCCAGACCCGTTCGTGCAGATCGGTGACCGTCTGGGCGTTCCGCAACAGAATCATTTGTTCCCGCCGGTTGAGCGCCCCGGGTCCCTTGGCCAGCAACCGGTCGGAAAGACCCCGCAAATAGCGGTGGGCCGCCCCCTCAGGAACACGCTTGCGGCGCAGCAGTGAACAATGCGCCGCGCTGACGTACGGATCGATGACGACCTGCATCAGGCCGAACTGGCCCTCCAGCCACGGCGGCGGCGCCAGCCGATGATGGATGCTCTCCAGATTCTTCGCCAGATGCGAGACCACCGGCGACGGATTCGTTTCCTCGGGGATCACGAACAGCCTGAGATTCCGCAGCCTCTGTCCCAACCGGGGCATGCTCAACACGACGCAGACGGGGATGGACACGATCAGGCCGAAGGTCACCGGGCTCAGCCACCAGAAGAAGGCCGGGCCGATCTCCCACGCCAGGAACGCCCAGATCGCGCCGATGACGGTGTGCGGGGCGTAGGCCTTCACGATGCCCTCCCAGTCCACGCTCCCCTCCATATCGCGGCGCTGCGGGTTCCAGGGCACATCCCGCCCCATCAGGATCTCCACCACGAACCGCGAGTTGAAGATCATCTGCACCGGCGCCAGCACGACCGACAGCAGGTGCTCGATCACGAAGCCCGCCAGCACCCGCGTGCCCCCGCCGAATTCCCGCCGCCGGTTCCGATCGCGCAGCACCAGGCAAACGGCGAGCAACTTGGGCAACGTCAGCATCGTCAGCGCCACGGCAAACAACAGCAGCGCCAGCCGCCCGCCGCCAATGTCCAGGAAAGACGAGAACCCCACGTCGGAATCGAAGCGCAAACCCGCACCCAAAAACAGCCCGACCGCCCCCTGCAGCATTCCGAGCAGCAGGAACAGGAACCACAGGGGCGATGAAGCGTACGAGAGGATGCCCATCAGCAGATGCAGCCGGTTGACGGAATGCAGGCCCTGCGCGGTCAGCATCCAGGCGTGCTGCAGGTTGCCGCGGCACCACCGCCGGTCGCGGCAGGCGTGGTCCAAAGGCGTGGGGGGCAGATTCTCGTAACTGCCCCCGAGCTCATACGCCATCCAGACTTCGTAGTTGGCGCGCCGCATCAGCGCGGCCTCGACGTAGTCATGGCTCATGAACCGCGCGCGTCCCCCGCCCGCCTCGCCGGTCAGCGTCGGCAGCGCGCAATGGTCCATGAACGGGGCGCAGCGGATGATCGCATTATGTCCCCAGAAGTTGCCGCACGCGGCCTGCCAGTAGTTCAAACCCGCCTGGAAGATCGGCCCGTACAAGACGCCCGCAAACTGCATGAGCCGGGCAAAGAACGTCTGGGCCTGGATCGGCGACGGCACGGTCTGGATGATCCCCGCCTGGGGATTGACCTCCATGAGCTGAACCATCCTGACAAGCGTCTCGGCCTTCATCAGGCTGTCGGCGTCCAGCACCACCATGTAGCGGTACTTCCGCCCCCAGCGGCGGAGAAAATCGCTGATATTCCCGCTCTTGCGGTTGAGATTGACCATGCGCTTGCGGTAGAAGATCCGGCCGAATCCCTTCACCTGCTTGCACAGGTCGATCCAGGCAATCTCCTCCTCGATCCATTTGTTGGGGTCGTTGGAATCGCTGAGGATGAAGAAGTCGAATCGTTCGATGTAGCCGGCCCGGACCAGGTCCAGGTAGATCGTCCTCAACCCCTCGTACACGCGGCTGACATCCTCGTTGTAGATCGGGACCACCAGGGCCGTGGCGGGCATGTCCCGCAGGGGGGGCGGTTCGTCCGGCAGCGTCCGGGAAATGCTGTAGGGATCCCGTTTCCGCCACAGGATGAAGAATCCGCACAGCGCCTGCATGAAGCCGAGCGTCACCATCCCGAACAGGGGCACGAACAGAATCACCAGGGCCAGCTCCAGACCGCTGCCCCCTCCCCGCCATAGGATATCGGCCAGCACCCACGTGGCGAACCCCGTCAGCATCAGTACGGATGAAAAGAAGAAAACCTGCCGCCGCGCCGACGCCCGGAGCCGCGTCAGGGGCACGATGCGGGTACTGTGGGAAAAGGGGCTCATTGTCGCGTGTACCAAAACAGGGCCACGAGGGCGGCCGTGAACAGGAACCAGAACAGCAGCGTCCTGAGAATCGGGAACCGGTCAAAGGTGTCGCGGGCCGAGCCCGCCAGTTCGGGCAGAAGCCCCCGGTCAATCGGCCGGGGCACCATGCTGCTGACTTCCAGGTCGGGACCGGCCTTCACCAATCGGGCCCGCAAGGTGTCCAGAAAGCCGGGCGGCTCCTCACCCGGGGCGAGAAACGCGCCGGGCCAGCGCATCGGCCCGTCGCAGAGATACAGCGCCACGAACCCCTCTGCCTGCGTATAGGGCTGATCGCCCGGCCGCGGGGGCAGGAGCCCCGACAGCCATGCGGCAATGAGCAGGCGCGCCTCATCAATGGCCAGCGTGGACACCGCCTGCCGGGTGCCCGTGGAGACCCGCCGTTCGATCGCCCGGTTGACCAGCATGGCGGTCAGGCGCGCCCGGGGCAGACGACTGGAAATGCGGCAGGCGCGAAGGTAATTCTCCACCTTGCCATAGGCCTCGTCCAGTTCGGCCACTTCCGCCGGATCCGGCTTGGGCAGTTTCAGGGAGTCCAGCAGTATGTCCATGTCTCGGTGCATGCTCCCCCTCCCTCGCGAAGGTGGGCGCGCAGTTCGACCGCCTCGGCGCCCTCGTCGGCGGCGACGTCGAACATCACCCGCCAGGCGCGCCGGTACGGGTTGTACTCGTCCCCCTGGTTGGAGAGCCGGCCGTGCAGCGCCGTCACAACGACCTCGGGCTTGAAGTCGGCCCCCTTCGGCTCCAGTCCCGGGCAGGCGAAATCGAGCGCGAACCGACGTGCCCGCGCCTGCCCCGGAACCGCACCCGCCCGCGTCGAGAGCACACGCCCCAGCGACGGCAGTTCCGGTTTCTCGCCGCACCACGCCACGTCATAGGTGAAGTCCGCCAACTGGCCGGCCTTCATCGGCTGCGCCGGCTCCCAGAAGGCCACGATATTATCGCTGAACTCCGTGTCCGTCGGGATTTCCACCAGCCGCACGGTGCCGGCGCCCCAGTCCCCGTCCGGGCGGACCCAGGCCGAAGGGCGGCGATGGTACTGGGCGTGAAGATCCTCATAGCAGGCGGGATCCCGTTCGCGCTGCATCAGGCCGAACCCCTTGGGAGTCTTGTCCTGGAAGGCGCTGTTCCTCAGTTTTCCCGTGTTGTCCAGCGGGCGCCAGAGCCACTCATCCGCCCCGGTCAGGATCAGCAACCCGTCGGAATCGTGAACCTCCGGACGGAAATCGCTGAAGCGCCGCTGGGTGTTCCGGCCGAACCAATACATGCTCGTGAGGGGGGCGATGCCGTAGCGGGCCACCTCCACGCGGGGATAGATCGAAAGGCGCACGTGGGTCACCGTGTCGGGACCGGGATCGACCGTGAACTCCGCCGCCCCCGCCAGGCTGGGGCTGTCGAGCAGTCCCCGGATCCGCACGATGCGTCCGTCGCGGTCCGGTCGATCCACCCAGAATTCCCGGAACAGGGGGAACTCCTCCCCCCCCGCGCCGCCGCAATTCAAGGTCAACGCCCGCGCCGAAAGCCCGTACACCAGTCCCGCCGGCACCGCTCGGTAGTAGGAAGCGCCGTGGAAGACGATGACCTCGTCCAGTTTGTCCGGACGGTTCAGGGGATAGAGAACGCGGAAGCCGGCGAACTTCGCCCCCTGAAAGTCCATCCAGTTGAATCGCGTATTCCCGCCGTAATCGAACAAGTCCCGCTCGAACGGGACTGCGGATACCTCCTCGCCATCCACCAGGTTGAGGTCGATCGGGTCCTGGCGACCGCCGGGATGAAAGAACTGCAACTGGAACGGCAATCGCTCGCGCCGCCACACGGACTTGCGTTCGTCGAACGTGATCTGCCTGAGTTCATCGTAGCCCATCTCGGCAAGCCTGCGGGACAAAGGCCGGCGGTGGTCCTCATAGGGGCGCGAAGCCAGTTCGCGCGCCAGGGCCCTGATGCCGGCGAAATCGGGGGTGGCGGGCCGCAGACGGCCGTCGCCGGGCTTCAGTTCCGCGCCCGCAAACAGCGGCATGATGGCCACAACCCAGACGCCCCACGATCTCATCTTCACATCCCTCTCCCGCTGAAACGCCACGCACTCCGTCACGGACCGCATTCTTGACTTGAGCTTACATCTATCGCAATGACATAGGGTTCCGCAAGTTGAAACTCCCCGCCGCGTTCTAGGATTCGACCGTGAACTCGGGCGCCGACCGGACCAGCCGCCTGCACGTCAAGTGGCCCCTGGGCGCGGCCAGGTCGGCCGGTGGTCTGGCAATGCCGTTTTCCAGTTTGAAGCCCAGGACGCCCTCGCACATCTGGCGTAGCATCCAGCCGGCCGCGCCGGTATACCCGTTCCAGATCATCCGGCCCGGTTTCACCCCGGCCAGAATGTCGGCCGCCTGCTTGTTCGGCTGTCCCCCGTAGTTCTCGATCTCGGCAGCCGTGGCATGGCCCAGGGGCGAAATCTTCCACCACAATCGCAGGCTGGCCTCCCGGTAGCGCGCCGCCCCCTCGCCATCGCCCGCCGCCATGGCCTGCTCGCTCAGCACGCGCGCCGCGCCCACCAGCCATTGCACGCCATGACAGTACATCCCGTTCTCGCGGACACCCGCCGGATAGCGGCTCGCCCGGCCCAGGACGGGTTTGCCGTGCTCCCGCAGCGGCGGCCAGCCCAGCAGGATCACGCGGTCCTTCTCCAGCAACCGCAGCGCCGTGTCGAATGCCACTCGCGCCCGGGCCGGATTGATTCCCGACAATACCGGCCAGGCGCCCATCAACGCATCAATTTCCCAGGTGCCGCTCCCCGCCGTCCCGATCTCACTCCCGTCGTCATGGAAGGCGCGCAAGTAGCGATCCCCGCGCCATGTTCCCTCGATGGCCCGCCCCAGCGCCTCGCGATGCGCCCGGTAGACGGCCGCCCGGCGCGGGCCGCCGCGGGCCTCGATCAGCGGCATAAAATCGCCCGTGATGCGATAGAGAAAGAGCCCCAACCAGACGCTTTCCCCGCGTCCTTTCCGGCCGATGCCGTCGAGGCCGTCATTCCAGTCGCCCGTGCCCATCAGCGGCAGGCCATGCCGGCCCATCTCGCGGAAGAAGACGCGGTCCAGCGCGCGCAGGCAGTGCCGGTAGATCGGTTCTTCACGCGTGGTGCGGTGCGCAAAGCCAACCGTCCCCGCCCTCCCCTTCGGCAGGGGCATCAGCGGCGTCTGCGCGCGCAGGTAGGACACTTTCTCATCCAGCAGTGACAAATCCCCGGTCATCCGGACGTACTCCGACACACCCCACACCAGCCACAGCAGGTTGTCCGACGCGTGCGACCGGTCGAGCAACCCCGTCCGCCCATCCTGCTGCAGGAAGTACCAATGCGCGACATCCCCTTCCATGAACTGCTGCGCAGCCTGTCGCTTCAAGTGGCGCCGCGCCAGCAGGGGATCCACCCAGATCATGTTTACGGCGTCCTGCAACTGGTCGCGGAACCCGTAGGCGCCGCTGGCCTGGTAGAACCCCTTGCGCGCCCGGAACCGCTCGGCGAGCGCCTGGTACTGCAGCCAGGGGAGATGGCCGTCGAACTCCGGGCAGTCCGTCTCCACCCGCAGTTCGCCCGTGAAACTGTGCCACCAATGCCGCGTCGCGGCCAGCGCCGCGGGAACGGCCCCCTCGGCCCGGTACCGCCGCACCAGGGCATCGGCCTGCGCGCGGTCTCCGGCCTGACCGAGGATCACCGTCACGTTGCAGGTCCCGCCGGGCGGCACCTCCAGCGTGGCCAGGAAGGCGGCCACCCTGGCCGGGTCCGTGGGATCCTGCCCGGCCTCATGCCCCTGCTCCACCGCCAACGGCCTGGCAACGGGCCGTCCCCGCCCGAAGAAGCGACTCCGCCACGTCACGACCTGTTCGGCCTGCGGCGTCATGGCCACAAAGGCCGGCCCCGTCCTGAACGTGTTGCGCGGGTTCTGCAAATACAGCGCGCCGGTATGCCGGTCGTGACGCACCCGCAGCGGCCCCGCGTTCTCCGGCATGTCCGCCAGCGCGATCTGGAAATACGGCGCCACCCGCAGCCGCCGGGGCCGGTCGGAACGGTTGGTGATGGATAACCGGTAAACGCCGACCGGGTCCGCCGGGGGAACGAACACAACCAACTCGGTTGCCAGCGGCCCCTTCTCCATCCGGTAGGTCGCGGTTCCATCCACGCCGAATTCGACCCGGTGTTGCGCGGCGTCATCCCGCCGCGGCTCGTACGTCGGCGAATACCAGGCCCCGTCCGTTTCATCGAACAGATAGAATGCCTCGGAGGGCACCTCCCGCGTCACGATATCAGCCCACTCGGTCGTCAGGCGGTTCTGTTGCGCATTCACACTGGCGCTGCAATGCAATCCCCGATTCGTCACGCATACGACATGGCCGACTGCGTTGGCCATGGTGTGGTCATAAGGCAGCGGGGTATAAGGCGTGAGCACCCTCATCGTCCGGCCGGCATCAATCATCTCGACATAGGGCCGGGCGGTCCCGGGCGGAATGTCGCCGTGGCCGGCGGCCAGGACGGAGGCCGCATCCATCCGCACCCCGCGTCCGCCGGGCACCAGGCAGCGCCGGACCCAGCCGCACGCCTGCGGCCGGCTGTTGGCGCATCCGATCAGGAGCCGGACAACCCCGCGTCCGCGCGGCGGCAGGGTCACGTGGATCAGCAGGGACCCGATCGGGTCGAAGGCCGGCGCCGCGCCCGTGTCGCACGGCGCATGAAAACGGAGCGTTTGCAGCGCCCGCGGCGCCCAGAGGCTGCGGGCCCGTCCGATGAAATCCACGCGCGAGGCCAGGAAGCCCTCGGGCCTGACGTCCGCCGCCAGCAGGCCCACCTTCTTCGTGTCACGGTGACGGGCCAGGATGGCATTGAGGCCCGCCACATACTCGATTTCGGGGAAGAGCCGGTTGTACTGGGTGTGTCCCCGGTCAGCGGCCGCGCTGTTCAGGACCCATTCCAGGTACGGAACGACTTTGAGCTCGCGCGGCCCGTCGCCTGTATTGTGCAGGTCGATCTCCCACACTTCCGCGGCCGGCGCCGCGGCGGCGAGGGTGATCCGCACGCGGGTGTGAATCCCGTTGCCGGCGTTCGTCAGGCAAAGCGCGCCGGACTCCTGCGCCACCGTCGATTTCGGAAACAGGTCCGCCGGCCAGTTGCCCACCACCGGCCACCACCGCGTCGCGCCATCCGCCGGCTCAGCCGCATCCACGAGGAACAAGGCGCGGCCGGCGGGGTCAAGCCCCTCGTAGGAGCGGCGGGTGACGTCATAATCCTCCCGCATGAGGCGGCTCCCGACTTCCCCGCCGGCCTTCGCCGTGACCTCGTACCGGGAGCCGGACAGCGTAAAGGCCGGCTCCCGGCGCCGGGCCGCCCGAACCGACAACCGGCGGCACACGGCGGCCACCCCTGAGGCCAGCAGCACGGCCCCGGCCACCAGTGCCGCCAGATCCCCCGCCGGCTGGGCCCACAACGACGTCACCCACCCGCGCGACGCGGCCATGATCGCGGACGAGGTGTCCCAGACGTAGTCCCAATCCGAACCGCGCGGCATATAGTAGGGAATCAGCAGCGGAGCCCAGGTGGCGAAACGTTTCACGCCTTCGGGAATGAACCGAACCGTCGCCGCCGGGCCGATGAAACGGGCCACCCGCTCGTCCAACCGGTCCATCCCGATGAAGCTCAGGTTCACGAGCGTGGCCACGCGCAGCCCCATGTGATCGAGCCAGATGAGCACGCGGAACCCCCCGTAAGCGACGACCCAGAGAAACATCTCGCGGCTCCAGCGCACGAACGCCTCCGGGCTCAGCGTGAGACTCCGCACCATCGCCGCCAGCGTATGCACCGCGCCATCCTGGTTGAACCAGGTCGGCCGCGGCATGGACCAGAGGAAGGTGGCAATGATCGGGGACATCCAAAGCCCCCAGCGCATGACCTGGATCGTGTTCTCCAGGAGTCCCGCAAAGCCGCGGCGTGTCGCCAGGGTCCGTACCGGCGTCCACTGCCGCTGAAACAGGCTCAACAGGAACGCGCGGTTGATGGCGAACAGCCACGCCGCCACGGCCCAGCCGATCGCCCCCATCAGCGCCTGGTTGAAGAGGAGTTTCGCGCCGCCCGTGTAAGAGCCCAGCCGCAGATATCCCCACTTGCTGGTGATCGGGTAGATGTCGAACGGGATCGGTGCGGTTCCGAAATGATCGTACGCGGCAAGACGCTGCCGCACGACCTCCACCTGCGCGGCATCGAGGTAGAAAAACAGCGCCGCGCCGATGCAGCCGCCCAGCAGGAGTTCGACGCTGTAGAAACGCCACGACTGGACACGCCCGAGCCCGCGGCAGGCGTACACCCCATCCCTCAGGAGGCTCACGCCGCCGTAAACCGCCGCCCCCACGATGGAGCCGATCAGGGCGCGGTCCGCCATGGGCAGGTCGACCAGGTGGCGGCTCAGCGCCAGGGCAACCCCGCCCCCCGCCGCCGCACCGCGTGCATAGAGAACGACATCCCGGTAGGAGAGCGCAACCCGGCGGGCAAACGACTGACTCCCGTCGAAGCTCTCGATGATCGTTTTCAACAACGGGAACACCAACGCGGCCACCACCGCCAGAAAGAGCAGCGGATGCGCCGCGGACCACGTCCGCATCACCTCGATCCGGGCAAGGCCGTGTCCCGCCAGGACCAGCGTTATCAGGATGCCGCCGTACGTCGCGCCTTTTCTCAGGCCGCGGCCCGCGTGGCGCGCCATGCCGAGCCATGACGGACCGGTGCCGTGCAAGCCGTCCAGCATGATGCCGGTCAGCAGGAACACCTCGGCCCACAGCAGTCCCTGGGAAAGCGCCGTCGCCGCGATGACGACGAGAGGGCGTGCCGCAGAAAGGCCGGGAAACGGGCCCGGGGCCGAACCGAAGTCAGCGATGGCGGGAGCCAGGATGGCGCCTGTCGAGCATATCCACAGGCAGAGCCGGGCGCGCCAGCCGGGCAGCAGCATCCGCCGCAACCCCAGACTGTATGCGTTCATCAACAGCTCGTTGACCAATAGCAGGAGCAACACCCGGACGAGCGCCTGCGCCACCCCGTTGCCGAGGAAGGGCGCCACCCGGTCCAGCCCGCTGCCGAGCCGTTCGGCAAGGGCGCCCGGTTGCAGGCTGAGCGCACAACCGGACGCGAACGGCAGGACCAGCAACACGACGCCGGCCAGTCGGCCGATGGGCCGGCGTCGTGCCGCCAGGCTGATGACGTTGCCCGCGTGATACAGGGCACAAAACAGCGCCGCACCAAAGGCGCTGAGTCGCGACAGGTCGGTCCAGACGACAGGCGCCTGCCACAGGGGGGCGGACGAGGCCGCGGCGGCCAGAAGCCCGGTCACGATCATATCAGCCAGGATCTCGCGTGGACGCGGGGACCGGTTGGCGAGGCCGATACCCGCCAGGACCGATGCGCCACCTCCCAGGAGCATCGCCACCAGGCACGCGGCCCAACGTGAGGGAAAGCCCGCGCTGCCCGCGGAGTAAACGAGAACCGTCAAGACGAGGATCAGGACGCCCGTGACCCCGTATGACAGGTCGCGCCGCATACCGCCGACTCCCTCGGCCGGATGCGGATCGTCACGGGCCGCTGGACTCCTCCGTCGCATGGGCCGGCAGTATACACACCGGCCATGGAATGAAAAGACCCATGACCCATCCCCATGGATGCACAATAAAGCTGATTCACCCGCAAAGACCTGCTATTCATTCCTCCACGCAGTGTGCATGCGATCGTTCCGCAACCCTGTATGCCTTGGACCGGGAGAAAGAACCATGAACCGAACGATTGTCTGTCTGGCGGCGCTCGTCGTGATTGCCGCGACTCCCGCCAACGCCTGGAAACGAGTCGGGGACATGAATGAAATCATCCTGGGGCCCAAATCCACCGCCAAGGACATCCAGGCTGCCCTGGACAGTCTGCCGGACAGCGGCGGCACCGTCTCCCTGCAGCCCGGCGTGTATGTGCTCGACCGCCCGCTGTGCATGAATAAAGACAACCAGACCCTGCGCGGCGCCGGTCCGACCACCGTCCTGCGCCTGGCCGACAAGGCCAACTGCCCGTTGCTGATCATGGGCACGCTGGACAATACGCCCAGCCGCACGGTTCAGAACCTGCGGGTAAGCGATCTGGATCTCGACGGCAACCGCACGAACCAGCAAGTCGAGTGCTGGCAAACCGAGGGCGAGGGCTCCGACATCCGGAACAACGGGCTCACGGTGCGGGGCGTCACCGACGCACTCGTCGAGCGCGTTCGCTGCTATCGCGCCCGCTCGGGCGGTCTCGTCACCGAAAAGGGGGTCCGTCGCCTGACCGTGGCGGACTATTCAGGGTGGGACAATCAGTTCGACGGCCTGGCGGCTTATGTCACCGAGGACAGCCTTTTCACCCGGCTGATCCTGCACGACAACCCGGGAGCCGGACTCTCGCTCGATCACAACTTCCGTCACAATGTCATCGGCGATTCGGTCATGACCTCGAACGGAACCGGCATCTTCATGCGTGATTCGCGCGATAACCTGTTCCAGGGCCTTGTGATCCGTGACAGCCGGGAGCATGGCGTTTTCATGTCCCAAACCGCCGTAACCAACGCGGTCGGCGACTGGATACCGACACCGGACACCGAATGCACCGGCAACGTCTTCTCGGGTCTCCTGATCACCGACTCCGCCGCCGCCGGCTTTCTCGTGAACAACGACACGTGCAAGGACAATGTGATCCAAGGCGCGCGTTTCGCGCGGAACGCGCTGGGCGGCCTTCTCCAGAGCAAGCCGGGGCTGATAAAAACCCAAGCGGTCCTGGATCAATGACACGCCCGGGAGGCCGGGTCAGCCGGGCCTTGCGCCCGCGGCGCGCGAAGGCCGTTGGCCTCTGCAGTACGCCTCAGCCGCCTCGAGTTCCACGAATACCCTGATCCCCACCTTCATCGCCTTCCTAAGGTAGGCCGAGAGGATCTCGGCGGGAAAAAGAACGGATTGCCTCGCAAGAATGGCGATGTGGTTCTTAAGCATGAAAGGGTACGACTCGAAGGCCTTGGCAATGCCGATGACGTCTGTCTGATCCGCGGCCTGATACGTGGCGGCACGCAGGTCAACAAGCGCTGTGGAGTCGGAACGGCAGCGGGAGTCCGCCAGGACCTTTTTGACCATCCTGATGCACTCGGCCGGCGTTATCACACCCGGGCCCAGAATGCGCACATGACGTCCGCACGGTGATATTTCGTAGACGAGACCCATGATTGCTTGTTGTTGCTAAACCAAAACATGATTTTCACATACCATGGGATTTCCGCAATCGGGGAAATCCTGAAAGTCAGTCAGGGTATTCCCGATCTTAGGATTGAGGGGGACCCTGCAGGGACGGACAGAAGACTGCTGGCGCTATCAGGAAAGGATGTCTGGGGGCAGGCGTGTCTCCCGCGGCTCAGTATCGCCTGACACTGCGGAAACCGACCCCATCGCCGGTACTCAAGGGATCGTTACAGGCCCTCCGAACTCACATACGGGTACTCGGTGCCGGTCCCCCTGTCAATGACGGACGGGTGGGCGCGACAGCGGGGGGGGCTGATCTCAAGACGCCGGTCGGAAGTGGTGGAGGATATGGGAGTCGAACCCACGACCTCTTGAATGCCATTCAAGCGCTCTACCAAACTGAGCTAATCCCCCACAGGCGAAGCGGGCCAAATAAGGGCGCAAATGATGCCCCATTAGGCCGAGCTTGTCAACTTCCGTTCCTGTTCCTGTCAAGACTCGTTAGAAATGTCCCCATTCCGGACTCATTAGAAATGTCCCCTT
>CAZTAJ010000005.1:0-37467 GCA_964611575.1 uncultured Verrucomicrobiota bacterium
TCACCGAGGTGCAGCCGTCGTGGGGCGGCACCCAGTACCGCGGCTACTTCTTCTGCTCGTCCTTCTACATGACGCAGGGCATGTTCCAGATCGGCGGCACGCTGTGGGAGGATTACTACAACCGCCTGGCGGACCTGCTGCTCGAGCGGCAGGAGAGCGACGGGCATTGGCCGTTCCCCCCGGACAACCTGGACGAGGGCCTGAAGGCGGGGCCCGTGTACTCCACGTCGATGGCCGTGCTGATGCTGTCCCAGGAAAAGCAGTACCTGCCGATCTACCAGCGGCAACGCGCGATTGAGTACTGAGAGGGGCGGTTACCGGGGTGGAGTAACCAGTTGCTCCCTGGGGATGGATTTTCTATCCTGAGCCCCGATTCCTGAATCCGAAATTCAAAAGGACGGCAATGCCCTCCACACGCCTTAACACGCCGCTCGAAGCCCTGGAGTATGTCAACACGACCCTGGCCCGTTACCCGGAACGCCAGGTCCTGCCGGTGCGGGACGCGGCCCGTACCGGTTCGCGCCGCAAGTACTCCGGCCTGTACTTGAACTACCTGTCGTTGCCGGATGATACCGGCGACAAGGTGAATGCCATCGACCTGCCTGCGATCGAAACGCCGCCCGGTCCGGATGGCGAACTCACGCGGGATATCGCCGGCTTGCTGGAACCGCTGAAGATGCTGAATCCGGTGACGCTTGTGATGGGCCTGGGGAAGGGGACGGGGACCCTCGTGTCTTGCTTCGGCACGCCGTTGGTGGCCGAACTGGGGCATACGCCCGCCTACACCCTCTCGCTTGAGGAGGCGCTGAAACGCCCTGCGCCGGAGGCGCAGACCGCGGGGCTCATGCCCGAGATGCGGGCGCGGATCGAGTTCATCAAAAGCCGGCTGCCCGCCGGGAAAGGCCTGTGTATCGGCCTGCCGGACATGCAGGGACCGTTCAATCTGGCGCATGCCGTGCTTGGCGAGGATGCGCTGATCGGGCCTTATACCAGTCCCGACCTGTATCATGAGTTCATGGTGCGCATGGCCGACTTCTGGGCGGACGCCTGGCGCACGCTGCGGCAGTGGATCGGCCCGGAATGGCTCGCGCCGGAACCCGCGAGGCGCGTTCACATCGCCCAATGCTCGGTCAACCTGGTCGCGCCTGAATTCTATCGCGAGTTCATCCTGCCCTATGACCTGCGGGCCTTGCAGGCGCTGGCCATGCCGCTGTCCATCCATCCTTGCAGCGGGCCGCACGTGTTCCATGAGACCCTGGAGCGGCTGCCCAATGTGGTCGAGACCGAAGCCGGGGCCATCGACAAGACGGCGGCGGGTTCGATCAAGGTGGACGACGCCCTGCGCCAGATCGGGAGTCGGCCGATCACGCTGCATATCGGCCAGGAACTGCCCGCCGGTTCGGAATACGAATTCATCCGGCGCGATTTCGACCGGTACGCCGACCACCCGCGCCTGACCTTCGGGTATACCGGCATGCACTGGCGCATCCGCGACCGCGCCCGTATTCACGCCATGCATCGCAAACTCGACGAGTATTGGGCCGACCGTTACGGAGCATAAGTCACTGGCGTCCCAGAGGGACGCCGAGGCTGAAGCATTTTAGACTGTAGGCTGTAGGTCAATGCAACAAACACGGAAACGATGAATCGTAAATGCCTTTAAGCGAAACTGAGCCACAAGTATTGGATTTCCTACAGTCTACAGCCTACAGCCTACAGTCTTGGCGTCCTATGGGACGCCACCGAGTATAAATCATGAAGTCTACACTGCAGTTGCCGGTATGGCGTGAGGTCGATGTTCTGGTGGTGGGCGCTTCAGCCGGCGCCGTGGCGGCGGCGCTGGAGATTCGCGCGCGGGGTCGCACGGCGTTGGCGGTGAGCGACCTCAGCTATTTCGGCGAGGAGTCGGCGGGCACCTTGAACCTCTGGCCGTCCGGCCTGGACCGGACCGATGCGCTCGTGGGCGCCATGTTTCCCGGCGCGGCCGCGGAACCCTCGCGACCGGCCGCGGTGAAGCGCGCGCTGGAGTCGGCGCTGGTCCGTGCCTCCGTGCCGTTTCTCTATCTGGCGCGCCCGGTCGCGTTGTTGCGCAACGAGGCGGGCGGGTTGATCGGGGCCATCATCGCGGCCCGCACCTCGCTCTTTGTTGTGCGGTGCACGGCCATTGTGGATGCGACCCGCCACGGCGGGATCGCCCGCCTGGAAGGCGTCGCGCTGAAACCGCGTCCCGATCTGCCGGGGACGCTGTCCTGGACCGTGTTCTCGCGCGGCGCACCCGAGGGATGGGAGGGGCGCGCCGAAGCGTTGGGTCTGGCTTTCCCGCAGGGGCTGGCGGAGGGCGAAACCACGGTGGACGCCTACCGGTTGCGCCTGGACCGCGCCGCGTGCGGTAACGATCCTGTGACCTGGGAACACCGCGTCCGGGCGTCGCTGGTGGCGGCGAACGTGAGGGTTACGGCCGATGTCGTGGTCGACGTTCCGGCCGGGATGTGCGCCGCCTCGACGTCGTTGTCGGATGACCCGGCAGCGCTGGGGGACCCCGCGTTCGCCGCAGCGCCGGGCCTTTTCCTCCTGAACGGACTGCTGCCGCTTACCTCCCATGGGGTGGGGGCGCTGGAGCGCAGCGATGCCCTGGTCGCGCTGGGGCGGCGCGTTGGTGTGTTGGCTGCCGCCTCGGCTCGCAGCGGCCAGGCGAAGGCCCGTGGGCCGGTGCAGGCGCTTACCGGCGGCGACGTGGGCGGGGATTTCCGGTTTGCGCCCGCTTTCCTGCGCCAGGATGACGGCCTGTTGGATATTTCCCCACTGGCATTCCCGAG
Source organism: uncultured Verrucomicrobiota bacterium (assembly GCA_964611575.1). Classification (GTDB taxonomy): domain Bacteria; phylum Verrucomicrobiota; class Kiritimatiellia; order CAIKKV01; family CAITUY01; genus CAITUY01. The sequence goes on from CAZTAJ010000005.1 coordinate 2,817, forward strand.
ACTGGGACGCTGCGATGTGGTGGTCGCCGGCGGCGGAACTGGGGGCGCGCCGGCAGGCATCGCCGCCGCCCGCGCCGGCGTCAGCACCGTGGTGCTTGAAGTGCAGCACGGGCTGGGCGGCGTCGGCACGACCGGATTGATCGCCGCCTACTGGTACGGCAATCGCGTGGGATTCACCGCGGAACTTGACGCTGAAGTCCGGCGCATCGAGCCGGCGGACTGGATCCGGAACGGCGACATGTGGCGGCCGGAGGTCAAGGCCGGCGTCTATCATCGCTGGTTGCGGGACGCCGGCGGCGCGGCCTGGCTGGGGAGTTACACCTGCGGTGTGCGGTTGTCCGGCCGGCAGGTGGATGGCGTGCTGGTGTCCACCCCGTTCGGGTGCGGACTGCTGGAAACCGGCTGCGTGGTGGATGCGACCGGCAATGCCGATATCGCGGCGGCGGCGGGGGCCCCATGCCGGGTGATGGGCGCCGATCATCTGGCCACGCAGGGAACGGGCCTGTCTCCGCGGGTCCGCCCCGACTTGCGGTGCAGCAGCAATTCCGACTGGACGTTTGTGGATGAAACGGACCCGGAGGGCATCACCGCCGCCTTCGTCCAGGCGCGGGCAAAGTTCACCGAGGCGTTCGATACCTCCCTGATGGTGAACTCGCGCGAGCGCCGGCAGATCGTCGGCGAGCTTGAGGTTTCGCCGCTCGATATCCTGGCGCATCGGACCTTTCCCGACACCGTGGTGGTGGCGAGCAGCAACTTCGACACGCACGGGTTCATCGTTCATTCGGTCTTTATGGTGTCCGAGCCGTCGGGTGACTACTCATCGCTGCAGGCCGAGGTGCCGTTCCGCTGCATGTTGCCGCAGGGGATTGACGGCGTGGTTGTCACCGGCCTGGGCATGAGTGCGCATCGCGACGCACTGCCGGTCCTCCGGATGCAGGCGGATGTGCAGAACCAGGGCTATGCCGCCGGAGTGGCGGCCGCCTGGAGTTCCAAGGGTTCCCGGCGACTGCGTGACGTGGATATCCGGAAACTCCAGCATCGCTTGGTTGAGGTCGGCATCCTGACGTCCGAAGTCGTCGGGCGCGGGGACTCCTTCCCTTTATCCGATCAGTCCATTAAGGACGCGGCGGGTGGCTCCTTGCGGTCACCCTTGCAGGCGGCGATCTGCTTCGCGAATCCGGAAAAGAGCCGGCCGCTGCTCCGGCGCCGGCTGGAACAGGGCGCGGATGCGGAGGGCCGGGTCGATGCCGCGCTGATTTTGGGGCTGATGGGTTTTCTCGAGGCGGCGCCTGTTCTGGCGGAAGCGGTAAGCGGTTGCGCCTGGGATGACGGCTGGAATTTCACGGGCATGGGGCAGAACGGTCCCAGCATGAGTCGCCTGGATGCATTGGTGCTGGCGTTGGCCCGCACGAGTGATGCCCTGGCCATCGCGCCCATCGAAAAGAAGATCCGGGACCTGGACGAGCACTCGGCCTTCTCCCATTGCCGGTTCGTGGCCATTGCCGTGGCGCTGCTGCGCGATCCCCGGCTCACGCGGGCATTGGCCGCGCTGGCGCGTCGGCCCGGCATCCGGGGGCATGCGCTGTGCGCACTGGGCGACATGATGGCCCAGGCCAATAACGACCCGGTCGAGACCGCCGCCCGCAACGTCTCGCTGCGGGAGTTGTATCTGGCGCGCGGGCTCCACCTGGCGGGCGATGACGAGGGGCTCGGGCGTTCGATGCTGGAGGCCTACACCCACGATCTGCGCGGCCACTATGCGCGCTTCGCCCGCGCGGTACTGGAGCAGGCCATGACCGATGACGTGCGGATGGCGTTGACGTAGTCCTGAAATGTGAAAGCCTCACGCCGCGCACCCATGCCACCGGGAGTGGGATCGTTTTGATCAGCGCCTTCACTGGTGTCCGGCGGGGCGGATTGGCTTTGAAGGACTTGGAGGGCGGAGCTTGCGACGCCGGAGGAAGACGGGCTCGCAAGCTCGCCCCTCCAGGTAGGAATTGGGCCGCCGTCGAATCCTTGGGCGAGCGTCCTCGCGGGCCGTGTTTTTCAATGGGCTGCTAGACAGATTCCGCCCTCAACGCGGGCGGCTACAGTTCTCAAATGGAGCGTTTGTACTCTGTAGCCGCGGGCGCTGACCGCGGGAGACGTCTGGAGTGCGGGAGCATGAAATACCTTCGCGGCAGATTGACCCGGTTGCTGACTGAGTACTTCGGCGACGATGACCGCCGGATTGAACACGCCCTGCGCGTCTTGCATCATGCCGAGAGTCTGATGGAGACCCATCCTGAATGTGACGCGGAGATTGTGATCGCCTCCGCCCTCCTGCATGACATCGGCATCAAGGTGTCGGAAGAGAAGCACGGCTACAACGACGGCAGGACCCAGGAGGAATACGGCCCACCCATTGCGACCGAGATCCTCCGGTCCATCGGATTCCCCGCAGAGAAAGTGGAGATCGTGGGGGACATCATCGGAAACCACCACTCCCCATCGCGTCACGATTACGCGGAACTGGCCCTCTTGAAGGAGGCTGACCGAATTGTGAACCGCATCGAGGAAGGCCAGTAGAAGCGACGGGCGTGCTACTGTCAGCGTCTTCATGGGGGTAGATTCTGGAGGCGTATGTCTGGCTGGAGGGGCGAGCTTGCGAGCCCGCGGTCTCAGCCTTGCGCCTGAGAGGTTCGGCGGCGTCGCAAGCTCCGCCCTCCACGGCTTTCAGGCCGGTTATTTTCCTGACACGGTCGATTGCGGGGTCTGACCATTAAGTGACTCAGGGAAAATGCGATGCACGGTTAAGAGGGGGGCGGAAAAGGTTGCGCGTGTCTTGGTGTGAAAAAGGAATGGGTTAGATTCCTGGAAGAGTATTGTTTGTTGGAGGGGCGAGCTTGCGAGCCCGCCGTCTCAGTCTTGCACCTGAGAGGTTCGGCGGCGTCGCAAGCTCCGCCCTCCAAGGCTCTCAGACAGGTCACCTACCTGACACGCTCGGCTGGTCGGTGGATCCTGAGGGAGACCGTGACGGCCGCTTACCGTTGATTTCGTGCCGGAAAAGCGCCTGTAACGCCCCAATCAAGGGGTCAAAGAGTGGCAACAGATTGACGTCCAGAGGGTTGCTGTGGTCCGACCCGAATGCGTTTCTTGACCATCGGCGCTGCCGCGCCTCAGCCAGAGGCCGGGTGTTGTACGGGCTGAAAACCACGCTTGCAGTCACGGTTGAGGCATGGAATAGTACCAATAGTGGTGGTTATATCACCACGTATGATGGTGATACAGTCAGTCCTGTTGGTGGCAGAAATCGTGAGGTGTGCCATGTTGGAACCGCTACTCGGATCGACAAACGCAGAGAGATGCTTGGTGTTCATTCTCGCTCGCGAAGAGGGGTACGCGAGCGAGATCGCCAAGTTCTTTGACACGGACCTTTACGGCATACAGAAGCAACTGGACAGGTTGGAGACCGGCGGTGTTCTCGCCAGTTACACGGCCGGCAGAACCAGGTTATATCGCTTCAATCCCCGGTACTCCTTCCTGCGGGAACTGAGCGCCCTGCTTGGCAAAGCGTTGGGATTTTATCCCCCTGACGAACAGGAGCGCCTATGCATCGTGCGCAGACGACCCCGGCGAAGGGGAAAACCGTTGTGAAGTCCATTTCACGTATGTCCCGGCTGGAACTTGCCGCCTTTATCGCGGCGGAGTTCCGGCGTCGCAAGATCAATGTCGTGCTTTCCGGCGGCTCCTGCGTGTCCATCTACAGCTCGGAAAAATACGTCTCCATGGATCTCGACTTTGTAAATGCGGGATTCGCGAAGCGGGGCGTCATCCGGGAGACCATGCAGTCGCTGGGGTTCAACGAGGAAAAGCGATACTTTCGTCACCCGGACACGACCTTGCTCATCGAGTTTCCTCCAGGCCCTCTTGGGGTTGGCGAAGAGCCAGTAAAACAGATCGATGAGATCACTACGGACACCGGGGTCGTCAGGATCCTTTCGACTACTGACTGCGTGAAGGATCGACTCGCGTGGTATTATCACGACAATGACACGGAATGTCTTGAACAGGCGGTTCTTGTGGCCGCGAGACATGATGTGGACCTGGATGAGGTCGCACGATGGTCGAAAGCGGAAGGCTATCGCGAAGCGTTTGGCGCCATCAAACACAGACTCAAGCGAAAGACCCCGAGAGGGAAGCACGGAGGATTGATTGGGGTTGGACCTCGCTAAGTGGGCATGGAGAATGTGATGCGCGGATAAGGGAGGGGCGAAAAGGGGTCTAGCGGCTGTGCGTTTTCATCGGGTTAGATTTCTGGAGGCGTATTTCTTGCTGGAGGGGCGAGCTTGCGAGCCCGCCGTCGCAGCCTCGCGCCTGACGGGTCCGGCGGCGTCGCAAGCTCCGCCCTCCAAGGCTTTCAGACAGGTCACCTTCCTGATACTCGATTGGGGTCGGACTACGTTAAGTGTCTCAGGTCAGTGTGAGGTACGGTGAAAGACGTGGTGAAGAGGGGCTTGGTGGCTCTCTTGGGGTGCAAAAGGCAGGGGTTGGATATTCGGAGACGTATGTCCTGTTGGAGGGGCGAGCTGGCGAGCCCGCTGTCTCAGCCTCGCGCCTGACGGTGCCGGCGGGCGTCGCCGTTGAGCACGCGTACCGAACGATTCCGGCGTTTCGTGCCACTAACTCATCAGAACCCAGGAGGCCCGGGAGATCCCGGCGGGGATAAGAGTAGAAACGAAACCAAGCAAACTCATGGACGTAGATCGAATATGAAGAAGAATAGGAGAATCACGATGCGGAACAGGGGAGTCGGTTGGGTCGCCGGCGCGATGCTGGCCATGGCGGGTGCGGGCGTTTGGGCCGGAAATGCCGCGGACGAGACGGGGAGTTCAGCCGTGACGATCCGTTTCTCGTGCCAGATCCTGGAGATGCCCCAGTCTCTGGAGCGAACGCTGTTCGGGGCCAAGGGCGCGCTGCCGGGCGGGGGCGTGACGGACGATCTCCTGCAACGCCTGGCCAAGACGGCGGGGGTGGACGTGCTGTCCGCGCCGCACATCATGGCGCGGGCCGGCGAGTCGGCCCAGATCAAGATCAGCCAGAATCGGTCCTTTACCACCAGTTTCCGGGTCGTCGAGACGAACGGGGCGTGGGAGCCCGTGCAGAGTCAGTACGACCTGGGCGTGAGCGTCACGGTCACGGGGACCCCGTATCCCCGGGACCCGGAACGCATCCGGGGGGCCGCCCAGATCGCGCTGTCCGAATTGGCCAGTGTGAGCGAGCAGACGGTCACGCCGCCCGGCCAGAAGACATCGATCAAACTCGAGTCGCCGTCCATCCAGAGGCGGGAACTGACCACGACGTTCGACGTGCTCAGCGGCAAAATGATTGTGCTGGGGGGCATCGAGAAGAGCATCGGCGGCAAGGTCACCACGACGGTCGTCCTCCTGAAGGTCGACGTCGAATCGCCGGCCCGCCCGCTTGTCGACATAAGCAAAGGACTTGTGATTCCCGAGGTGCAGTTCGTCAATGCGTCGCTGTCTGACGTGGCGGCCTACCTGATGGCCCAGTCGCGCGAACTTGATCCGGCCAAGAAGGGCATCAACATCGTCGTGCAAGTGGCCGTGGGAACCGCGCCGACGGTGACGCTGGCGATGCGGAACGTGTCGCTATATGACGCCTTGCGATTTGTGGGCCAAGCCACCGGCGCCACCGTGGAGTACGATCCCAGTGCGGTCATTGTGCGCCTGCCCTGAGTGACATGCAGGCGTGTGCAGAACCGTTCGAGGCCATGGTCGAGACGACCCGTCCCCGCGTCTATCGGGCGGCGTGCCTGTTGATGGACGATCCCCACGAGGCCGAGGACGTCACGCAGCGCGTGTTCGTTGAGGCGTGGCGGGGATGGGACCGGTTCGAGGGGCGCTCGGAAGTGTTCACCTGGCTCTACACGATTCTCAGGCGCGTGTGCGCCCGGCAACGCCGTCGCCGGGGTTGGGCCTGGCTCGTGGGACAACGATGGCCCGACGCGGGGGGCATTGAGAACGCGCCAGACCCGGGGATCGCCCCGGACGAGTCTCTGGCGGCGCGGGATGACAACGCGGCCGTCCGCCGGTTGCTCGGACGCCTGTCGCCCAAACTGCGCGAGGTGCTGGTGCTGCGCTATATCGAGGACTACACCGTGCCTGAGATTGCGCGCGCGCTGCGTGTGCCGGAAGGCACGGTCAAATCGCGGCTGAACTACGCCCTGCAGCAGGCCGCCGCGACATGGGATGAAGGAGGGGCTGATGAACGCTGAGAAGCACAAGGCCGCCGTTGATTCCGACGTGGAGGGGCGTCTGAGGGCGGCACTGAGAGCCGAAGCGGCGCGCTGCCTGGCCCGCGAGCCCGCCGCCCTGGCGCTCCGCTGCCGGTCGGCAGCGTCGGCGGCACCGGCGTCTCAACCGCGCCTCCTTGCGTGGGCGGGGGGACTTGCCACTGCCGCGCTCGTGGTCCTGGCGCTCTGCTGGACGGGGCCGCACCGGGGTTCGCTCGACGGGCATGATGCACCGGCCGTGGTCCTGCCGTTGAAGGACACGACGGCCTTGTTCGCAGGGTTGCCCAGGTTTCCGCCGCTGCGTCCGCCGAATGCGCCGACGCGACTCGTGCCGGATCGCGTCGTCGTGGTCAGTGTCCCGTAATCGGCGCCTCGCCGAACGGCGGTGTCGGCGGAATCACAACTTCAGAGGACATTGGGTTCGCACCACGTTAAGTGTCTCAGGTCAATGTGAGGTACGGTGAAAGACGTGGCGAAAAGGGGCTTGGCGGCTCTCTTGGGGTGCAAAAGGCAGGGGTTGGATACCCGGAGACGTATGTCCTGCTGGAGGGGCGAGCTGGCGAGCCCGCGGTCTCAGCGTCGCGCCTGACGGGTACGGCGGCGTCGCAAGCTCCGCCCTCCAAGGCTTTCAGACCGGTTGTTTTCCTGACACGGTCGATTGCGGGGTCTGACCCTTTAGGGACTCAGGGTCCATGCGATGCACGGTGAAGGCGGGGCGAAAAGGGGCATTGCGGCTGTCCCGGCGCAAAGGAAAGGGGTTAGATTCTGGAGGCGTATTTCATGCTGGAGGGGCGAGCTGGCGAGCCCGCGGTCTCAGCGTCGCGCCTGACGGGTACGGCGGCGTCGCAAGCTCCGCCCTCCAAGGCTTTCAGACCGGTTGTTTTCCTGACACGGTCGATTGCGGGGTCTGACCCTTTAGGGACTCAGGGTCCATGCGATGCACGGTGAAGGCGGGGCGAAAAGGGGCATTGCGGCTGTCCCGGCGCAAAGGAAAGGGGTTAGATTCTGGAGGCGTATTTCATACTGGAGGGGCGAACTGGCGAGCCCGCCGTCGCAGCCTCGCGCCTGACGGGTCCGGCGGCGTCGCAAGCTCCGCCCTCCAAGGCTTTCAGACCGGTTGTTTTCCTGACTCAGCCGGGCAAGTGCAGTGTACGCTTCAGCCCATCAACCTCGATTCCGTGGGAGGCTACGGTTCCAGTTCAAACACGGTGCGGATCGTTTCCTGCCGTGCCATCGACTCGAAGGCCGCGAGCCAGTCCTCCAGCGGCGCGCGCGTGGTCACCAGGGGCAGTGTCACCACCGTGCCGGCGGCGAGATAGTCCAACGCCTTGGTCCAGTTCCGCGGACGCGAACTGAACGAGAATTCCACCCTCAGCCCTTTGCTCACCATCTGGTCCCACGCCACCGTGATGTGTTCCTTGCCGGTGAGGCCGAGCACCACCAGGCGTCCCGCCCGGCGCAATAGGCGGATGGCGGACTCGATGGCCGGGACGGCGCCCGCGGCTTCCACGACCGCGTCGGCTCCCTGGCCGCCGGTCAGTTGCCTCACCCGCTTGTCGAGGTCCTCGTGCTGGACGTTGCACGTTTCGAACCCGAGTTGTCGGGCGCAGGCAAGCCGTTGCGGTTCGTCACGATCGGTGCCGGCGATGAGCACCTTGCCGGCGCCTTCCGCTCGCGCCACCTGCGCGCACAACAAGCCGATCGCGCCTGGCCCGAGCACGACCACCGTGTCGCCCGCCGCGATGCCGCACCGGTCCTCCACGGCATGCACGGACACGGCCAGGGGCTCGCACAACGCCGCCGCCACGGGCGTGATCCCCGCCGGCACCTTGTGAACCAGGGACGCCGGCAGTTTCACGAACTCGGCAAAACATCCGTCGGACTTGAACCCGATGGCGCGTTTCGAGAGGCAGACATTCGGAAACCCGTCCAGGCAGGCCCGGCATGTCCCGCACGCGCAGGGGTTGTTTTCCGAGACGATCCGGTCGCCCACGCACACGTTGGTGACCTTCGCGCCGACCTGCACGACGTGGCCGGAAAACTCATGCCCTAATACGACAGGCGGCTCGCAGGGGAATTCGTCGCGCCAGAGATGGATGTCCGAGGCGCAGATCGCCGCGGCCTGCACCCGCACCAGGATGTCGTTCGCGCCGGGCACCGGCACCGGCCAGTCCCGCAGGACCACTCGCTCCAAACCGACGCCTTCCTTGACTAATGCACGCATCATGGTCATTTCCCCTTGATGGACTTGGCGGTGTACGGCTCGCGGCTGATGAGTTGACTGGTCATGCCGCCATCCGCCAGCAGGTTCACTCCGGTGATCGACGAACTGCGGTTGCTCAGCAGGAAGACGCAGGCATCCGCAATTTCACGCGGCTCAATCAAACGTTCCGCGGGAATATTGGCGTTCCAGAACGCGAGGCACGCCTTCTCGCTCGGTGCGGCGGCCACAATGTCCTTCCAGATTTCCGTCCGGCACAATCCCGGCGACAGCACGTTGACGCGGATCTTCTTTCGGGCCAGTTCGACCGCCACCGCCTTGCTGAAGCCGATCATGCCGTGTTTGGCGGCGTCGTAGGGACCCGCGCCCGGCAGCGAAGCCAGCGTATGGACGCTGGCAATCTGCACGATCGCGCCGCCTGCCGGGCGTTGGCGGACCATCTGCCGGGCGCACAACTGTGTCAGGAAGAACGAGCCTTTCAGGTCGACGTCCATGATGTGATCCCAATCGGCCTCGGTGGTCTCGAGGAAAGGCGTCACGAAATTGACGCCGGCATTGTTGACCAGCCCGTCAATGCGCCGGAACCGTTTCACGGATTCGGCGACCAGGCGCTGCAGGTCCTCCATCCGGCCGACATCGCAGGGTACTGCCAGGGCCTGCCCTCCATGCCGCTCGATCCGCCGTTTGACGACTGCCAATCTGTCGACCGACCGCGCGGCGAGCACCACGTTGGCCCCTTCCTGCGCGCACATCTCGGCGATGGCCGTCCCCAATCCTTTGCTGGCGCCGGTAACGATAATCGTCTTCTTCTTCAATAGCATGGTCGATCTCCCTGTGCGTTGGTTGCGATGTGCCGTTATGACCGAATGAGTTCTGTTCGCGCGGGGCCCAGGATCTCCGCCCCGGTTGCGGTGACGAGGATGTCGTCCTCGACCCGCATCCCGCCCCACGCCGGAGCATAGGCGCCCGGCTCGACGCTGTGAACCATGCCTTCCTCCAGCACGGTGGCAATGCCGGGCGCGAGGATCGGCACGGGCTCGTGGTAGCGCAGGCCCACGCCGTGGCCCGTGACATGCAGAAACTCCTTGCCGTAGCCGCGGGCCTGCATGATGGTGCGCGCGGCGCGGTCCACTGCACCGGCCGTCACTCCCGGACGTATGGCGGCGATGGCCGCCGCCTGCGCTGCCACAACGGCGTCAAACACCGCTTGTTGGCGGGCCGTGGGTTGGCCGGCCACCTGCACCCGGGTGCGGTCGCTCCAGAACCCATCGGCCACGACGCCCAGTTCCAGCAGGGCGATGTCCCGGTTGCGCAGTTTGCGCAGGCTGCTGATTTCCATGGGCCGATAGCCGACGGCGGTTTCCTGCCGGCCCGTGGCGACCTGGGCGAAGGCCCGCACCCGCCGGGCGCCGCGGTAGCCGGTGCCCTTGAGCAGGATGGCGCGCTCAACGTGGGCCACCAGTTCGACGCCGCTCAGGCCAACAGCCACCTTGCGGCGGAACGTCTCCAGGCCGAAGGCGGCGATTTCGCCGGCGATTCGCATCCGCTGTTGTTCGTGTGGCGTCTTGCGGGCGCGCAGTTCATTCAGCAGGGGAGTGGCATCCACGAGGGCCCTGGCTCCGAAGACCTCCCGCAACAGCCGGCGGGTGGCGGCGGCCGGGATGGCGGATTCCGCCGCGTTCCACGGCGGGGCCACCGCCTCGAAATCGCCTTCATAGCCCACCCGGCGCGGCCGGCGACCGCGCAAGGCCGACCGGAGCCGACGCGCGATTTCCTCGTAAGGATTCCCGGATGCCAGGACACCAAAACGAAAGGCATCGCACCGGGCCTCCCACAACTCCTGCTCCGCCTCGCGCGAATCGCAATGCGGCACGATGCAAACAGGCCGGCCCACCCGGGGGAACCAGAGCCAGGACCAGCCGATTAACGGCCAGTGCCCGCTCAAGAACAGCACATGCTCAGGTAGGCGACAGATCAGGGCGTCCAAATCGTCGCGCTCCATAGCCTGCCTGACGCGCGTGAGCCGTTCATGATCGATGGGCATGCAGCACCTCCGTTGTTCCCTGGCCCCATGGCCCCGCCCGTGGCGCAAAGCCTTATTCGAAACCGGGGCAAGACTACCGTGGTTGCGGAGGGGTCTCAACATCGGATTCCGATATGGTGCATTACCATGGAAATGGGTAAGGTTCGGTAGAGGAGATTCATTATGTCATCCAACAGTATTCGCAACGCGGTTATGGCTGCCATGGCGGCGCTGGCACTCACGGCGATGGGCGCCAAAGACAAGGCCAAGGAAATCGATGCAGGGATGTTTTTCACACCGGCCGCCGGGGTGCTCAACCTTGACGTCGGCACACTGGAAGTGCGGTTCAGCCTGGACTATTCCTTCTCCGACTACCTGAGGCCGGAGTCATCCCAGTGCACGCCCTTTTCCTTTCTGCGGACCTTCAACTACAACGACAAGACGGGTGTGCTGCTCCCGAACAGGGAGAAAGAGCCCGTCGTGGGGATCGCGACCGCACAGTGGAGGGGGACCCATGCGATTGTGTTCAGCAATAATCGACATTTCAAATGGGTGCATCAGCCTCCCGAGAAGGCGGGACATGTCAGCATTCCCGGCACACGGGAGAAGGGGGCGTTCCTATCGAAAGGCGAATGGCATGCGCTGGCTGTCACCTGGCGGAGTGAAACGAACGGACTTCGTGTCGAAATGTTCCTGGACGGGAAATCATGGAGCAAATACACGTTCCCTGACACCGACAGCGAGGTGCGCGCGGTTGGGGAAGGTGATCTGATCGGGATCGGCGGACTGGAACTGTCGCCGGCGACGGTGCAATCCTACCGCCTTTCGAACCGGGTCAGGACGCCGGAAGAGATGGCGCCGGACAAGCCTTTGAAATCCGATGAGGCCACCACGTTCTTCCTCGATGGCGAATCGGCGGCGAAGTTCCGGAAACTTGACAGGAAGGATGTGTCCAGAATCGGCGGCGCATTCAGGAGCCTGGGGAAAGCGACCAAGGGTGTGTTCGTTGGGAACTATCAAGTCGTCAGCACCCCGTCCGGGAAGGCGATTCAGTTCTACAAGAAGCTTTCACGGTAGCAGCCCGTTGAAAAACACGGCTCGCGAGGACGCTCGCCCTCCAAAGACTTAACGGCGGCTCAATTTTATGGAGGGCGAGCGTCCTCGCGAGCCGAGAAGCAGGCGAGAACCACTTTTTCGACACTAGAGGGCGTTGTGCGATGGGAGTGAAAACATGAGATGCTGGGTTCGAAGGTGGGCGTTGTGTGCGGCCCTGTTGGCCGTCGGCATGGTCAGGGACTCGTACGGGGCGGTGGAATCGCCTGTATTCGACGTGCCACGGCTCGAGAACGTGACGATCGACGGCGACCCGGCGGACTGGGGCGGGCAGGGGTTCCATGTGGCGCTCCCGGCGGACCCGGACGGGGTGGTGAAACCGCCGGAGGTTCTGGACGGCTCGATGAATCTGGCCTGGGACCCGCAGGGGTTGCTGGTCTTGATCCGCGTGCGCGCTCACGACTTCACTGAGAGCGGCGACGAGGCGATGTTGTTCAAGGGGGACTGTGTCGAGCTGTACCTGTCGCCCCGCCGCGGATCGAGCAACATCGTCCAGATCGTGGTGGCGCCGGGCATGGACCCGAAGCACCCGGCGCTGCGGTGGCATTTCTACGATCAACGCGCCGACACGGCTCTGGCCCGGTTGCCCGTTGCCTTCGAGGCGGCCCGCACGGTCACGAACGACACGTATGTATTGGAGGCCCGCCTCCCTTGGGCCAGCCTGGCGCTGTCGTCGGAATTGGGCCGCGAAGTGGCTTTCCAAGCCTTCATCAGCGACTGGGATTCCGAAGGCAAGTCGTTCTACGCGGCCTGGTATCCGGGCCTGGGAATCGGGCGCAGCCCGACGTCGATGCATACCCTGCGGCTCGCCGGGGCTGCGTCGCCGCCCGTGTTGGCCGCGGCGCGGGTCTGCGGGCAGGGGGATGGCCGCCTGCGGTTGTATGTCGTTGGAGAACGCGGGCTGGCGGGCAAGCGCGGGATACTGCGCGCGGGCGACCGGGAACTCGCGTCCGGCGCCTTCGCCCTTCGCGACGGGCGCGCCGAACTTCTGACCGTGTTCCCCGCTCCTGACCGCAGGGTTCTTGAGTCCCGTATGGAGGTGACCGTCGATGGCGCCCGGGTGGCGACCGTGGACGGGCCAGTGATCCCGCCCCCGGGCCCGGCTTCGAACGAGGCCCTCTTCGGGTCCCGCATCCCGCGCACGATGGCGCTCCTGGCCGCAAGCAATCGCCACCGCCGCAACCCGGTCCGCATCCTATGTTACGGGCAGTCGATCACACGCGGTCCGTGGATCACGATGCTCGAACAGGACCTGCGGACGCGGTATCCCTGGGCGGAACTCACGCTCCAGGAAAGGGCCCTCGGCGGGTACTCGGCCGAACGCCTGGTGCGCACGGCCGAGTACGACGTCTACCCATACTGTGCAGACCTGAGCATCTTCCATGTCTACGGCGGCGAACGGACGGGCGAGCTTGAGCGTCTGATTTCGAACTTCCGGCGCTACACGACGGCCGAGATCATGATCCACACGCATCATCCGACACGCCCGGATTCCGGGCCGGATTCGGGATCCGACTTCATGCGCTTCCTGGGCCAGAAGTACGGCTGTGAGATCGTGGAGTTGGACGTGGAGTGGCGGCAATACCTGCTCGACAACGGGCTCGCGCCGTCCGCCATGCTGGCGGACGGGGTGCATTTCAACAGCGAGGGTCATCAGTTGATGGCCATGCTGATGGGGCGCCATTTCCGGCTGCAGACAGCGGCGCCGCTGCGCGGGTGGTCGGACACGGTGCGCACGTACGAGGCCAAGCGCATGGCCGACGAGGGTGTCGGCGACGAGATCGTGTTCAGCGGCCAGCCGTGGCCCATGGGGGTGGGGGACAACACGTCCGATCGCCGTTGCGGGGCCGCGATCGGCACTTCGCCCGAGAGCGCGCTTCGGCTGGCCTTCACGGGCAACCGGGTGGATGTGCTCACGGGGGTGGTGACCGGCCGCGTGGGGTCGGCGCGGATTCTCATCGACGGGCGTCCGCCGAGCGCGGACACGCGCCTCTACACCGTCACGCGGCCCGACACGCCGCCGAACGTGTGGTGGCCGGCGATCCGGCGTATCGGATGGAAAACCCCGTGGATCGTTGAGGACTGGACGCTGCGGATCCGCGAGATTTCGGCGGATTGCCAGGAGTTCACGTTTGATGTGGAGGGTTCGAAAACGGGACCGGACGGAAACGGCAACAGCCGGGAACGGTTTGTGTCGCGCTCCGGCCGGGTCGTGTTGGAACCGCGCGACTTCTCGTTGCGGGAATCGTACACGGTGCTCAAATCCGCCACGCCGGCCGGGTTCGAGGTTCACTGGTCCGTGGTGCCGAGGTTTGTCGATGTGCTCGCGCCGCCGGCGGTGCCGGATCCGTCGGATCGGAATGCGTCGCTGGACTTTGCCGCGCGGGTGCATCGGACGATCGTGGCGCACGGACTGGTGAACGGTCCGCACGTGCTCGAGATCGTCCCGAACGGCGACGGACCGGTGCCCATCGAGGAGATCGTGATCCACCGGCCGCCGTTGTGAGGGGCGGGGACGCTCCCCGCAACCCGATGGGAGGGCGCGCATGCTGCGCGCCGCGGACGGCGACACGCCGTCCCTCCCAACAAGACGCGACGCCAATGCGTCGCATACCCGGACGGAACAGTCTAATGGGATCGTTGCTTCGCTTGGCGGCGCCGGTAGTGGCCGGGCGCGACGCCGACCACGCGTTTGAACAAACGCTGGAAGTGCTCCAACGAACCGAACCCGCAAAGGCCCGCGATGGTCTTGAGTGCGGCCGGCGAACTGGATAGGTGTTCTTTCGCGGCCTCGATGCGCAGACGGTTGAGGGCGCCGACCACCGTCTCGCCGGTTTCCTCCTTGAACACGCGGGCCAAGTGCTCCTTGGAGACATGGAGCGCGGCGGCGACATCCTGAAGACTGACCGGTGCCGTGAAACGATGATTCAGGTAGTGGAACGCGCCGCTCACCAACGGCGAGCGTGAGGCGGAAGTTTCGTCATGGCGGATGTGCGCCGCCAGGGTGGCCACCTGGACCAGTTGTTGAGGGAGCCACTCCATGAACTCGCTATGCGCGTAGGTCGAGAGGACCCGCTGGACCGTCCGGATGTAGGTGTGGCTCAGCGGGCCGTGAGTGCCGGCCTGGGCCGTTGCCGCCAGGAGCTCCAGTAGTTTACGGCGCAGATCGTTCAGGATCGTGCGGTAGCGTAATGCCAGCATCTGGCAACAGGTGGTGGCCAGCGGCAGGGCCTGTTCCGGCAGGTGGCGAAGTTCGTGCAGGGTCAACTGAACCAGCCTCTTTTCGTCATCCGGCGTCAGATAGGTGTGGAATTGCCGATCCACGGCCTGAAGCTCCATCCCGCGCATGTCGATGATCGCTTTCCGCAACGCCTCGACCAGTTCGGCGGGGCGACGGAACCCGAAGGCCTTGCCGCTGAAACAGGGGGGCGGCGGGCAGGGGACCTCCCGTCCGATCCAGGCGACCAGTCCTTCATGCACCGCGAGCGCCAGACAAGGGGCCGCGGGGCGGGGTGCCTCCAGATGCCGATGCTGGATGGCCCGGATCTGCGCGGGACACTTGACGCCCAGCCGGGTCGCCAGTTGCCGACTTAAGGCGTCGTCGTCGCCCGCCCCATTGTAAATGCGGTGAGACAAGTCCGTCGGCAGAGGGAAGGGGTCGGCGCGTGGATCAATATCGGTCATAAGCAAGTCATGATTGCACCATTGAGGCGTCGTGTGTGCAAGCTTATATTGATTCGCGAGACGTGTGCGAGGAGGCCGGCATGAAGACGAAATCGACGATGCCCGTGACGGTGGAGAATTGTCAGATTCACTACAAGGATCTGCACCTGCCGCTGATCTCGGGCGAGATGCAGTATTGGCGCATCACGCGGGAATACTGGGAGCCGGTGATCCTGCGCGCCAAGGAAATGGGGTTGCGTGTTCTCTCGTCCTACGTGCCGTGGGTTTACCACGAGATCGCGGAGGGCGTGTACGACTTCGAGGGCAGGACGTCGCCGCAGCGGGACCTGGTCGGGTTCATCGAATTGCTGAAGCAGCACGGGGTGTATTTCATCGTCCGCCCCGGCCCGTACATCTATGGCAGCATGCCCAACGGCGGCGTGCCGGACCGGGCGGCGAAGTTCGATCGCCTGGCGCCGGAGTTCCTGGCGATGGCGCGGCACTACATGCAGGCCTTTGCGGAGATCGTCCGCCCCCACCAACTCACCTGCGGGGGCAATATCATCCTGTGCCAGGCCGACAATGAGCCGTATCCGCCGATCGAAAGCTACGGCACCGAGAGCGGCTGCTTCGAGCGGGACGGGCTTTTCAAGGACTGGCTGAGGGAAAAGTACGGGCGGGATATCGGGCGACTCAATGCCGCTTGGAACGCCAGCCTCAAGGATTTCACCGAGGCCTGCGTCTATTTTCACGAGGTCTGCGTGGACTGCCGGTTGCCCATGGCCGGCCGGTTGTTGAACGATCCGGCGGTCTATCCCCGCTATGCCGACACCCACGAGTTCATCGGCTGGTATGCCGCCCGGATTGTGGTCGAGGCCAGGAACTGGTTGCGCGAGGCGGGCATCGACATTCCCGTCTTCTCCAACGGCTGGTCGCCGACCTACCAGGATTTCAGCAAGTTCTGCGAGGTCTCGGATCTGACCGGCATCGATGTCTACCCGACGCCCTTCTTCGAGGGCCAGGGTACCGTCGAGGACGACTGGTTCTATAATCTCGATATCCTCAAACTGCAGGAAGCCGATGTCACCCGCGGCAATGTCTGGTCCGCCGAATACCAGGGCGGCACGTATCCGCCGGAGATGGGGTTTCTGCCCGCGCAGCACTTCCGTTATGCCAACCGCGTGTTCGTGGCCCAGGGGCTCCGCGGCTGGAACTGGTACATCATGACCACCCGCGGCAACTGGATGGGCAACCCGATCATGGAGTTCGGCGAGCGCAATTACTCCTTCGCGGCGGTGGCGGCGCAGAATCGCCTGGCGGACGTGCTGGAACCCTGGAACTGCACGCCGGTGAACGATCTCTCGCTGTTCTGTTACAAACCCCACCGGGTGATCGATCCGGGCGAGTTCAAGGCCTGCTTCGGCCTGCTGCAGGACGAGAACCTGAGTTTCGACTATTACAACCCGCAGTCGAAGGAGCGGCCGACAACCGACGTGCTGCTTTACACCGGCGGCGACTGGATCGACGAAGCAACGGAGGCCAGGCTGCTGGCGTTCGTCCGGGGTGGCGGTACCTTGATCGCATTCAATCACTATCCCCGGTGGCGCACGGATATGCGGACCCGCACGGGCTTCGGCTTTGTCGACCCGGTCGGGGCGCGACCGGTCAACGTGCCGGTGGAGATCCTGCTGGGTGGCAGCCGTTGCACCCTGAAGAACGTCGGCCACATGGGCAGCAAGATCAACCTGTTCTTCTACCGGGACGTCCCGGGCACACCGGTCAAGGCGCGGCTGTCGCTCAAGGCCAAAGAGGTGTTGCTGGAACAGTCGGCGGCGCAGGCACACGAGTTTGTCATGGGGTACATGCTGAACTGCGGCAACGGCCGGATCGTCCACCTGGGCTGCAATCCGTCGCGGGCACTGATGGGGGCGGTGATGAAGGACTTGGACATCCCGGCGGCGACCGCCTGCGAGGGCGACCGGGTGCTCACGACGATCCATCGGCATATTTCGGGAAAGCGGATCCTTTACGTGACCAATCGCAACGCCCTGCCGCAACTGTGCCGGGTCCGCATTGACCCGCGGCGCAACGAACTGGCGCCGGACGCCCGCTGGCGCGTGACCGATCCCGACAGTGAGGAAACCCTTGTGATGGGCACGGGTGAACTGCAGACGATGCTGGTGAAGGTCGGCGCGCACGATGTGGCGATTCGTATCATCGAGCCGCAGACAACCTGAATGCGAGGGTGCGGCACAGAAGTCAGAGGTCAGAAGTCAGAGGTCAGAAGTCAGAGGTCAGAGGGCAGAGGGCAGAGGGCAGTTGCGAAGGGTGATGCCGGCGTAAGCCATTCTGAATTCTGGATCCTGAATTCTGACTTCTTGCGAACTTATGAGGCGTGGAACAAGACAATGACGAAGAATACGCAAAGGACCCCATGAATACCGAACTGACATCGCTGGTGAAGAAGATGGCGCTCGATCTGGGCGCGGACATTGTGGGTGTGGCCGGCGTCGAACGCTGGAGCAAGGCGCCGATCGAGCACAGCCCGCAGGGCCTCCTGCCGGGGAGCCGGTCTGCCATCTCATTCGGCGTCCACTACCTGGACAGTTGCATCGAACTGGGCGGCAACCAGGATGTGACCGATCCCGGCCCGGCGGTGACCAACCACATCGCCTCGGAACACGCCAACCACATCGCGTTCCGGCTGGTCCGCTACCTGGAGCAGAAAGGGTATCGGGCGTTGGCGGTGCCGTCCACGTTGTGGTGGAGTTATCGGCCCCGGCCGGGCGCCCCGCGCGGGTGGATCGGCGATCTCTCGAACTACTACGCCGCTGCTGCCGCCGGGCTTGGCGAAATCGGCTGGAACAACCTGTGCCTCACCCACAAGTTCGGCCCGCGCCAACGCTTTGCCACGGTCGTGACGCAGGCCGACCTGGCATCCGACCCGATGTATGCGGGCGAACCGCTGTGCGACAAGTGCCTGTTGTGCGCGAAGAACTGCCCGATGGAAACCTTCACCCGTGAAACGAACGGGATGATCGAGATCAACTACAACGACGAACGCAAGTTCACGTTCCCCAACCGGAGCATGTGGCGCTGCGCGGTGGGCGAGAACTTCCAGTTGGACGTGAACAAGAAGTGGCCGGAGCCGATCACCGAGGAATTCATCGCGAAGATGTCGGAAATCGCCGTCCGCGAGCAGCCGGAATTGCTCAAGACCTGGAAGATGGGCATGTGCCTGAAATACTGCGTGCCGCCGACCCGGCGGTACTTCGACAAGGGGTTTTCGAAGTCGCCCCGACGGCGCCGGGACGCCCAGGTGAATCTCAACCCGGCGGCCATCCGTCAGCTCTTCAACGAGCTCATTGCGCATGGCGAGAAGCAGGGCGTGGACCTGATCGGCGTGGTGGGGATCGAGGACTGCAAGAAGCAGGGGTTGGACCTGACGAAGTACCTGCCCACCGCGGCGAGTGTGATCGTGGTTGGACAGAGCTTTCCCGACAACATTGACCGGCTGGCCGGCTGGTACTCGGCGCTGCAGACCGACAACCGCGACGAGACGTTTGAGGCGGCCGACAAACCCGATGTCTATCCGAACCCCGGCGAGAAGGGGGTGGATGTCAACTGGTTCACCTCGCGCAACGCCATGTGGATGGGCCGGATCGTCCAGGAACGGTTCGGCTTCGACGTGGTCATGGAAACCGGCCTGGACCGCCGGGCCGCCGCCGTCGCCGCCGGGATGGCCGTCACGGATGCCAAAGGCGAGGTGGTCACCGAGGCGTTTGGGAAGAACCAGGCCTGGAGCACGCCGCTGATCACGAGCATCCCCGTGAAGGAGGCCATCCGCTGGGTCAGGAAGGAGTCGAAGCTGGCGGCGCCGAAGGGGAGCCGTCGAAAGGCCTTGACCGAGAAGATCCGGGAACTGGCCCTGGCGGAATCCGCCGACCTGGTCGGCATCGCCCCGGCGGCGCGCCTGAATGACCTGGCGTCACAACTCGAGAAGATCTGCGGCGGGAAGGACTATTTCATCTTCCACGAAGTCGGGTTCGGCAAGCACGCCAAGGAGATGTACGACCTCAAGGGCAAGCCGCACAGTCCGAAGCGGTTCGATATCGAACTGAAGCCCAAGCGCCCTGCGGACTACCTGGCGGGGGCGAAGTCGGCCATTGTCGTCGGCATCCATCTGCCGGACGGCAGCATTGACGCCGCCAACCGGCCGCCCGCGTTCAAGGCCGGCCATTACGCGGCCCACGTACACAAGGAAAGCGTTTATCAACTCTCCGCCGTCCTGCTGAAACTGGCCAAGTTCCTGTCCGCCAACGGGCACAGCGTTTATCCCGTGCTGGATTGCGGCGGGCTGGCGCCATCCGTGTACTCCAATCGGCAGGCGGATTTGACGGCCTCCCGTTTTGCCGCCATCGCCGCGGGGTTGGGCGAGTTGGGCTGGAACGGACTGGTGCTCACGCCCGAGTTCGGCGCCCGGCAGCGGTTCGCAGTCCTGCTGACCGATGCTGAACTGGATTACAACGACGTCTACGCCGGCCCGCGCCTGTGCCGCGAATGCGGCGCCTGCGTCAAGCAGTGTCCCACTTGCGCGCTTTCGGATAAGGAGGAATCCGTCACCCTCGAAGGCCGGCGGTTCGTCTGGAAACAGCAGGATTTGCTTCGCTGCGACTGGGAGAAGCGCTACGGGCTCGTCGGGGAGGGCGGTCCGGCGGCGATGGGTTCGACGAACCATTTCAAGGTTCCGGCGGTCGTCACGGAGGACAACCTGAAGGCGGCCATCATGGAGTCGGACAAGTTCCAGGTGTGGACGTACTGCCCCATTGTCGAGAAATGCTTCACAGAGTGTCCGGCGCATCGGCGCGACTGAAGACGGGGTGCATCTGCGATGTGGTGCCATGGGTATGTGCCAGGACATTCTGGAGCCGGGGTGCCCTCACCCCGGTGCGATCCTGCAAGCACCCAAGGAGCGGGACGAGGGCGTCCCGCCTCCAGAAGAGTATGCACCGACTTGAAGATTCGCCCCTGAAGGGGGAATTTGCGTCATCGTGATTGTGTTCCGGGTGCTGTTCTGGCAATTTCTGCGCCCGTGGACCGAGGCAAATGCCCAGGTCGTCGGAATCCAGAAGGAACATGCCATGTCTGAATCGCTCAAGGTTGTCCTTATCGGCGCCGCCAGTCCCCAATGGGGCTATACCATCTCCCGCGATTTGCTGGTGATGCTGTCATCGGGCGCCGTGTGCCGGAAATACACGCCGACGCTGGTCCTCGAAGACATCGACCAAGTCAACCTGGAGATCAACACCCGGTGCGCCCGCATGGTGGCGAAGAAGCTGGGCGGCCGCGTCAGGGTCGAAGCGACGACCGACCAGAAGAAAGCCCTCGACGGCGCGCGGTTCGTGGTGGTCAGTTTTGCGGTGGGAACCCTCGAGGCCATGCAGGTGGACCTCGACATTCCCGCCGAGTACGGCATTTTCCACCCCGTGGGCGACACGTTCAGCATCGGCGGCGCCATCCGCGGCGCGCGCAATATTCCCGCGCTGCTCTCCATTGCGCGCGATATCGAGCGCTACGCTCACCCGGAGGCCTGGCTGCTCAACCTCGCCAATCCCATGTCGATCCTGTGCCGGGCGGTGACCCGCGAAACCCAGGTGCGCACGATCGGCTGTTGCCACGAACTCTACGGCGGGATCGGATTTCTCGCCGGGAAGCTTCCCTTTGCGTATGACCACTGGCGGACGTCGCTGAAGTTGTCGGTGTGCGGGGTCAACCACTGCGGGTGGCTGAAGGCGTTGCGGGTCAAGGGGCGGGACGGGCTGCCCCTGCTCCGGAAATACCTCGCCTCGCGGGGCATCACCGGCGAGAGCCGGCGGCTGTACGACAGCGCCGCGCCCGACCTGGCTGGCGCGAATGTCAAAATCAACCTGTTCCTGCGCCACGGCGTGCTGCCATACAGCGGCGACCGCCACAACGTCGAGTTCTTTTCCGAATTCGTCAATGAGGGGACCAACAAAGGCGCCGACTTCGGGGTGCTGCTCACCACGCCGCAGGCGCGGCTGGTGCAATGGCGGGGTGACGCGCGCGCGAAAATGCTGGCGCGGTTGGCCGGCAAGGAACCGCTCGACCTGAGGATGTCGCAGGAGGCCGCCGGCAAGATCATCCCGGCGCTGCTGCTGGGAACGCCTTTTTACGATGTCGGCAACCTGCCGTACCGGGGCAACGAACTGCCCGGCGTGCCCCAGGGTGCGGTCATCGAGCGCATGGTCACGTACAGCAAGGGCAGCGCAACCCCCGACCCGGTCACGCCTCTGCCCAGAAAGGTTCAGGAACACCTGGCGCTCATCACCGGCATCATCGAGGACTTCGTCGAGGCCGCGGTGACGGGCGACCGCGCGCTGCTGATCAAGGCGCTCAAGCGCGATCCACTGCTGAAGAACATGAAGCAGGCGAAGATCCCGGAGATGGTCGGGCGCCTGCTGGCGGCCCACAAGCAGTACGTTCACCGGGGGTTCTTTGCGTGAAGAGAGTGACGAGAGTGACGAGTGAAGAGTGAAGCGTGAGATGTGAAGGGTGACACGTTCAGAGTCCTTCCCCGTGGGCGCGCTACGGGGTAGCGCGCCCACCTTTGGAATCTCTGGTGGGTGCTCCAATCAGCGGACGTATATCATGGTCCCTTTGTCTGGAATGGCGATCGACACGTCTTGCGGGGCGACGTACCAATAGGTCGAACCCCCGATGGCGACGGCTTTGACGGCGGGCTGCGCGCCGTCGGGGACGCTATTGGTGATCCATCGGCTGGTGACCAGGGTCTGGAGGTCGTTCGACGTCATTCCCGTTAGAAGCGCGATCCCCTTAAGGTCCACGACTTCGCGGACGCTCAACCCGGAGAGGGTCCCGATGTGCGCGAATTCCTCGGTGTTACCCACGCTGTTGGTGAGTTGCCACGTGATGAAGTTGTGACTCTGGCGTTGTTGTAAGTTTATCGCATTCAGCCGTCCACGGTTGACATTCTGAACCGTCGTCTGAGCTTCCCATAGCCAGACCTGGGTATTCGTGCCTCCCGGCGCGTTTGCATCGCTTTGGTAGATCAGTGGCGTCCCACAGGGACGCCGAGACTGTAGGCTATAGGCTGTAGACTGTAGGAAATCCGACATTTGTGGCTCAGTTGCGCTCAAAGGCATTTACGATTCATTCTTTCCACATTTGCCTACAGCCTACAGTCTAAACTGCTTCAGCCTTGGCGTCCTATGGGACGCCAGTGTTGGTAGATGTGAATCGTGGTCGGGTTGAAGTCCATTCTGTCGGGATTGAATCGGCCGTAGAGCTGGTTGGTGAAGGCCCCGGTCATATTGAACCAGTTAGTGGCGACCCCGCGGAATTCGGCGGTGGCTCCAATCACATAGTTGGACAAGAGCATTCCGCCGGTGCCCGGACCGGTGCTTCCCCAACGCAGAGTGGCGTTGGGCGAGCGGCCGACGATCAGGCCATCCCAGTAGAACTTGATGCTCGTGCCGAGCAGTCCCACCAGCATGGAGCTGTTGGTGATGTCGATCGTTGCACCCTCGTCAAACCTGAAGATCCTGACGGGTCCACCCACAGAGCCGAATCCCTCGATACGCGAACCGGATCGCATGGTGAAGTCGTTGACGCCGCCGCTCGTGCCGGCAAAGGCTCCCCCCTCCATCCGGACGGTGACCCCGTTCGTCATGACGGTGGCTCCATTGCGCCAGGAATAGGTGTTGGTGTAGAGGTCCAGGACCACCGCTCCGTTCGTGACGCCAAACGTCGGTTGCGCGGCGGAAGTGGTGCCCTGGGCCATGCTGTTGCGCACATGCAGGGTGTTCGTAACGCCCACCACGTTCTGGCGCAGGGTTAACCTGCCCGTGTGGAAGTTGAGGGGATAGTCCAGCGTGGTTTCCGTGTTGACGGCAAACGGGCCGACCGTGATGAAGTCGTTTGTGCTCGGCCCGCCGGCGACATTGGGGTCCCAGTTGTCGCCGCTGCTCCAGTTGACGCCGTCCCCCCCGCCGTCCCAGAGATAGTTTGCCGCCTGCGCCCCGATCGACCACAGAATCAACCCAACAACCGCCAACCCTTTCGATGTCTTATTCATGATCTTCACCTCCTGCTTGTTTCCCGCCAAGTTGCCGCTTGTACAGTCACTGCTCCTGAACACCGGCGGAGACCGCCGGCTCCATCCCCTGGAGACGGCCGTCCCGGCCGTTCGAGACATCGGTGGAGACCGCCGGCTCCATATCCCCCTGGAGACGGCCGTCCCGGCCGTTCGAAACACTGGTGGAGACTGCCGGCTGCATGTCTCCCTGGAGACGGCCGTCCCGGCCGTTCGAGACACCGGCGGAGACCGCCGGCTCCATGGCCGGCTCCCCGCGCAAGAGGCGCATCAGTTCCGCGCTCAAGTGATGTGCCCGCAAGTCCGGGTCCACTGTCAGCAACTCCACCGGGAATGGGTAGCGCAGGTCGGAGCCCTTGTTGGCATGCGACGCCACCCGCAAGTCCTCGGGCACGCGGATGCCCATCTCCAGGATCGCCAGCGTCACGTCCTGCGAGAGCACGTCGTCGGTGATCAGCAACCCGTCGGGCTTCTCGGTACCCGCCCAGATTTCGCGGAACTCCTCCCAGCCGGCGCCGGACCAGGCCGGGTGCAAGTCGTCCCGCACCCAGGCGGGCCGATACTCGAGTCCGTGCTCCGCCAAAGCCGCTTGAAACAAAGCATGTTGTCCCCAGCCGGCCATCGCAAGGCGGCGGCAACCGTGCTCGGCAAGATAGCGAACGCCGGCCCCCACAAGCGCCGGCAGATGACTCTCCATGCGGCCGGCCATCGCGACGTCTCCGCCAACCACGGGAACGCCCTGCCGCCGCAGATCGTCCAGCAGGTCGGGGGCCAGCGTGCCGCTCACGATCGCCACGCCGGCCAGGCGTCCTTCGCGGACATCCTCGACAAACTCCGGGCAGGTCACGTCCGGCCGCGCGACCGCCGTGAATTCCTTGAACCCCAGGTAACTGCGCGCCAGGTAACCCGCGGCGGCGAGCTCGCGCCGCACCTGTTGATGAATCCGCCTCAATGAGAACGAGAAATGCGAGAGGCCGATATCGTGATCCAGCAGCACCCCGACGGTCCTGCGCGTCGGCGGCGCCAGCACATAGGTTCCGCTGCCGTGCCGTCGTTCGACCAGCCCCGCCTGGGCCAGACTACGCAACGCCTCACGCACGGTCAGCACACTGGCACCGAAGCGCTTGGCCAGTGCCGTCTCCGCCGCCAGCCGATAGCCGGCCGGGTACCGCCGGCGAGCGATCTCCTGACGCAACTGGTCGGCCAACCGGCGGTGCAACGGCATACGCTTGAAAAGGCACCCGTGCACGATTCGATAAACTCCTATACGTACTTGACGAATCATGCTGCATTTGTAATGGATACGCAATCTGTTTTTAAGGCGTCACTGACGAGGGGGGGCGGAGGACATGTAGCTTGCGGATCGCCGTCTTGTGCAAGGCGTGCCGACAAGCGGCGGCCCTACAAGATGCGGGATCCCCCGCCTCAGTGATACATTGCTCTTTCATGGCAGGAGACTGGAACGGAGACCGCACGCGAAAGGGAGATTGACCGATGAAGCATGCACGTCAACTGTGGGGCGTTTTGTGTCTGACGGCCGCTTGGGGTGTGGCGGCGGAGAAGCCCGCGAAACTGGCAGGCCCCGAACCCAGCCGGTTCGCCATTCCGCGCATCGCGAAGGCGCCGGTCATTGACGGCGCGATTGACGAGAGGGAGGAATGGAAGCAGGCCGTGCGGCTGAGCGGCGTGTCTCCCGTCGGCGGCGGCGGCCCGATCGACCCGCGCGTGACCGAATTCTTCCTGGCCTGGGACGACCAGCATCTCTATCTCGCCGGCCGCTCGGAACTGCGCGACCAGGAGCGGTTATGGGCCAATCAGCGGGTGTCGGACAACAACGTGGTTTACGACGACAGCTACGAAATCGGTTTCGATACCCTGGGCCGCAGCACGAAGCCGGGCGACGATCCCGCCTGTTACAAGCTCTCCGTCAACGTCTTCAACCGGATCGATTCGCTGAAAAGTCTGCCGACCATCGGCGGGTTCAACTGGGCGTGGGCGCCGGAGTTTCAGCGCGCCAGCCGGATCACGCCGGACCGCAAGTACTGGGAACTGGAACTGGCCATGCCGGTCAAGAGCCTCGAACAGTTGCGCGAGAACCGCGCGGGTGACGGTCTGCGCCTGCTGCTGGGTCGGAATTACAAGTCGCCCTGGAACCAGTGTGCCGTGCCGCGCATGGGCTCCGGCTACTTCGACTCGGTGGCCTGGTTGCTGGGAACCCTCGCCGACCAGGCGCCGTTTGTGCGCGTGAGCGGCCTGGAGCAGATGAGCCGGTCGGGCAAAGCCCTGTGCCGTGTCACGGTCGTAAACCCAGGGACGCAACCGGTCAAGGTGGACGTATCTGCCCTCTGGACCGGGCAGAGCCCCACCGGTGAGAAGGATCGCAAAGGGAATCCGGTCATGGGACCCGAAACCACGCTGGAGCGCGTCAAGTCTCTGGACGTGCCGGCGGGCGCCTCGACCGAGTTCACGGTGGATGAACCGCTGCCCGGCGACAAGGGCACGCTGGCGCTGAAAGCCGTCGCGGCCGGCGGGGCGGCGCTTCTGGACACTACAATGAGCTACGCGAAGGGCCAAGGCGACAAACTCTTTGGCCCGGACGCCGAGTACCGGACCCGCATCCCGCAGCCGGGGACCTTTCCGCTCGCCGCCACGTACAATCCCGCGCGCAACCTGATGTGGCTGCAGGGTGACAAACTCGATCTGGCATGGGCCGCGGCCGCCACCAGCCTGGCGTGGACGGTCGCCGGCGCGGATGGCGCGATCGCGGCCACAGGCGCCATTTCGCGCGCCCAAGTGGAAATGTTTCAGGACTTGATTTCCTTGCCGGCCCTGAAGCCGGGAATCTATACGGTCAATGCCCGCCTGCTTGACTCACAGGGCAAGGCCGTCGCGCAAGCCTCCAACACGATCGAAAAAGCGGATGAGAAGGCCCGCTTCCCCTGGCTGGGCAACAAGATCGGCGATCCGGAACGTGTCATTCCGCCGTTCGAGGCCGTAAAGAGGGTTCGGGGTTCAGGGTTCGGGGTTCAGGATAAGAAGGACGGGGTAAAGGGTTCTCCTGAACCCCGAACCCTGAACCCTGACACCTTCTCCTGCTGGGGTCGGGAGTATACGCTGGGCGGCCTTGGTCTTCCCCTGGCCATGCGGTCGCAGAAGGAAGACGTGCTGGCCGGTGCCGTGCGGATCGTGGTCGTGCGCGATGGCAAGGAGACGGTTGTGCCGCTCGATGGGCAGCCGGAAATCACGAAGACCACGGACTGGCGCATCAGTTACCGCGGCAAGGCGGAAGGCGCCGGCTTGACGTTCAACGTCGAGGGTTGCCTTGAGCAGGACGGCTGCCTCTTTTACAAGCTCACCTATGCCCCGGCGGACGGCAAGCCCGTCACGCTCGACGCCCTGCGGCTGGAGTATCCGCTCAAGGACGCCGAAGCCGAGTTGATGTACTGCGTTGGACCGGGCGGCAACTATGCCGGTAAGAAGTCGGACTTTGTGCCCAAAGGTCAAGGCCGTGTCTGGAGCACGCTGGAACTCGGCCGGCAGACCGCCGGGATGACGGTCGGCACGTTTTTCCCGCAGGTCTGGCTCGGCAACGAGCGGCGCGGGTTCATCTGGTGGGCGGCCAGCGACAAGGGCTGGACGCCGGACGCTGACGTGCCGGCTCACGAGATCCTGCGCGCGTCGGGTCAGGTCATCCTCCGCAACAACATCATCGGCAAGCCATTCGAGTTGGCCGGGCCGCGCACGATCGACTTTGTGCTGAACGCCACCCCCTACAAGCCCCTGCGCCCCGGGTGGCGGCTGTCCACGACCTCACTCGGCCGTTTCAGCGGCCCCGGCTTCAAGCAAGAGGGCAACGTCAAGGGCTGGCTCCTGTTGCACGCGCCGGCCCGCACGCGTGCCGAGTGGCCGGCCATCTACGCCCGCTACAAGCAGGGCGCCGACCACGACTTCGCCACCGTCGCCGCTTGGGATGACAGTTTCGGCCCCAACTTCAATGCCAGCGGCCTGCCGATCATGGGGTACGGCGACAAGAGTCTGGAAAAGGACGTCCTGGCCTATTTTCAGGCCGAGTGGGACGATTCCTTCAACCCAAGCCAGCAGGACTACTACCTCTCGCTCATGGAACAGTGGGTCAAGGAGGGCGGACTCAAGCGTTTCTACTTCGACATCACGTTCCCGCGCGTGCATGGCACCCTGCTCAACGGCGATGCGTATCTCCTGCCGGACGGGCGGATCCAGCCGGGCTTCAACGTGTACGGCATGCGCCGGTTCTACATGCGCGTATTCGCCATGATGAACGATCGGGGATGCATGCCGCGGGGATTCACGGGGCATTCCAGCAACGATTACCCCATGATGCTGCTGCCCTGGATGGAGGTGCTGCTCGACGGCGAGTTCAACCATGTCGGGCCGGGAACGCCGTTCGAATGGATTGACGGCATCACCGCCGCGCGGCTGCGGTCCATGTGCATCCCGGGAACCTGGGGCACTCCGTTCGACTGGCTGATCAAGATTCATGCCGGCCCGGAATGGCCCGAGGGCTATCGCCAGGCGGATTCAGCCTGGGGCTGGCTGCGGTTGCACGACAACTGGTTCGGCCGCCCCGACTATGCGTACTGGGCCTGGGGTCTCGGTCGCGAGGACGTGCAGTTCCTCCCGTATTGGCGGTCAAGTGAGGTCGCCAAGGCGAACGATCCGCGACTGAAGGCGTCCCTGTGGCGGCATGGGGACGGGGTGATGGCGATGGTCTATAACGACGACAAGACCGGCGGCGTCGAGAAGGTTGGGGTGGACCTGGATCTCAAAGCGCTGGGCCTGTTGCCGCTCAAGGGCGAGAAACTGTTCTTCGCCAAACTGGGCGGTGAGACAGAGGGTGCTCCCGTCCTTGACCTCAAGAGCGGACGACTGAGCGGATTCGGCCTCAAGCCCCGCAAATGGACGACGGTCACGGTGGAAAAAGCGCCGGTGAAGGACTCCCTGCCGATTGACGGACTGCATGCCTGGGGCGCGGCGAAGCCCGACCCGGACGTATTCTGGCGCTGGGGCGCGGGCAGGACCGACGCGCAGTTTGTGCCTCACACCCAGGCCGATGCACGAGTCAAGTCCGCAGCCGCGGACGTCAAGGTCTCGTTCTGGCAGAGGCCCGATCGGATCTTGTTGCTGATCCGCAACGACGGCGCGGCGAAGCAAACTCTGGATGTGACGGTGGATCTCGTGAAGTTCGGCATCATGCCTGTGAATCCGCTCAAGAACCGGGTCGGATTTCAGGCCCTGCAGTCGAGCGGGCTCACGGAAGGCGGCCGAGGCGGGCTCACGCTCGATCCCCACACGGGCCAGTTGTCCAATGCCACCCTGGAGTCAGGCGGCTGGGTGGTCTACACTATCCAAAGACACTGACACGTGGCGGTTGTACGACGGCGTCGCGCCCGATCCGGCGGGCGCGAATGTCAAAACCAACCTTTCTCCCTGAGGAGACCGTAACGCCTCTGTGATGGATGGGGGCAGGAACTCAATATCTTGCCGGAGTACCGGCTTCAGCCGGAAGTTCTTCGTGGCCTTCAGGCCGCGAACCAGGGCTGAAGCCCTGGCCAGGCTTCCGCCTGAAGGGCGGTACTCTGACATGAGAGTTCTCTCTCACCCCCCTGCGTCACTGGGGCGTTACAGGAGACCGCCGTTCTGCTTTGCATTCTGACCCCAACAGTCCATAGTTTTACGGATGCAGGGGATGCTATTCGGTCAGCCGATGAACAGGGTCCACCAGGGGGTGAAATCCTGCATCCTGCTCGGATTACTGGCGTTGCTCTTGCCAGGGGACGTGACGGCTGGATGGCCGGTGCCGAACACGGTTGTTCAACCCTCCGACAATCCCGCGTGGGCGGTGGGGATGCAAGTCTTCGAGCCTGCCCTGACGTCCGGCGGCCCGCTGCCGGCCGGCGCGCCCGCGATCGGTGAATGGACCCGCGCGGCAGGACCTGACGATACGATCGTGGTCGCCGGCTGGCAGATCTCGAGTTTCACCGGCGCCCAGCAGGGGCGGGATGTCCGCTTTCGCTTCTTCGGCCAGACCGGCGCCGGCGATGCGACGTGGGCGGATGGCGCGATCCAGAGCCTCGATGGCGACAAGGCGCTGGTCACACTTCCCGCCGCACTTCCGGCGGGCTCGGCCTACCTATTTTGGATTGCCAACGGCGCGGCGACGAGTTTTCCCCAACGGGTGAACATGGCCGATGCCTGGTGGGTGGGACCGGACGCTGCCACGCGCGGCGATGCCGTCTGGGTCTTCGGCCGCGACCTCCTGTTGCCCGGCCATACCAACGGTTGGGTCTACCTGCAGCCCGCCGCGGGAGCCGGACAGTGGCTTCCCACCACCACCAATAGCAATCCCTACCGCATCGAGTTTACCGTGCCGGCCGGACTGGCCAACGGCACCTACGAGGTCTGGACGCACAACGGCGGGGGCGGCGCCTATGGCTGGTCCGGACCCCTATCCCTCACGGTCAACGACGGCCTGCCGTGGACGACGACGACCTTCAATGTCAAATCCTGCGGCGCCGTGGGCGACGGCGTCACGGACGACACGGCGGCGATCAAGAGCGCGTTGACGGCGGCCGATGCCGTGCGGTGGTCGACCGTCTATTTCCCGACCGGCACGTATCAGGTCAGCCAAATGCTGGGAATCGGAAACGAACTCCGGCTCCTGGGCGCGGGCCGCGACGCCTCCATTCTGCGCGCCGTGGACGGGTTCAACGCGCAGTTCATGATCGACTACGGCGGCAACGCAGTCGAGATGGCGCGCCTGATGGTCAATGGCAACGCGTTGAATGCGGTCCGCATGGACACGGTGGTCTGGTTGCGCGGGCATAACGACCTGCGGATTATCGACTGCCGCTGGGACACGCGTGGCAGCGCCCCGTCGGACCTGCATTCCTGCCGGCGGGTGCTGTTCCGCAACGTGGAGGTTTACCAGGGCACCTCGTTTTTCGTCGGCAACTCGGGCCAGATCTTCTTTGAGGGGTGCCACCTCTACGGGTTTGGCGGTCACTGCAACAGCCTGTTCGGCGGGTTCGGGGCGAACGACCTCTCCATCAGCGGCTGCACGGCGGACCATTACGGGGTGCTCGTGGGCGACCCCGATCCCGACGTGCCGATCGAGCCGATGAATTTCTACAAGGGCCGCTTCATTGCCGATCAGCCCCACTGGAGCACGTCGCGCCGGCATTACCTCGGGCAGAATCGGCTGAACAACGCGGCGCCGCCCCTGTTCATGAACCACACCTGGCAAACCCGCGCCGATGCGGCGGCGTCGGGCGGGTCGGCACTCTACGGATGGGGCAACATGGGTAACGAGTTTGGCCGCGACGGCTCGGGCACCTGGACTGCATCGGACACGAACCTGCCCCAGA
Organism: uncultured Verrucomicrobiota bacterium; assembly: GCA_964611575.1. Taxonomy (GTDB): domain Bacteria; phylum Verrucomicrobiota; class Kiritimatiellia; order CAIKKV01; family CAITUY01; genus CAITUY01. The sequence continues at coordinate 33,666 of CAZTAJ010000005.1, forward strand.
CCCTGACGGTCGATCTCGGCGTGCTGCGCAACGTGGCCGAGACGCGGATCGACTTCTACAAGTACTCCAGTCGGACGCTGACCTACGAAGTGGACAGTTCGACGGACAACGCTGCCTGGACGTCGCGGGTCGCGAGCAAAGCATCGGGGCGGATCTTGTGGAACACCGACACGTTCGGGGCGGCCACCGCCCGTTATGTTCGCGTTCGCATCACGGGCTGCAGTCCCTCGGACACGGTCGGGATTACGGAACTCGAGTGCTATGAGAGCGGCACCCACAACCGGTTGGTCGCGACCAATGCCACTGCCTCGTCCAACAGCAGCACGGCGAGCCGGGCGATTGACGCCGCCGTGACGATCCGCGACCGTAGCCCACGGGCCCGGTATGCGGCCCAGTTCGTGAAGACCGGCACCCACTATGTCTGGGTCCGCGGCCGGGGCACGCTGATCAACGGCATGCGGGCCGCGCTCGTCGCCGAGAGCGATTCCTGCCATGTGGGTCTCAACGGCGCCACCCCCGATACGGCGGCCTACCTCAATGGCCTGTCGGATACGAACGACCCTGCCGCGTATGTCTGGCGGAACATCACTGATGACGTGGACGCCGCCGGAATTCCCCGGCGTGCGCTGCTGGCGATCCCGACGGTCGGGACGAACACCATGGATCTGTACATCCATGAAGACGGATGCCTGATCGACAAGGTGCTCCTCACTACGAATCCGGACTACGTTCCCAGCGGAGCCGGCCCCGAGGAAACCGTCAGCGCGGGCGCGTTTGTCCAGCAGAACACCGCCGACGGGTTGCTGGTGCTGGAAGCCGAACATGCAACCGCCGTGCGCGCGGGCGTCGCGTTTGTGTTCACCGTCGACCAGAACAGCGGCGAACAAATCATGTGGGAGTCGAACAACGGAACCGATGTCGGCACAACGGTGTTATCCGCCGACGCGTCGTCGATCACCTTGTCCGGCGCGTACGGCGAAGACGCCAGCCGTATGGTAGTCGTGACCGATGGCAAGGGGCTGGGCCAGAGCCGGGATCTTTCGCTCGCCCAGCAGGTGCCGTTCAACGAGGGCTCAAACACGATTCTCAGCGTGAGCGAGCCGTGGAACGTGATTCCGGATAGCGGCAGCAAGGTCGTGGTCATGCGGGCGGTGCGTCGCGCGGTGGTCTACGGCAACCTCTGCGACGCCACGGATCGGTGCTGGACCGGGTCGCAGCACGTGGCGTCCGCGGGGGTGCAGACCTACAAGGGCGGCGCCGACGTGATCCTGGCCAACAACACTTTCCATGAACTGCGCACCGGAGTCAGTCTCTGGTCCACCGATCCCGAGGGACCCAAACCCGTGACGTCGTGGCTATGCACGGGCAATGCCTTCCGGAAGGTCCGTTCCGGCGTGACCCTGGGGAACGGGATCAGCAGTCCGCTGGCCAATTCCATTTTCGCGAACGTTCTGCGCAACAACACCTTCGACACCACGGCCTCGGCCTCGAATCGGGTCCTGACCCTGACGTGGAGCGCCCACGGCCATGCCGGCTACGACGCCGATGCCTTGATCTTCGAGCACAACCAGGTCAGCAACGCGGCGGGCATCGTGGCGTTCACGGCCGGCAGCACGGCGATCTCCAACGCCGTGGGCAACGTGTTGTTCTATCGGAACCGGTTCATCCGCGGCACCTCCGCCTTTGCGGGGTCGCGACTCTTCGACACGAGCGCGACCCTGACCGGCGTGCTGCCGTTGCTGCGCGAGAATACGAGCACCGGCTTCGAGACCAATTATCTGCCGGCGATCCGGCGCGAGGCGGTGCTGACCCCGCCATGCCGCGTTTTAGAGATCAGCCTGTCCGGGGACGGCGCCACCAATACCAGTCTGCCGGTGTGGAACTCCGGCACCGCCGCCCTGGCCTGGACCGCCACGAATGAAGCCGGGCCCTCCTGGCTCACGCTCGGGACCAACTCGGGAACCATTCCGGACCAGGCCGGCCAGAGCGCCATCACCCTCGGTGTGAATGCGGCGGGCCTGTCGGCGGGGGCCCATGAGGCGGTCCTGCGGCTATCGGCAGGCGGGGTGGACCGGCGTGCCACGGTCCGGCTGCTCGTGGCCGGGCCGCCGCCCGCGATCCCGGCGGCGCCGTCCGGGCTCGGCGCAACCGCAATATCCACGGGGCGGATCGATCTCGTCTGGATGGACAATGCGACCAACGAGACGGGCTTCCAGATTGAGCGCAAAAAGGGGACCGGCGGGACTTACGGACAGATCGCGGCGGTCGGCGCCAACGTCACGAACTACAGCAATGCGGGCCTGGTGCCCGGGACGACCTACGTTTACCGGGTGCGTGCCTCGAACGACGACGGGTTCTCCGCCTACAGTCCCGAGGCCCAGGCCACGACGCCGCCGGCCCCCACGCCCCCGGCGGCGCCGTCGGGCCTGAGCGCGCTGGCCGTGTCTAGTGCGCAAATCGAACTGGCGTGGACGGACAATGCGACGAATGAGACGGGCTTCACAATCGAGCGCAAAAGGGGTGTCGGCGGGACTTACGGACAGATCGCCACGCTGGCGGGCAATACCATCGGCTACACGGACGATGCGGGTCTGCTGGCCGGCACGACGTACGTGTACCGGGTACGCGCCACCAACGCCGTGGGCCCATCGGGTTACAGTGGCGAGGCCCAGGCCACCACCGGCGCCGGGCCCGGCGGCGGCGGGCTGGGCGGGCGCGGCGAAGGCACGGTCGTGGAGCCCCTCCACGACACGGCGTGCTGGATCAAGGCCTCCGGGTTCACGGCCGCCTCCAACATGGCGATCACGTCGGTGATGGCCAAGGTCAAGGGGGTGACGGGCCGCTACCGGTGCGCGGTGTACACCGACGAGGCGGGCGCTCCGGCCCGGCTGCTGGGCGGCACGCGCGAGGCGACCAACCCCCCGACTGGCTGGCAGACGTTCGTGCTGACGCAGCCGTTGGATATCACGGCGGGGGTGCGTTACTGGCTGGCCATCTGGTCCGATGCGGCCGGGGCGGGGGTATATGCCGGCACCGGCGGCGTGCTCAGGTGCGGCGCGTATCCGTACGGGCCCTGGCCCGACCCGATCGCCACGACGGCCAGCAATGGGGTGGACCTGTGTCTCTTTGCGCCCGGTCTGCCGCCCCGCGCCCTGCTCTCAATCGTTCCGGCCGATCCCCCGGGGACGGTGGCTGTCGCCTGGCCCACGGCCGCCGGGAGTCACAGCGACCTCTATGATGCGGCGGACCTGGTGACCGGGGTGTGGCGGGTGGTGGTGGGCGAGCGCGCGGTGGATGGCGCCTTCACGCGTGAACACCAACGGCCGGATCCCGGGCACCGGTTCTATCAACTGCAGAGGAAGGATGGTCCCCGGCTGGGGTACGCGGCGGATGATGGCACCACGGCCGGCATGAGCGCCAACGGCTCCTATCTGCAGTTCTGCCGCTTCACCGCGGCCGAGGCCATGGAGGTGTCGAGCGTCAAGGCCCGGCTCTGTTCGCGTTCCGGGAAGTGGAAATGCGCGATTTACGCGATTGACGGGGCGGGGACCCTGAGTCTCCTGCGCAGTACGGTGGAGATCGCGATCACCGACGTGTCGGATACGTGGGTCAGTTTCCCGCTCACCGCGCCGCTGACCCTGGCTGCAGGCAGTCGCTACGGCCTGGTGATGTGGACGGACCAGGACAACACGGACGGACGGTTCTACCGCACAGGCGGCGGCGCCGGCACCATGAGCTGGAAACAGGTGGCATACGGCGAATGGCCCGTGACCCTCACCAACCTGCCGAGCGCCGGGTACAG
>CAZTAJ010000005.1:37567-75751 GCA_964611575.1 uncultured Verrucomicrobiota bacterium
TGGGAAGTGGTCGAGAACGCGCCGTTCATCATCCAGCGGTATCGTGAGGCGACGATCGGCCAGGGCTACACCGGCGATTCGATCGTCAATTCGATGGCGGATATCGGCTGCTGCGCCATCGGCTTCATGCTTGTCTGCCGGCTCGGGTGGCGTCTTTCCGTACTCGTGTTCATGGCCGTCGAACTGGCGCTGCTGGTCACGGTCCGGGACAACCTGACCTTGAATATCCTGATGCTCACCTATCCCATCGATGCCATCAAGACGTGGCAGATGGTGCATTGAGTCCACTGGCGTCCCATAGGACGCCGAGACTGTAGACCGCCAAGGGGACGGCTGCGCTGGCATCGCCATCGAAATCGGAATCGCTATCGGGTCTCGATTCCGATCCTGATCCCGATGGCGATGTCGATTTGGAACGATGCCTGGCGGCGGCATGGGTGTCGGGGCAGATGGCCGACGCAGAGAAGATCAGGCGCAGAACAAACGCAGGCAGGGTACGCTGCACGCCCCTGCCACATGGCGTTGATGCCCTCAAGGCATAGGGGGTGACGTACCGATCCGGCGATGCCGGCGGGTCAGGCCGATGGCCAGCAGGAGCAGTCCGTATTGACTGCTCAACGCGGCGACCAGCAGAAAGCCCCCGATCACCGTGCCGCCGGGCACCCACCGGTCAAGCAGCGGGTGCAGCAGGAACAGGTTCATCCACCATCCGTCACAGAACCACTCCGGCAACGCCAGGGCGTGCAGGATATTGGGGAGGATGGCGAAGAGTCCCAGCCCCCAGGACATGGCCAGCAGGCGGGCGAGGGGCGGCGACAGTCGGGCGCTTGCCCCGGCGCGGCGCGTTGCCGCGTCCCGGACGGCCCGGCCCAGGGCCGGCGCGGCGAGGGCCATGCCGAGGCCCAGTCCCACCGCAAAATGGAGAGCGGTGTGCGCCATCAGTCCTTCTCCAGGCGCCGCAACTCATGCCAGGCGGCCAGGATCACTCCGGCCGCCAGGGCCACGATGCCGACGGCATACCACCGCGATTCGACTTCGACTTGATCGATGTGGTAATGCCACAGGAACAGGTCCATGCGCGGATCGGCGGCGAGGCGCAGGTAAAGTTCCTGCATCCCGAGTACCCGGGGCAGATCGGGGGCGGACGCCCACAAGGCGCCGACCGCCATGAGTAGCGGCACGCCGATGAGCATGGGCAGGCCGGCGCGGCCGCCGCGCCACGTGTAGACCCCGGCGGCCAGCAAGAACGGGATGGCGGCTCCCAGCAGGGCGTGGTTCATGGCGTGGCTCCGGGGCGATCGAGGGGGGGTGGGGCAAGCCAGGGACGCAGGGACTTGGCGCGGGCAAACGCGGTCCGGGCGCCGTCATAGTCCATCAAGGCCAGGCGCATTTCGCCGAGTTTAAACCAGAGCCGGTAGTTGTTCGGGTCATGGCCGGCGGCCCGGGTGACGAAGCGTTCGCCGAGCAGGCAGGCACGCATGTTGCCGCGGTACACGCCATCGCGCGCCACGGCAATGCCGAGGTAGTACCACGCATGCCAGGACGTGGGCGCCCAGACCAGGGCACGTTGCAGATCCGGGATCGGCGCGGTCTGCAGGGCCTCGTGGGCGTCCAGCCGGCGCAGGTCGGAGAGACTGCCGAGCGCAATCCAGGCGGCGGCGAGGAGTCCAACCAGCGCGGGCGCAAGGCGCAGGGCACGCCGGTATCCTGTGGCTGGCTCGGGCGGCGGGAGCAGCAGGCCGATGAGCGCGGCCAGCGTGACCGCATAGACCGGGACCAGGATGGCAAAGTCCCACAACGCATGCAGCCCCGCCACCAGGAGCGCCCCGGCAATTCCCAGCCGCACGGCGTCAGGCAGGACAAGGGGGTCCGTCCGCGCCCGTCGGACCAGGGCCAGGACGGCGGCCAGCGCCAGGATGGCGCCCGCCAGTCCTGCTTCGGCCAGCAGTTCGAGCGGCATGTTCTCGGCATGCACGAGCCAGCGGCCGGAGGCGGTTTGCCGGTGTTGCGGGTACACCATGCGCAGGGCGTTGGCGCCTGCGCCGATGACCGGATACTGCGGCCACACGCGCAACGTTTCGCGCCATTCGGCCAGCCGGCTCTGCACGCTGGAATCCCGCAGGGGATGCCGGAACGAATCGAGCCGGGCCTGAACGGCCGGGTGCGGAACAGAGAGGGCACCGAGGGCCATAAGGATAGCGGCGGCCATCAGGAGCATGGCGTCGCGTGCCCGGCGGCGGGCGAGGGCGATCGGGAGGATGAGCCCGACGCCGCCGGCCAGGGCCAGCAGTGCGCCGCGCGAGAGCGACATGAGCATGGCAAATGCCATGGCCAGGGCGCCGAGCAATGCCGCGAGGGCCGCCAGGCGGTAACGCGCCATCCACGCCGAGGCGGCCAGGCCCAACGCGACGGGAATGAGCATCGCGAGGAAGCCGCCGAAGTGATTGCGGTTGATGAAGCAGCCCACGGGGCCGGGCAGCACGTGAGGGATGGGGAACAGCCACCACAATCGATCGCCTTGCGGAATCCACCACTGGCCGATGTAACCGGCCATCCCGACGACGACCCCGATGCCGATGAGGACGGACAGCCAGGCCAGCCGCCAGCGGCGGGGAAGCCGCGTGGCCAGGGAGCCGACGCCGAAGACGGCGGCCCACAACAGCGCCATGCGCAACGTCCCCGCCCGGTTCCGGGTCAGAGCAAACCATGCCGTTGGATCGGCGGTCAATCCGGCGTCGAGAGTGTCACGCAGTGCCTGGCGGACGGTGTCGTTCTGGGCGTGGCGAGTCGCGCCGGTGAAGGCGTCAAGCGCCGGGGGCAGCGGCAAAACGGTGAGGACGGCCAGTCCGAGGATCGCCAGCGCGGAGAGTTCGACCCAGGGAAGGGAAGCGGCGGGGCGAGACGGGGCGGGGGACATCGCCGGGCGTCGGAATTCGAGAACGGCGGTGACGCTGCAGGCCAGGGCGGCGACGGCACACACGCCGGCGGGCACGATGCCGCCGGACCAGACAGCCAGGAGCAGAACGGCAACGGCCAGGACGATGAAGGACAGTACGTTCATAGGATCGAACAGGCTCTTGCCCGGCACATTGTTAGCCCAGAGCGGCGGCTTCCGCCATACAAAACGCGGCAGCGCGGTTCGGACAAGCCCCCTTTTTTTGCTGGCATTCATGGGGGTACCTGCGTAGCGTGCTACTTGTGTGCGTCTGGCCATGTCTGGGCAGACGTGATACCGGTGGCGCGGAGGGTAACCATGCCGTTCTTCGAGAAGAAAATGGAGTGCCTGAGTCGCGACGAACTGTCGCGGGTGCAGGGTGAACGACTACGGGCGATGGTGGCGCGGGTTTATGCCCATGTGCCGCTCTACCGCCGTAAACTCGACGCAGCCGGCATGCGGCCTGACGCCATTCGCACCATCGATGACCTGGTGAATCTGCCGTTTACGACCAAGACGGACTTTCGCGATGAATACCCGTTCGGCATGTTTGCCGTGCCCATGGACCGAGTGGTGCGCGTGCATGCCTCATCGGGCACGACCGGCAAGCCCACCGTGGTGGGGTATACGCGCAAGGACATCGATCTTTGGGCCCGCACGGCGGCCCGTACCCTGGCCTGCGGGGGCGGCACGAAGAAGGATGTGGTGCAGGTGGCGTACGGGTACGGATTGTTCACGGGCGGCCTGGGGATGCACTACGGCGGCGAAAAGCTGGGGGCCACCGTGATCCCGATGTCGGGCGGCAATACCAAGCGCCAGATCATGCTGATGCAGGATTTCGGCACGACGCTGCTCTGCTGCACGCCTTCCTACGCGCTCGAGATTGCCGAGGTGGCGGTCGAGATGGGCGTTGACCTGAGGAAGTTGCCGCTCCGTTCGGGGTTCTTCGGCGCCGAACCCTGGTCGGCCAACATGCGGCTGGCGATCGAGGAACGTCTGGGCGTGGAGGCGTTCGACATCTACGGTCTGAGCGAGGTGATCGGGCCGGGGGTGTCCAGCGAGTGCCAGGCGCACCAGGGCCTGCACGTGTTCGAAGACCACTTCTACGCGGAGATCATTGATCCTGCCACCGGTCGGCGTGTCCCTGACGGCCAGAAGGGCGAACTGGTCTTCACGTGCCTGACCAAGGAGGCGTTGCCCCTGATCCGGTACCGGACGCGCGACATCACCTCCCTCACACACGAGCCCTGCGCCTGCGGCCGGACGCTGGCCCGGATGCAGCGGGTCTCGGGCCGCACCGACGACATGCTCATCATCCGCGGCGTCAATGTGTTCCCCTCGCAGATTGAGAGCGTGCTGCTCCAGATCGAGGAGGCCGAGCCCCACTACATGATCATCGTCGACCGCAAGGACACGATGGACGAGCTCGAAATCCAGGTCGAGGTGAGTGAGGCTGTCTTCTCGGACGAGATCCGGCGCCTGGAGGACTTGCGTAAGCGCATTGCCCACGAAATCTACTCGACACTCGGGCTGACGGCGAAAATCACGCTGGTCGAGCCCAAGACTATCGAGCGGAGCCAGGGCAAGGCCAAACGGGTCATCGACAAGCGGGTGCTGTGACCGTGGACGGTGCCGGCGGGGAAGCGACGCTGAGGGAGTGGAACGCGAGCAGGTCGGGAGGCAAACGATGAAAGTGCGTCAAATCAGTGTGTTCATTGAGAACCGGACGGGGCGGCTGGAAACGGTGGCGCGGCTGTTGGGGGAGGCGGGCATCAACATCCGCGCCCTGTCCCTGGCCGATACAAGCGACTTTGGCATCCTGCGGCTGATCGTCGACAAGCCCGAGCAGGCTCAGGCGATGCTGCGCGAGCATGGGTTTACCATCAAGCTGACGGAGGTGATCGTGGTGGAGGTGCCGGATGTGCCCGGCGGGCTGGCGCGGGTCCTGGGGCTGCTCGGGGCCAGGGAACTCAACGTTGAATACATGTACGCGTTTGTCGAGAAGGCCACGGACAAGGCGGTCCTGGTCTTCCGCTTCGACAACCCGTCGGCCGCGGTGGAAACGCTGCAGCAGGGCGGGGTGCGCATTCTCCGGGAAGAGGATGTGCTGAAACTGTAGGCGGGGGGCGTGAGGTCATGACGACGACGCGAATCTGGCAGCCTGAAACCGAGTGCATGGACCGCCGTGACCTGGCGGCCCTTCAACTAAGCCGGCTGCAGCGGCAGGTGCAGTGCGCCTGGGACCGTTTGCCGTACTATGCGGCAAAGATGCGGGCCGCCGGCGTGACCCCTGCGGATATCCGCTGCCTGGCCGATGCGGCCCGTCTGCCGTTCACCGAGAAGGACGATCTGCGGCAGAACTACCCGTTCAAGACGTTCGCCGTGCCCCTGCGCGAGGTCGTTCGCCTGCATGCCTCCACCGGCACCACCGGCAAGCCGACGGTGGTGGGGTACACGCGAAACGACATGAACGTGTGGTCGGAAGTCGTCGCGCGCTTCCTCGTGGCGGGGGGGCTCACGCAGGATGACATCGTGCAGATCGCGTTCGGCTACGGGCTGTTCACGGGCGGGTTCGGCCTGCACTATGGCGTCGAACGCGTCGGCGCCACGGTCATCCCGGCCTCGAGCGGCAACACGGAACGGCAACTCATGCTGATGAAGGATCTGGGGACCACAGCCCTGGTGTGCACGCCCACCTACGCGGTCTACCTCGGGGAGGAGATGCGGAAACTCGGTTTCGGGCCCGGCGATTTCTCCCTGAAATGGGGCTTTTTCGGCGGGGAGTTCTGGACGGACCACATCCGCACCAAGATCGAAAGCCTGTTGGGCATCACGGCCACGGACAACTACGGCCTGTCCGAAATCGTGGGTCCCGGAGTGAGCGGCGAGTGCCTGGTCAAACAGGGCATGCACATCGCGGAGGATCATTTCCTGTTCGAGATTGTCGACCGTCAGACTCTGCAGCCCCTGCCCGCCGGCGAATCGGGTGAGGCGATCATCACGACGCTGACGAAGGAAGCCATTCCCGTGCTGCGGTACCGGACGCGTGACATCACGCGCCTGATCCCCGAGCCCTGTCCGTGCGGCCGGACGCTGCGGCGCATGGAAAAGGTGCTGGGGCGCACGGATGACATGCTGATCATCCGGGGGGTCAACGTGTTCCCGTCGCAGGTCGAAACCGTGCTGCTCCAGATGCAGGAGGCTCAGCCGCACTATCAACTGGTGGCTACGCGGGAAGGCGCCCTGGATCTTCTGGAGGTCAAGGTCGAGGTGTCCGAATCGGCCTTCTCGGACGAGATGAAGCAGTTGACGGCGTTTCGGGAGAAACTGCAGCACAAGCTCAACAGCGCGCTCGGGGTGCATGCCAAGCTCACGCTGGTGGAGCCGGGCGGTTTGGAACGGTTTACCGGCAAAGCCAAGCGGGTGATTGATCAGAGGACGTTCTGATGAAGATTTCGGAGAACGGATGCGTGGCGTATCGCCTGTGCGCCGCGGACGGGCGGGGCGAGGCGACCGTGGTTCCGGCGTTGGGGGCGGTGGTGAGTTCCCTGCGGTTGCCGGGCGCGGCGGGACTGCGGGAGGTGCTCTACCAGCATCCGCATTTCTGGGACCCGGCCGTGGAACGCACCCGGGGCGGGATCCCGTTCCTCTTTCCCGTCTGCGGCCGGCTTGAACGGGGCGGCGCCACGGGGACTTACCTGTTGGACGGCCGGTTGCATGACCTCAAGATCCACGGGTTTGCCATGCGGGCCCCATGGCAGGTCGTCAAGTCCGACGACGTTTCGCTGACCGCGCGACTGGTGGATACGGAGCATTCGCGGGCCGCGTTCCCGTTCCGGTTCCGGGTGACGCTCACCTTCCGGTTCGAAGCCGGCGCCTTTCTGATCGACCAGGCGTACGAGAACACGGGGACGCGGCCGATGCCCTACTATGCGGGGTTCCATCCGTTCTTTGCAACGCCCGCACCCGGTCAGGGCAAGGAGGCGACGCGACTCGATTTCAGGCCTGTGTCGCGCTGGGTCTATAATGGTACACTGTCGGACATATGCCGGGTGGATGATCCGCCGACGCTGCCGCGCAGTGTGACGGATCCCGCGATCAACGAGATGCTGGCACGGGTGGACACGGATCGTGAGGTCCGGCTGCTGCATCCGGATGGCCTGGTGGTCCACACGCGCGCGGACGGCGTGGAAGACGACGGGATGTTCCCGTTTGTGCAATTGTACACCATGCCTGACCGCCCGTTCTTCTGCGTTGAGCCGTGGATGGGATTCCCGAATGCGCTCAACACGGCATCCGGGGCACGCTGGCTGGCGCCGGGGCGGATCGAGCACGGCAGGCTGAACGTTTGGACGTCGCACGGGGCGACATAGAAACTGAGGAATCCATGGCCATAGAACGTCGTCGCAATCCGAAACTGAGACCCATCTGGTGGACGTCGCGGGAATGGATGGCGCTGATCGGATCGCTGGTGCTGGCCGGCAGCGTCGCCTTGCTGGGCGCGGCCATCAATTTCAACGAATGGCTGTTGGCCTTCTTCCATCCGCACGCCAACCAGCCGCTGGTGGAATTCACCATCAATTTCCTTTTCGTCTGGCTGGTCGTCCTTCTGATCCTGTCCTACCTGCGTTGGCGGCGGGCGGCGCTGCACAGCCAGGAGCTCGAGGACATCATTGACGGCATCAATCCCGACGTGCTGCTGGTGATCGACAAGGACCGGACGATCCTGATGTCCAACCGGTCCATGGACCGGATGTTCGGCCATTCGCAGGAGGCCATCATCGGGCAGAAGACCGACATGCTGTATTTCGATCGGCGCCAGACGCCGGGCCAGAAGCACGAGATCTACGACTCGCTGGAGCGCGAGGGATTTCATGTGGGGGCGGCGACCGGCCGCAAGCGGGACGGGCAGGTGTTTCCGCTGGAGATCATCACCGGTCTGCTGAAGCAGCACGGGGGGAGCGTGCTGTTGCTGCGCGACATTTCCGAGCGGCAGCGGGCGGAGGAGTTGCTGCTCGAGCGCGAGGGGCAACTTCGGCAGTCGCAGAAGATGGAGGCGCTCGGCTTGCTGGCCGGGGGCGTGGCGCATGATTTCAACAACCTCCTGACGTCGATCCTGGGATTCAGCACACTGGCGCTGGAGACGATCCCCGCGGACCATGCGGCCCGTGCGGACCTGCGCGAGGTGATCGCGGCGGCGGAACGCGCGGCAAAACTGACGTCGCAGTTGCTGACCCTGGGCCGGAAACAGGCGTTGCAGATCGGGCCGCTGGAAATCAACTCGGTGGTGGGCGGCATGGCGGAACTGCTGCGCCGCACCCTCAGCGAGGAAGTGGCGCTGGATCTGCAGCTCGATCCGAAAGCCGGACATGTGCTGGCCGACAAGGGTGGTGTCGAGCAGGTGCTGTTGAACCTGGCCGTGAATGCCCGCGATGCCATGCCCAAGGGCGGTCATCTCACCATCCGCACCGACCAGGTTGTTCTGGATGACGCGTATTGCCGCAAGCATGTGGGCGTGGAACCCGGAGCCTATGGCCGTTTGCTGGTGCGGGATTCGGGCGAGGGCATGTCCGGCGAGGTGCAGGAGAGAATTTTTGAGCCTTTCTTCACCACGAAAGAGAAGGGCAAAGGCACGGGACTGGGGCTGTCGATGGTGTACGGCATCGTGCGCCAGTGCCAGGGCTACATCGAGTTCGACAGCGTCCGCGGCAAGGGGTCGGAGTTCCGGGTGTACTTCAAACCATCAGAGGCGGGGGCCGGCGAATGCCCGCCCGAGGCGCCTGCACCGGTCCCGACCGGAGCCGAGACCATCCTGATCGTGGAGGACGAGCCCGTGTTGCGCACCCTGGCGGCGCGGGTCCTGGGTGGACTTGGCTATCGTGTGCTGGAAGCGGAGGGCGGGCATGAAGCGGTGGAATGCTGCAATCGCCTGCACGTTCCCATCCACCTGATCCTGATGGATCTGGTCCTGCCGGACGGGAACGGGGCGGACATCATTGCGCAGGTGCGCGCCCTGCGGAAGGATTTTCGGGTGCTGTATGTCACCGGTTTCGGCACCGAGGCCATGACGCGGCATGGCCTGGAGAACGGGCCTGACGCCGTCATCGGCAAGCCCTATACGCAAGATACGCTGGCGCGCAAGGTCCGTGAGGTGCTGGACGCGTGATGAGCCCGGGGGCGTCGGCGCTTACACCCCGAACGATTTGCCGAGGTTGAGCACCGTCGATCGGGCGCTTGCCTTTCTGGTCTTGGATGAGGCAATCAGCTTCTTCAGCAGGCGTTCGTAGGCGGCGCCGCTCATCGGCAGATCGACCGTCCTGCCGGTCAGCGATGAGAGGAGCATGGCGTTCCCGAGTTCCACGGAGTGGATGCCCTCGACGGCCGGCGCGATCAGGGGCGTACGGTCGAGAATGGCGTCGACGAAATTCTGCGTGATTCCCTGGTGCTGTGGTGAAGCGCCGCTCACGGGAATGTCGATATTCCAGACGGCCGGGGTGGCGAAGCCCTCTTGGGAGGTCTTCAGGAATACATTGCTTGGGATCTCGTTGCGCGTGAACTGCACGGTCCCGTTCTCGATCACGATCTTACCGCGGTCGCCCGTGATCTCCAGCCGGTTGGTGCCGGGCGCCTCCCCGGTGGTCGTGATGAACACACCGGTCGCGCCGTTGGGGTACTCCAGGTAGGCCGTGACGTCATCCTCGACCTCGATGGCATGGTGCTTGCCCAGCCCGCAGAAGGCGCGCACGGACGAGGGCATGCCGCAAATCCACTGGAACAGGTCCAGGTTATGGGGGCACTGGTTCAGCAGCACGCCGCCGCCTTCGCCCTGCCAGGTCGCCCGCCAGCCGCCCGAATTGTAGTAGGCCTGGGTGCGGAACCAGTTCGTGATGATCCAGTTGGTGCGCCGGATTTCGCCCAACTCGCCGTCCTGGATGAGCTGGCGAACGCGGATGAAGCAGGGGGTGGTGCGCTGGTTGAACATGGCGGAAAACACCTGGGACTTCCGCGGGCGCTTCCGGTAGGCGGCGATCAGCCGTTCGCAGTCCGCCTTGTGCACCGAAATCGGTTTTTCAACCAGGACGTGCAGTCCGGCCTTGAGCGCGGCCACGCCGATCGTGGTGTGGGCGTAGTGAGGCGTGGCGATCAACACGGCGTCGACCTCGCGTGACGCGAAGAGCGCATCGGCCGAGGCGTAACCCGGAATGTCCTTGAACGCCTGGAGCCGGGCGGGATCGGTGTCGCACACCGCTGCGAGTCTGGCCCGCTTGATTTTGCCTTCCAGGAGATAGCGGGCATGGTGGCTGCCCATGCCGCCAACCCCGATGATTCCGATCCGCACGTGATGTTTGTCCATAAGCGACTCCTGCCGATATCAAACGGCGTTGGGTTGAAAAAAGGTGGAAGAAGTGTGATGGGAGCAGGTGGAAAATGCAATACGGGAATCGGGCGGGGCGGCCGCTCGGCAGGGCGGGCGCATGCCGCTCGAGGGACGATGGGCCGGGGATTGCCCCGGCCGGGGGTGCAGGGTAGGATGGTCGCATGCCTGAACCTGTCCACGCGATGCTGCCGGCCGGCTGGCTTGTACCGGGAACGACGCCCGATCCGGTCGCCGCACGGCGCGCCCTGCCGATGTCACGCCGCGACATGGAGGCGCGCGGGTGGGCCGAGTGCGATGTGGTGGTGATCACCGGCGATGCCTACGTGGATCACCCGTCCTTCGGCGCGGCACTCATCGGGCGTTGGCTGGAGTGGCTCGGCTACCGTGTCGGCATCATCGCGCAGCCCGATGTCGCGGACGTCGAGGCGTTCCGGGCGCTCGGGCGTCCCCGTCTCTTCTGGGGGATCACCGCCGGCAACATGGACAGCGAACTGGCACGGCTGACCGTGATGCGCAAGGTCCGCCATGACGATGCCTATACGCCGGGCGGGAAGGGAGGGCGTCGGCCCCCGAATGCGACGATCGTCTACACGTCCATGGCCCGCCAGGCCTTCAAGGGTGTCCCTGTCGTCCTGGGCGGCGTGGAAGCCTCATTGCGGCGTTTTGCCTACTACGACTACTGGACGGACAAGGTGCGGCGTTCGATCCTGTTCGACGCCAAGGCGGAACTGCTGGTCTATGGAATGGCCGAGCGGGCCCTGGCCGAGGTCGCCCGGCGACGGCGCGAGGGCGGGGACTGGCACGGGATCGCGGGAACGGCCGAGATTCGCAAGGCGGCGGAACTGCCGGCCGATACCCTCCGGCTGCCGTCCTACGCCGAGGTGGCGGCGGGGGACGAAGCCGGCCGCCGGGCGTTTGCCGGGATGACGAGGACGATCTACCTCAACCATGGCGCGTTTTCGGACGCCGTGCTGTCCCAGACCCATGGCGACCGGGACCTGGTCGTCCATCCGCCGGTCAAGCCGCCCACGCCGGCGGAACTTGACCTGATCTATGCGCTGCCGTTCACGCGCCGGCCGCACCCGGCCTACGGCAGCGAGAAGATCCCGGCCTGGGAGATGATCAAGGATTCAGTCACGACGCACCGGGGTTGCTACGCCGGGTGTGCGTTCTGCGCCATTGCCATGCACCAGGGCCCGGCGGTCACCTCGCGCAGCCAGGCGTCCGTGCTCGACGAACTGGGGCGCCTGGCGTGTGACGCCGGGTTCCATGGCACGGTCAGTGACCTGGGCGGGCCGACGGCGAACATGTATGGCACCGGCTGCCGGCAGGGCCGCGCGGGATGCCCGGGCCGGAATTGCCTGGTCCCGCAGCCGTGCCCGCATCTCGACATGGATCATGCGCGGGTGCTCGAGCTGATGCGCGCCGCTCGCCGGGCGCCGGGCGTGAAGCATGCCTTTGTCACCAGCGGCGTGCGCCACGACCTGGCGCTGGCTGGCGGCGGTCGCGAGTACGTGCAGGAACTGGTGGATCACCATGTCTGCGGCCTGCTCAAGATCGCGCCGGAACATGTGTCGGACGGCGTGTTGTCCGTCATGCGCAAGCCCGGCCGCCGGCTGTACGAGACGTTCACGGCATTGTATCGGGCCTGCCTGGGACAGGCGAAGAAACCCTACGCGCTGGTCGAGTATTTCATCAGCGGCCACCCCGGTTGCACGCTGCAGGACATGGTCGAACTGGCCTGCTACCTGCATGGCCGGGGCATCCAGCCCGAGCAGGTGCAGGACTTCTATCCGGCGCCCCTGACCCTGGCGGCGGCCATGTTCCACACCGGGCTCGATCCGTTGACCCTGGAGCCCGTGCCTGTGGCGAAGACCGATCGGGAGAAAGCCCTGCAACGGGCGTTGCTGCTGTGTCATCAACCCGACTTCCAGGACAAGGCGCGCGAGGCTTTGCGTGAGGCGGGGCGCGACGATCTGATTGGCAACGGCCGCCGGTGCCTGGTGCCGCCGGCCCGGCCCGGACACCGGCCGAACCGGCGCTAGCCGGCCGCGGGGCGTTGACTTTTGGGGCGCCGGCTTTTCATCTTGTGTTCGATCGCGGGCGGTCCTAGCATTCCGCTCGTTGTTCTCGGAAAGCGGGGCGCAGGATGCCGATTCGTTCATTTGTTTTCAATCAGAAGGAAGGCCGGCTCATCAGCCAGGATCTGTCGCTCGATCTGCTCAAGATCGTGCTGCAGGATGAAGGCGTTCAGTTCTGGGTGGATTGCGGTGAGTGCTCGGACGAGGAAGGCAAAGCCCTGCTCGATGAGGTGTTTCATTTCCATCCGCTGGCGATCGAGGACTGCCTGACTCCGAGCGACCGCTCCAAGGTCGAGGAGTACGAAGGTTACGTCTTCGTGGTCATCCATGCGGTCAACTACACCGACGGGCAGTTCAGGGCCTTTGAACTCAACATGTTCATCGGGCGGAACTTCCTGGTCACGTTCCATCGCGACCCGTTGCGATGTGTCGCCTCGACGATCGATCGGGTGCTGAAGAATGCGCCGACCGTGGCGCGGGCGCCCGACCGCCTGTCGTACACCCTCCTCGATTTTCTGCTCGAAGGCTATGCGCCCGCGATCGAGGAACTCTCCGTTGAAATCGCCGATCTCGAGAAGAAGGTGCTTGGCGATCCCTCCCGGGGTATTCTCAAGGAGGTCCTGGATCTCAAGGCCGAAACGTCGCGTTTGCGCCAGATCGTCTGGCCGCAGCGCGAAGTCATGGGGCGGCTGGCGCACGGCGAGTTCAAAATCATCCGGGCGCACATGCTGCCGTACTACCGCGACCTGCTCGACCAGTTGGTGCGGATCAGCACCATGGCCGAGAACGCGCGCGATTCGCTGACTAACGTCCTGCAGGTCAACCTCAACCTGCAGCAGATGCAGGTCAACCACGTCATCAAGGTGCTGACCGTGATGGCCACGTTGTTCATGCCGATTCTCGTGGTCACCAGTTTTTACGGCATGAATTTCAAACACTGGCCGGGGATGGAGCACCCGTACGCGGAGGCGTACCTGTGGGTGTTCGGCATCACCGGGGTGTCGACGTTGCTGCTTTTCTGGTTCCTCAAGCGCAAGAAGTGGTGGTAAGCATGCCGGATTCAGGGTCATACGATGGGCTGGCCGGCATGGAGGATCTGCGTGCCTGCCTGAGTCGGGTCGAGGCGTGAAGCGATGAATCGCGCGGAACTGCTCGCGCCGGCCGGCGACAGCGATGCCGCGTGGGCGGCGTTTCACTACGGCGCGGATGCCGTCTATCTCGGCCTGCAGCAGTTTTCGGCGCGCGCCGAGGCCCCGAACTTTACGCCGGACGGACTGGGCGAAGTCATCGCCTGGGCTCACGCCGCGCAGCCGCGTCGCTCGGTCTTCCTGGCCGTCAACACCCTGGTCTTGAATCGCGAACTGGGGGCGTTGGTGCGCGCGCTGGGCCTGGCCGGCGATCTGGGCGTGGATGCGCTGATCGTCCAGGATGCCGGGGTGGCCCGGCTGGCCCGGCGCTGCGCGCCGGGAATCGCGCTGCACGCCAGCACGCAGATGGCGATCCACAATGTCGAGGGCGCCCGCGCGCTCGGGCGGCTCGGGTTCCGCCGTGTCACGCTGGCGCGCGAACTCACGCTCGGGGAGATCCGCGCGGTCGCGCGGGAGTCGGGGCTGGAGGTGGAGGTCTTCATCCACGGGGCCCTGTGCTATGCCTACAGCGGACTCTGCCTGTACTCCTCGCTCCTGCGCGGCCGCAGCGGCAATCGCGGGCGTTGCACCTATCCCTGCCGGGAGCGCTTTGCCGCGGAGGAGGGGGACGAGGCCGGTTTCCCGTTCTCGATGAAGGATCTCGCCCTGCCGGAGGCGGTGGCGGAATTGCGCGAGGCCGGCGTGCTGAGCTTCAAAATCGAAGGCCGCAAGAAGAGCGCGCTCTATGTGGCCGCCACGACGCATTACTACCGGCGACTCCTCGACGGGCGCCTGTCCCGGCCGGCCACCGAGGAGGCCGAGGCGGATATCCAGACCATCTTTGCCCGGCCGTGGACTCCGCTGTATGTCCAGTCCCCCGGGAACCGGGAGGTGATCGACCCCGAGGTGGTCGGGCACCGCGGCACGCCGATCGGGAAGATTGAGGCGGTGATCGTCCGCGGGCCCCAGCATTGGCTGCGGTTCACCACGCGGCGCCGGCTTGAGAAACACGACGGCCTGCAGGTCGATGCCGTGGGCGCGAACGGACGCCCGCACGGGTTCGCCGTCGAGGATCTCCGGGTGGTGGGGGGCGGCGGCGCGCCGGGGCGCCCGGTGTTCGAAGCCGATGCCGGCGCCCGCGTGGAGGTGCTCCTGTCGCCCGGCCACCCCGTTCTCGACCTGGGGGCGGTCGTCTATTGCTCATCGTCGCAGGAGGTCAAGCAGCGTTACCGGTTTGAGCGGCCCCGTCCGGGCGTGTTCCGGGTCCGGCAGCCGGTGCATGCCGTCATCACGGTCACGGCCGGTGTGGTGAGCGCCACCGCGACGATTCCCGCCACGCCGGCGTTGCCGGGGGTGACCGCGCAGGCGGAGGAACGCGGGGTGTTCGACGTGGGCCGGCGGGCCGATGCCGGCGAGCCGGCCATCCGGGAGGCATTCTCCAAGATGGGTGATACGCCCTTTGAAGTGAGTCAACTGGAGATTCGCAATGAGGACCGCCGGTTTGTCCCGGTCTCCCTGCTGAACCGTCTGCGTCGCGGGCTGGTCGCGGCCCTGTCCGACGTGTTGGATGCCGCCCGGCGGGCGCGCGATGAGGCGCTGCAGGGCGAGGTCGTCTTCGTGGCGGTTCCCGAGCAGGCGGGGGGCGGGGCCGCCAGCCCGGCGCCGCGGTGGAGTCTCAAGACGGACCGCCTGGATCATCTCGACGCGTTCACGGACGAGGACTGGCGGGATCTGGATGAACTGGTGGTTGACGCCACGGCCGCGCAGCCAGACCGCTGGGCTGAGCTCTGGGAAACGCTGGCCGGGCAGAGGGGGGTGGAGCGGGTGCGCATCGCGCTGCCGATGCTCATGCGCGATGCGGAGCGGGAGGCGCTCATGGGAACGGTCGGCAGCCTGTGGGCCGCCGGATGCCGGCGATGGGAGGCCTCCAATGTCTGGGCCTGGCCGGTGTTGGAGGCGGCCGCGGGCGACACCCCGTTCGATCTGACGACCGACTGGCCGATCCCGGTGCTCAATCGCCAGGCGGCGCGCTGCCTGCTTGACCTGGGCGTCCAAGCCTTTGCCGGGTCATTGGAGGACGGGATGCCCAATGGGCGGGAGTTGCTGGCCGAGTGGAGGGAGCGCATGATCCTGACGGTATACCAGGATGCGCCGCTGTTCATATCCGAGAACTGCGGTCGGGCGGGTCTGGCGCGCGAGTGCGTGGCGGACGGCGCCTGCCGCCGTGCGGACCTGGCGCTCGATTCGGGCAGCGGGGAGGCGGTGCGCCTGATTCAGCGCGGCTGCCGGACGATTGTCATCGGAGCCCGGCCGTTCAGTCTCAGCCGGCGGGTCGGCGAGCTGCGCGCCGCCGGGGCCATGCGCCTGAGGGCGGCCTTTGTCTGGCGGCACTACCGCCCCGAGGAGGTTGTGGCGCTGTGGCGCGATTTACGGGCCGGTCGGCCGGTGACCGGCTATGAAGGCAATTTCGAGCGCGGTCCGGTGTGATCCCGGCAAGATAGTAGTGGACGCCATGGGGCCTTTTGCCTACTATCCCGCCGCTTTTGCCAGAGAAAAAGGAAGCACGCGCATGTCATCCAAAGAAGCAGCGAAGCACAAACTTGTCCTCGGTTTGCCCAAGGGCAGCCTGCAGGAGGCGACCTTCGCCATGATGCAGAAGGCGGGGTTCAAGGTTACGGTCGGGTCCCGCTCATACCTGCCGAATGTCGATGATCCGGAAATCGATGCCCGACTGATCCGAGCGCAGGAAATCAGTCGCTATGTAGAACTGGGGACGCTGGATGCGGGCATCACCGGTTTTGACTGGATCCAGGAAAACGGGTCGGATGTGCATGAAGTGGCGGACCTGATCTACGCCAAGCAGGGCATGCGCCCGGTTCGCTGGGTGCTGGCCGTTCACAATGACTCGGCGATCCAGTCGGTCCGCGACCTGGAAGGCAAGCGGATCGCCACCGAGGCGGTTGGATTGACCAAGCAGTATCTGGCCAAACACGGGGTGCAAGCCCAGGTGGAGTTCTCGTGGGGCGCCACGGAAGTGAAGGTCCCCGAACTCGTCGATGCGATCGTGGAATTGACCGAGACGGGATCCTCGTTGCGGGCGAACAACCTGCGTATTGTGGACGTGGTCCTGTCGTCGACGACGAAATTCATTGTCAACCACAAGGCCTGGCAGGACACCTGGAAGCGCCACAAGGTTGAGCAGATCGCGATGCTGCTCCAGGGCGCGCTGGCGGCCGAGTCCCGGGTGTTGTTGAAGATGAATGCGCCCGAGGACAAGGTGGCGGCGGTATCGAAGATCCTGCCGGCGCTGAATGCCCCGACGGTGAACCACCTGAGCACCCCGGGGTGGGTGGCCATTGAGTCGGTCGTGGAGGAGCGGGTGGTGCGAGAGATCATTCCGCAGTTGAAACGTGCGGGAGCTGAAGGCATTATTGAGCTGCCGCTCAGCAAGGTGATTCGGTAGTTTCCGGGTTGGATGACTGAAGGAGAGCTGTATGGGGTCGATCAAGAAAAAGCGCCGTGCGAAAATGTCCAAGCATAAGTATCGTAAACGGCAGAAGGCCATTCGTCACAAGAACAAGTAGGACGTGGAGCCGGCGCATGAGGGCGCGGGACTCATGGTTTGCGCTGGCGATCGCGTGCCTTCTTTGCGGTTGCATCACTACTCCACGAGATCGGGCGGAGCCGCCCGATCCCGGGGTTTTGTTTGTGTCGGCCTCAACCGGGTTGCCGGAGGCCCTGGCTCATTACAGCCAGGCCCTCATTGATGAGGCCACGCCGGGCGGGGGGGACCGCAGCCTGGGACACTGGCGGGCGGCCGTCCAGCAGGATCCCACCAATGTTGTCCTGCGCCTGAGGCTCGGGGCCGTTCTTCTTCAGCGCAAGGAAATCCCCGAGGCCGTTCGTGTCCTCGAAGGTGCGCGCGAGGTTGCCCCCGGCTCGGCCGATGTCCGGCTGCTTCTCGGCAGCGCCTACCAGTTGTCCGGGCAGTGGGACCCGGCCGCGCGCGAATTCCGTGCACTGATCCGCATCGGTCCCGATCGTCCTGACGGCTACGTCCGGTTGGCCGCCCTGTATCTGGGCCGGGGTCTTTCGACGCGCGCCCTGGGCGTGCTGGACGAAGGGCTTGCCCATCCCGGCGCGGTCGTCGATGTCCTGCAGTTCTGCGAGAGCATGGGCCGCCTGCACCTGGCAAACAGCAATTTCAAGGAAGCCATCGGCTGTTTCGAACGCATCCAGAAGTGGCTTCCCGACAGCCCGGCGCTGCGTGAGGCCCTGGCCCGGTGCTATGTCCTGTCGGGCGACCGGGCGAAGGCCATGGTTCAACTGGAAGAGCTGTTGCGGCGCGATCCGCGCAACGGACAGGTGGCCTTCTACCTGGCGGAACTCTGTGAGGACGCAGGGGCACTGGAGCGCGCGGAAGCCCTCTTCGACCAGGCCACCCGCAACAACCCGACCGATGCCGCCCCCTTTCTGAGGCTGGCATTCCTCCAGTTGCCCAAGAACCGGGAACAGGCCTTGATGACGCTCCAGCGCGCCCTCCAGAGCATCCCCGACGATCCCCTCATCCACGCCTATTTCGGCCTCGTCTACAGCCGGGAGGGCCGATTCGACCTCGCCATCGAGTCCTTTGCGCGCACTGAGGCGCTGGCGGCCAAGGGCGGTGCGCAGCGCATCAAGCCGTCATTCTATTTCTGGTACGGCACCGCCTGCGAGCGGGCCGGGCGGTTCGAACAGGCGGAGCGGTTGATCGAAACCTGCATCGAGGGCGATCCGCTTGCCGACGAGGCGCTGAACTACCTGGCGTACCTGTGGGCCGAGCGGGGCATCAAGTTGGACAAGGCGCGGGAGTACGTCACGCGCGCGCTCAAGATCAGCCCGGACGACGGCTCCTACCTGGATACCCTGGGTTGGGTCTACTACAAGCAGGGCGACCATGCCGCGGCGCTCGCGACGTTGCGGCGCGCGCTGGACGCGACGGCGGGCGACCCCACCATCGCCGAGCATGTCGGCGATGCCTTGCAGGCGTTGGGCCGCACGGGTGAAGCCCGCCGTTACTGGATCAAGAGCCTGAGGGCGAAGCCGGACGATGCGCCGCTTCGCGCGAAAATCCAGGCGGCCGGGATCGATCCGGATACCGTCTTGAGAAAGAAGCCGTAGGATGCCGGCGATTCATCAGCTTGTGGCGGGTTACAACCGCGGCGACGCCATCAGCAACGAGGCGATGGCGATGCGGGGGGTGTTCCGCGGGTGGGGGTACGACTCGGACATCTGGTGCGAGACGCGCCGCATCCTGCCCGAGTTGCGGGGCGATGCGCGCGAGATCCAGGGACTTGCCGCCGCCTGCGGCCCGGCCGATATCGTGTTGTTGCACCTCTCGATCGGGTCGGTCGTCAACACGCTCTTCCCGGCGCTGCCCGGCCGCAAGGCGCTGCTTTATCACAACATCACGCCGTCGGACTATTTTGCGCTGGTGCAGCCGGCGACGGCGACCCTGCTGGCCCGCGGCCGGGAGCAGGCGAAGGCCCTGGCGGGCGTCGCGGCCGTCAACCTGGCAGACAGCCGGTACAATGCGGATGAGCTGCAGGCGCTGGGTTACGGCCCGGTGGCGATGCTGCCGCTGATGCTGAACTTCGACACGTTGCGCCTGGCGCCGGACCGGCGGACGCTGGCCACGTATGGCGATGGCCGCAGGAATGTTCTCTTTGTCGGCCGTTGCGCTCCGAACAAGAAACTGGAGGACGTGATCAGCGCGTTCGCGTGCTATCAGAAAGCGGTGGAGCCAAATTCGCGGCTCATCCTGGCGGGATCCCACGCCGGGACGGAACGCTACCAGCGGTTGCTGGTCGGGATGGCGCGCGAATTGCGGCTGAACGACGTGGTATTCACGGGGGCGATCCCGCAGGCGGAGTTGAACGCGTGCTACCGTTCGGCGCATGTGTTCCTCGGCATGAGCGAGCACGAGGGGTTCTGCATCCCGCTGGTGGAGTCGCTGTTCCACGAGGTGCCCGTTTTGGCTTACGCGGCGGCGGCCGTGCCTGAGACGCTGGATGGGGCGGGGGTTTTGTTCCGGGAGAAGCACCCTCCGTCCATAGCCGAAATGCTGGCCCGCCTGGTCGAACCGGGTGCTTTCCGGCAGGCCGTGCTGGCCCGCCAGGCGGTGCGTCTGCGGCAATTCATGCAACGCGACCTGGCCGCCGAATTGAGGCAGCACCTGGCCCCCTTGATGTCCTGAACAGGCGGGGGAATGGGGATGCTCCTGGCGATCGATCCTACGGCTTCTTGTGCCGGGCGGGTTTTCGTTCCTTGACCGGGGGTGGGGCAGGTGGTAGTTTGCCAACTTCACGTGAGATTCGGGCCGTAGCGCAGACTGGTAGCGCGTTTGCTTGGGGTGCAAAAGGTCAGGAGTTCAAATCTCCTCGGCCCGACCATTTTGCAGGGTAAAACCCGGCGGGGTTCCACCGCGGGTTTTGGGGAGGTATGCATGGCGGAAGTCATTCTTAAGAACGTCGACAAGATCTACCCCGGCGCGGTGAAGGCGGTCTCGAATTTCAACATGGAGATTCGCGACGGCGAATTCGTGGTGCTGGTCGGCCCTTCCGGGTGCGGCAAATCCACGACGTTGCGCATGGTGGCGGGTCTTGAGGAGATCAGCGCCGGAACGATATCGATCGGGGGCCGCGTGGTGAACGATGTGCCGCCGAAAGACCGGGACATTGCCATGGTGTTCCAGAACTATGCGCTTTACCCGCACATGACGGTCCGCGAGAACATGGCGTTCGGCCTCAAGTTGCGCCGCTTTCCGAAAAAAGAGATCGATGCCCGCATTCAGGAAGCGGCCCGGATTCTCGGGCTGCAGGATCTCCTGGAGCGGCGTCCGAAGGCCTTGTCGGGCGGTCAGCGCCAGCGCGTGGCCGTGGGCCGGGCGATCGTGCGGAAACCGGCCGTATTCCTGTTCGATGAGCCGCTGTCCAACCTGGATGCCAAGCTGCGCGTGCAGATGCGGGTCGAGATCAGCCGTTTGCACAGCCAGATCGGCGCCACCATGATTTACGTGACGCACGACCAGGTGGAGGCCATGACGATGGGCGAGCGCATCGTCGTCATGAAGGACGGGTTTGTGCAGCAGATTGCCGATCCCCTGACGCTGTACGATAACCCGGCGAACCGGTTCATCGGCGGGTTCATCGGCACGCCGCCGATGAATTTCTTCGAAGGCATCATCAAGGGCAGGGATCAGGCGTTGACGTTCGAAGGACCGGGAGGCATGAGCCTGGCCTTGACCGAAAAGCAGCGCAGCCAACTGATGGCCTACCGCGATAAGCCCGTGGTGCTGGGGCTGCGTCCGGAGGACATCGGTTCGCCGGCGGCGGAACAGGTGCCGCAGGCATCGCGGATCCGCGCGACGGTGGATGTCGTCGAGCCCATGGGCGCGGAATCGTACATCTACCACAAGGTGGGGGATGCGAGTTTCGTAAGCCGTGTGGATGCCCACCAGCATATCAAGGAAGGCCAGATGGTGGAGCCGGCGGTCTACATGGACAAGGCCCATTTCTTCGATCGGGCCAATGACCTGAGCATCGGTTGAAAGACTCCGTTCGCAAATCGTGCGACCCCATGAACGCGGACTCACCGTCAGACGGGCTGGAATTCCCTCCCGCCGAGACGTTGCGGATCGGCGTGTTCGGCGGCAGTTTCAATCCCGTCCATATGGGGCACCTGATCATGGCCCAGGACGCCTTGGAGCTGTTTGAACTGTCCCGGATCCTGTTCGTGCCGTGCGCCCAACCGCCCCATAAGACGGTGGCGCTGGCGCCCGCTGAGCATCGGTTGGCGATGTTGCAGGCGGCGCTGGAGGGCGAACTGCGTTTCGAGGCATCGGACATCGAATTGCGGCGCGGCGGGGTGTCGTGGTCGGTGGAGACGATCCGGGAGTTGCGCTCCGTTTACCCCGGCGCGGAGATCACGTTGATGGTGGGGTCCGATTCACTGCCGGACCTTCACGCGTGGCGGGATGTCCACACGCTGCTGCAACTGTGCCGGGTGGTTACGCTGGCCAGGCCGGGCGTCGATCTCGACGCGCTGGGCCGGATGGACTTGAAACTCGAGTCCCCCTGGTCCGAGCGGCTGCGGGCGCAAATCAGGGTGGGGCACCTGGTGCATATTTCGTCGACGGACATTCGATACCGGGTTGCGGAGGGCATGAGTATCCGCTACCTGGTGCATCCGGCGGTGGAAATGTATGTTCTGGAGCACCGTCTTTACAGGAAGTGAGCCGCATCATGGAGTCGATCGAAATCGTCAACCGCGCGCGCGAGGCACTGCTGTCCAAGAAGGGCGCCGATATCCTGGTAGTCGACGTGAGGGGCGTCTCGACGGTGGCCGACTATTTCATGGTGGTGAGCGGCGGCACGGCACCCCAACTCAAGGCCTTGTCCAATGCGGTGATCAAGGACCTGAAGCAGGCGGGCCTGGCCTGTCACCGTCGGTCCGGCGTTCCGGATGACGGGTGGGTGGTGCTGGACTACGGTGATGTGGTCATGCACATCTTTCTGCGGGAACTTCGGGATTACTATGCCATTGAAGAGTTGTGGGCTGACGCTCCTCGAGTCGGGTAGCGTCGTCGACCGGCTCATCGAAGACCTCTTCGCTCAGCCCCTCCAGAATCAGCAACTGGCGGGCGAATCCCTGGAGATCCCCCTCGGCGGCCGCGGCATGCGCCTCGGCGGCGGCCGCATCATGTTCCATCAATAGGGCCAGGAGGGAGGACACCTCGGCCACGCGGGTGGCGCTGGTGACCGGCGAACGGGCGGTCGCCGGGCGCCATAGGGTCAGGCCTGCAAATCCGAACAGCAGGGCCAGCGCGGCCGCCGCCGCCAGGGCGCGCCCCCAGGCGGGATGCAGAACCCCCGTCCGGCGGACAGGTCTCTCAATGAGGGCGGCCGTCATGATGCGTTCGAGGACGGCTGCGGACGGCCCGCGGGAGGGCGTCATGGCATCCATGAACCCGGTGATGGCATTCACGTCGTCACGTCGCGCGCGGCAGGCGGGGCAGGCGGCGAGATGCGCGGCGAGGGCGTTCCGCCCGCGGGGCGGCAGTTCGCCGGACTGGCCGAGCAGAAGCATGCGCTCGAAATTCCGACAGTTCATCGTGTTACCCTCCACGTCTCGTATTCCCCCTGCAGCAAGGTCCTCAGTTTCGTCAGCGCATACTGCATGCGCGCCAGCGCCGTGTTGATCGACACCCGCTGGAGACGGGCAATCTGCTTGAAGGCCAGATCGCCCTGGGTCCGCATCAGGAACACCTGCCGTTGTTCCGGCGGCAATTGTCGAAGGGCGGCCTCAATCCGTTCCCCGAGGTCGTGGCCCTCGACTGTGGCGCCGGGGGTCAGCCCGGGCGCTGCCATCCGGTCGCCCCGCGTGAGATCCGAATCCTCCGTGCCGGCTGCCTGATCCAGGCTGAACCCGGGCTTCCGGCTGCGTGCCCGGTCGATCAGCAGGTTGTGGGCAATCCTGAACACCCAGCCGCGGAAACGGTCACTCCGGTAGTCGGCCGACTTGCGGATGACCCGGATCCAGACATCCTGAAACACCTCATCCGCATCGGCCGGCACGTCCACCATCCGGAGGATGAAACTGTAAAGCGGACGCCGATAGCGCTCCAGCAACTCGGCCAGCGCGTCAGTCCTGCCTGCCGCATACTGCTCCATCAGTTCCTCGTCGCTCGCGTCCATGCGTATGATCCCTGCGACCCGGTGGAGCCCTCAGACCTTATAACGGCCGCGCCGGGGGAATTATTGTCCGGAAAATACCGGTTGACTTGAGTGTGTGTAAGGGTATGATGACGCCGTTTTTTTGCGACAGCAAGTACAAGTAGTTGAAGGATCATCGATATGGCGAATAACAAGAGTGCAGCCAAGCGGGCGCGTCAGGCGGATGTGCGTCGCCAGACGAATCGGAGCGCCAAGAGCGAGATTCTGACGGTGCGCCGCCAGTTTCTGCAGGCTGTGGAGTCGAAGGACAAGGGGAAGTCGTTTGAGCAGTTCAAGGCGTTCTGCTCGGTTCTCGACAAGTCGGCCAAGCGCGGCATCATCATGACGAACAATGCCGACCGCCGCAAGGCAAGGGCTTCCGCGATGCTGGCGAAGATGGCCTGAGCAGGACGTACGGAACGCGAGTGAAAGTGCCGACGGGAAACCGCCGGCACTTTTTGTTTGTCCGGATTCCCGGTCGCCCGACCCGCGCGGCGGCGGTCCGGGCCGGGGACCCTGACGAACGCGGCGGATCACCAGTATTCGGTGATTTCGCGGATGATGCGGTACGCCAGATCGCGGGCGGTGGGTTGCAGAGCGGTACGGCGGGCACTGGGCAGGTCCGAAAGTGCCTGCAGGTTCGTGAAGCCGACGATCTTGGTGCCCTGGGCGACGATCTCATTACCGGGCAGCTTCTTGAGCACGAAATCAGCCGTCAATTCCAGCCGGTACTCCTGGGCTGTGGTCGTCTGGTCCTTCCGGTAACGCACGGGCACGAGTTTATACGTCGTGAGCTTCACCTCCAGGACGCAGTCGGCCTGGTCGCGCGGGCGGACTTGCAGCGATCCGTCTTTCTGGATTTCCTCGATGGCGGCGCTGGTGGTGGGCGATTCCAGACCGGGTTCGCCGGTGTCATTGATGAACATCGGCACGAACACCGACCGGATGCCGGGCGGCAGGTTGCTGCCGAGTTTGTATCCGACACACCCTGTGTGGGGCGCGATCAGGAACAGGCCGAGGGCCAGAACGATCAACGTTTGAGGCAGGTTACGGTGTGTCATGGGGTGGCGCTTCCTTTCGTAAGACCGCGATGCGCGCGTTGGCCGTGTCGGCCAGCTCCGAATTCGGGAACCGTTTCACGAAGTCCTCGTAGGCGATCAAAGCGGAAGCGGGGCGTTTGGCAATCCGGTCATAGTAGAGGGCCCGATCGTAAACGATGACGGTGTAGCGTGTGATGAGCGCCTTCAGGTAGTCGCGGGCGGCCGCGATGTGGGTGCTGTTGGGATAGGACTTGATGAACCGGACCAGCGCACTGCGCGCCGCGTGGTAGGCATTCTCGTCGTTCGGGCGGTCCAACATGATCTGGTAGAGCCCGTAGGCTTCACGAAACGCCGCCGGGGCGGCCCACGGGCTGTTCTCGTACCGGTTCTGCAGGAGTTCGAATGCGGCGATGGCTTCCTCCCAATCCTCGTTTTTTTCGTGGATCAGGCCGATATTGTACTGGCACAGCGCTGCGTTGTCCCAGGAGGGCGCGTTCTGAATGATGCGTTCGAAAAGCGGCAGCGCGCGTTCGGGCGCCTCGAATCCCGGAAGGAACCCCATCTGGCCCCGGCGTGCGGTCATGAGGTGATTGGCAATCGCGAACTGCTTCTCCAGCGTGCGCCGGTAGTCAAATTGCCCGACATAGCGGTCGAACAGGTACTGATATTCGTTGAACGCCTTGGGGTAATCGCCGCGTGTTTCAAGAATCTCGGCGCAGGCGACCTGGGCGGTGACTGCCTGGGCCGTGTCCGGCCACGCATAAACGAGCGCGTTGTAGGCCCGGTAGGCGGCGCGGAGGCGGCTTGCTTCGCGGAGGCCCCCGGCATAGGCCAGTTGAGCGTCTGCATTGTCGCGCTGGGGTTTGATGCGCCAGGATGTGCCGCGTTTGACAGGGGTCGCCGCCGGTTTGTCCATGGCGCGCCCGGCCTGGGGAGCCGAGTTCACCTGGTTGTCGAAACCCTGTGCAAACCCGTCTGAGCAGGCTGCGATCAGGATCAATAAGGCACACGCGTAACGCATAAGTGAACATACTCTAGGGGGGGTGGCGGGAGGGGTCAAGAGCGATTGAGCGGCGCAACGCGAGGTGAGGGGTGGAAGGTGGGAGGTGTTCGTGGCAGGTGGCTTCCGCCTCACGTTGCAGTGGAGGGCGCTTTGTCGCGTCCGAATCGGTAGTTCGGGTCAGACAGGAAAGGCCCTGTTTTCGCCTGGGGGCGCCTGACAACGCGCTGGACAGAGTCCCGTATCGCCAGTAAAACCTGTCTGTAATCACTCCTCCCATGGCCCATGTACGTGTCAGACTGGTTCAGATGGACGTCCTGCCGGGACGGCCGTCGGATAATACGCGTCGGATTCTCGCGGCCCTGGAGACGGCGCGACGCGACGGGATCCAGGTGGCGGCGTTTCCTGAAATGGCCATCCCGGGGTACCTCCTGGGCGATGAGTGGGAGCGGCCGGCCTTCCTGCGCGATTGCGAAGCCTGCGGCGAGCGGGTCCGGGAGGCGTCGCAGGGCCTGGTCGTGCTCTTCGGGAACGTGGGGGTCGACTGGCACAAGCGCCAGGAGGACGGTCGCGTCCGCAAGTACAATGCCCTGTTCGCGGCGCAGGAGGGTCGTTTCCTGGGGCCCGAGGGCGGTCCCCTCCCATTTGCGATCAAGACGCTGATGCCGAATTACCGGGAATTCGACGACAGCCGCCACTTTTTCGACACGCGCAAACTGGCGTTCGAACTCGGGTGCGATGTGCGCGACCTGCTGACCCCGGTGGTCACCCGGCATGGCCGCATCGGCGCCCTGCTGTGCGAGGATGCCTGGGATGGCGACTACAGCCTGTCCCCGTTGCGGGTCATGGCCGGGAAGGGCGTGGATTTCTTCGTCAACGCGAGTTGTTCGCCGTTCACGATGAACAAGAACGTGAAGCGCAACCGCGTATTCGCGGCGGCGTCCAAGGCTTTGCGAATCCCGCTGTGCTACGTCAACAACATCGGCATCCAGAACAACGGCAAGACGGTGTTCACGTTCGATGGGGCCTGCTGTGCCTATGACGGGCAGGGGGGGCGGGTGGACGGTCCCGCGGCGTTTGAGGAAGGCGTACTGGACGTGACGCTGCCGGGCGACCGGTCGGCTGCGTTCGGGACGGTTGCCGCCGTGCGGGATGACGATGTCGCCATGTTGACGAAGGCGCTGCTGTTCGGGATGAAGCGCTTCATGGGTCTGTGCGGGGTGTCGCGGGTCGTCGTGGGCGCGTCAGGCGGGATCGACTCGGCCCTGGTGGCTGCGCTCTATGCCCGGTTGCTCCCGCCGGAGAACCTGCTGCTGGTGAACATGCCGAGCCGCCACAATTCGACCACGACCATCAGCCTGGCGCGCGCGCTGGCGGCGAATCTCGGGTGCGGTTATGCCGAGATCCCGATCGAGGACAGTGTGAAGGTGACGTGTTCCCAGGTCGATGGGCTGGACGTGGCCTGGCCCGGCGGCGTGAAGCGGCGCCTGGCGCTGACCGATGGGCTGCTGGAGAACGTGCAGGCCCGGGACCGCACCGCGCGCGTGCTGGCGGCGGTGGGCGCGGCCTTCGGGGGCGTATTCACCTGCAACGCGAACAAGTCCGAAATGACGGTGGGCTACACGACGCTCTACGGCGATCTCGGCGGCTACATGGCGGCGATAGCGGACCTCTGGAAAGGCGACGTGTATGCGGTGGCCCGGCACCTGAATGAGGCCGTGTACGGGTGCGCGGTTGTTCCCGAGGGGAGTTTTCAGGTCATGCCGTCGGCGGAACTGAGTGAGGCCCAGGCGGTGGACGAGGGCAAGGGCGATCCGCTGATCTATCCCTACCATGATTGTGTCTTCCGGAGCTGGGTCGAGGAGTGGAACCGCACCACGCCCGAGGAACTGCTGGGGTGGTACCTGGCGGGTACGCTCGAAACGCGCCTGGGATATGCGGGACGCGTGGGCGAGTTGTTTCCCACGGCGGCCGCCTTCATCGCCGATCTCGAACGCTGGTGGGGGCTCTACCAGGGACTGGGCGTGGCCAAACGCATCCAGGCGCCGCCGGTGCTGGCCGTCAAGCGACGCGCCTTCGGGTTCGATCACCGCGAAGCCCAGATGGGCGCGCGTTACACCGAACGCTACCTGGCCCTGCGCGCCGAAGCCCTTGCCGCGCGCTAGGGCGTGTTCTTGGACGGGTCCGAGGTCGGGTTCCCGCGCCGGAAGACGCCGACCACCCGGGTTGCGGTAACCTTGTAGCGGGCGAGCAGGCGTTGTGCCCACACGAACTCGATCGACAGGATGGCCAACCCCGCGGGGATGACGAGCATGCTGGGCCCGGGGGTGAAGACCATGGCGATGCCGATCAGCACCACGGTGCCGCCGATGACCAGGACAATCAGCTTGCGCAGCGGCGCAGGCAGCATGCGCCAGTTAGCGGTCAGTCGCATGTGGCGCCTCCACAGTGGGCGGCTGGCGTTCCAGGAAATCGGTGAGGACGTCAACCAGCACGGGCATCCGTCCGCAGCATCCGCATGCCCGGAGCAATTCTTTCACGGCGGCGGGAATGTGGCACAGGAAATGGCGCGTGGCCGGTGAAGCGCCGAGGCGGCCGAAGGCGCCCAGTGCCTGCACCAGGCGCTCGACCGAGGCCACGTCGAACGAGTCGGCCACGGCCCGCCCGCCCGGGGCGCAGCCGACATAGTGGGTCAGCAGCGCCTGGCGCAGCGAAGCCGGAAGGCCGACATACGGATCGCAAAGGAGCGCCGCCAGGTCGTAGGCGGGAGCGCCGAACCGCATGCCCTGAAAGTCGATGAGCAGGGGATGCCCGCTCGTGAGGAGCACGTTGCTGGACTGTAGATCGCGGTGTACCAGCGTCTGCGGCACGCGCAACAGCGGGGGAATGATCCGGTGGAGTTCACGCCGGATGGCCGCGTCCTGGATGGGCGTCGGCCGGATGTGCCGGACGAGGAACTGGTCGTGGAAGAGGGTCTGCTCCCACTCGTACAAGTGCCGGGAAAACGGCGGGCACAGCGTCAGGCGTCCGCGCCGCGCGGCCCGTGTGGCCCGGTCGTGCAGGGCGATGATATCGGTCAGCACGTCGCGGTAAACGGCTTCGACGCGGGCCGCCGGCCAGCGGGGCACCCGGTCCTGCAGACTGACATCGCCGGCATCCTCCATCACGCACGCGCCGGCCGCGGGAAAGTCGAGCAGCACCCGGGGCACGTGCAGCCCGTGTTTCAGCAGAAAACGCGCGTGGGTCGCGTAGAATCCGTTCTCGGCCCGTTCCGGGGTGTAACGGATCAGGATGGCGGACCGGGAGCCGGAACGGAGGCGGGTGAAGGTGCGGGCCGAACCGCGGGGCGGGAGCGGCAGCACGAGCGTTCGCTGAAGCGGCCACTTGAGCGCGCCGATGACCCGGTGCAACAGCGGGTCGTCGATGCGGTCCGCCCGCAACGCCATGTAGCTGACCTGGCCGCTGACGGTGACGCCCTCGCCGATGATGGCGTCGGTCACGCGGGCGGAGGGGCGCAGGGTGACGTTCTCCCAGAGCACGGTATCGCGGACCTGCGCCTGGGGGTCGATCGCGCAGCCGGGGCCGGCGGCAACGGAGCCGGTTCCCGGTGCGGGGCGGGCGTGGGCGGCGAAGCGGGCGCCGCGCGCCTGACGGCGCGCGCAGGCGAGCGTGTCGCGGTGAGCCGCGCGGTAATCCTCGGGTGAGCCGATGTCGGACCAATAGGAGCCTGGAACGGTCACCCCTGCCACGCATTCGCCGTGGCGCATGGCGGTTTCATACGCGTCGATGAGCGTGGCGAAACCGGTGGGGGGCAGATACCGGAGCAGGTGCGGTGAAACGAGTTGCAGCCCGCAGAACGTGGCGGTGTCCGGCGCGGCGGGCGTGGCGCTGCGGAACGAGGTGATCAGGCCCCCGGTCGTCTCGACGGTGCGCGGGCCGCGCGCCGGGTCAAGCCACAGCGCGGCGACGGCGCGGCGATCCGCCATCGCCCGCAGGAGGGGCCGGGGCGAGAGATCGCCGAGCACGTCGGCGTTCATAATCCAGAACGGTCGGTCGGGGTCCGTGAACCAGGCGGCGCGGACCAACGCGCCGCCCGTGCCGAGAATATCAGGCTCGAACGAGAAGGAGCAGCGCAGGCCGGGCAGGGGGTTCAGGCGCAGGTGATTGAGAATCGGGCCGGCGCCATGGTGCAGGTTGATCAGCACGTCCCGGACGCCCCAATCGCGCAACAGACCGAGCACATGCCGGAGCACCGGCGTGCCCCAGACGGGCACGAGGGGCTTGGGCCGGCACAGGGTCAAGGGCTGCAACCGGGTTCCGAAGCCGGCGGCCAGCACGATGGCGCGTTCAGGGTGTTTCATTGTCGTAAATCAGACTGCGCCGGCGGTCGGCGGTGAACGTGTGGAGGTCGGCTTGCCAGAGGGCGGCCACGGCAGCCCCGGAGTCGCCCGCTTGCAGGGCCTCGCGCACGACGGGGGTTCCAAACAATGTGTCGAAGAAATCAGGCCGGGTGCCCGGCGTGGACCACAACCGGTCCGCGCCGCCGATCGCTTGCGCTGCCGCCAGGATATGGACTCCGGTGGTGACCGGCTTGAACCGGGCGTAATCGGTCACGACGAGGCGCATACCGTTCAGGTTCTGTCCGGCATAGAGTCCGGCTCGCGCTTCATAGCCGCAGGGCTGGAAATCCACGCCTGCAAGGTCGGCGGACTTCAAGCGCCGGATCAGTTCATCGGCGGGCAGCCAGGGGGCCCCGATGAGTTGGAACGACTGGGGGGTGCCCGACCCGTAGTCGAGGGCGGGCAGCGCTTCGCCGGCGACGGTGCAGGTGAACAGGGCGCCGCATTCCCAGGAGCGGATGCGGGGCGACGGGGGCACCCAGGGCGGCCAGCCGGGGCCGGGAATCGCATCGCGCGCGTACCCGCGCATGGGGGCGACGCGGAGGTCCAGGTCCAGCCCGAGCCGGCGGACGAGCCAACCGGCCGTTTCGCCCGGGGTCATGCCGTACTGGAAACTGGTGTCCACGAGTCCCACAAAACTGGCGCAGGCCGGCTCGAGCACCGGCCCGTCGCAGCCGCCGGCGAGGGGGACGGGACGGTCGGCGACGATGACGCGTTTGCCGCATTCGGCGGCGGCTTCGAGGACCAGCCGCAGGGTTGAGACATAGGTGTAAGGCCTGGCGCCCAGATCCTGAAAATCAACGACCAGCACGTCAACGCCGGCCAGCATGGCGGGTGTGGGACGCCGCGTATCGCCATACAGCGAGTGGATGGGGATATCCCAGGCGGCGTGCCGCGAGTCGCGGGTAGTTTCCCCGGCGGCGGCCAGTCCCTCGAACCCGTGTTCCGGCCCGAAGAGGGCGACCAGTTTTGCATCGGGACATGCATGGAGTCGGTTGGCGCTGAGACGGCCGTCGCGATCGACCGCGGCGCGATGGCTGACCAGGCCGACCCGCGCGCCGGCGATCCAGTCCCGGTGGGTATCGAGGAGGGTTTCGATACCGCACGCGAAACGCGGTTGGGAAGGGGCGGCCGAAGGTGAAGGGGAGCCGTCGGCCGTCATGACGATTTCTGCTCGAGTGCCCGCCGGACGGCGCCGATGAGTTGTTCGGCCTCGAACGGCTTCTGGAGAAAGCGCCATGGCCCGCGGCTGAGGGCGCTGCGGACGTAATCGCGGGAGAATCCGCAGGTCATGATCACCTGGGTGGTGGGATTCTTGGTGAGAAGGGCGCTGAGCACCTCCTGCCCATCCTTGCCGGGCATGATGACATCGATGATCGCCAGGTCGAGGTGGTCGCCGGTCTTCTCGACCAGGGCGATGGCCTCGTCGGCGCTGCGGGCTTGATGGACCTTGTAACCCGCCTCCTTGAGGGCCTGGTGGATTTCGGCGCGGAGTGCATCGTCGTCGTCGACCACCAGGATGGAGCCGGTGGTGACGCGCGCGGCGCGTTCGGCATCGCGCTGGGCATCCTCGCTGGCCTCCGGCATGTACACGGAGAAGGTGGCGCCCTGCGCGGGTTCGCTGACCACCTTGATCCAGCCGTTATAGCGCTGGATGGCGCTGTGCACGACGGACAGCCCGAGGCCCACGTGGAGGTCGGACGCCTTTGTGGTGAAGAACGGCTCGAAGAGGTGTTCGAGCGTTTCATGCGACATGCCGACTCCCGTGTCCTGGATGCGCAACACGGCGTAGGACCCCGGCTTCGCATGCGGGTTCAGTTTGGGGTCGGGCTTGATGAGTTTGAAGCGTTTGGCGCTGATGGTGATGGATCCGCCGGAGGGCATGGCATCGCTCGCATTCAGGAGCAGGTCCATGAGCATGTCGACCACATGGCTGGGGTCGACACTGACCACCGGCATGCGGGGCGTGTCGATGAGGTTCATCGCGATATTCCTCTTGTCGAGGGCATCGCGGAGCAAGCCGGCGGCGTTCTGAACGATTTCCCCCAGCGGAACCGCGCGGATATCGAGATCGCCTTCGCTGTCGCTGGCGCGGGCCACGCCCAGGATGCGCTTGGTGAGCGAGGCGGCGTGCTCGACGGCGGCCTGGATGCGGCGGACATCCTCGTAGGCCCGGCTGCCCGGCAGCGTGTACTCCTGCATGGCGGCGACATGGCCGGCGACGATGCCGATGACGTTGCTGAAATCGTGCGAGATGTTGGAGGAAAGGCGCCCGAGCGCCTGCATCTTCTGCCGGTTCAGAATGCGCTTCTCCATCACCTTGCGGGCCGTGACGTCCTTGAAGACCGCCACGATGCCGAGCAGGCTGCCCTTGGCATCGTTGATGGGCGAGACCGTGCTGGTGATGGGCCGCTCGATGCCGTCGGCCGACACGAGGAGCAGATCCTCCGGTTCATCGGTCACCGAGGTGTCCTCGCGGAGGGCGCGGGTTTCGGAGGCTTCCACGGCCTTGTGCGTGCGCTCGTTGACGGTGCGGAAGACCTTGGAGAGGGGCTGGCCCATGGCCTTTTCGCTCCGCCAGCCCGTCAGGTGTTCGGCCACGGGGTTCATGAACGTGATGGCGCCCTCGACATTGGCGGCGATCACGGCGTCCCCGATGCCATGGAGCACGGCCTCGAACCAGCGGCGTTGTTCGTCGAGCTGGCGTTCCATGGAGGCGCGATGGCGGGCCGTTTCCAGGGCCACCTCCAGCTCACGCTCGACAAAAGGTTTGATCAGGTAGCCGTAGGGCGCCGCGGTCTTGGCGCGCGCGAGGGTGGCCTCGTCGGCGTGGGCGGTCAGGAAGACGATGGGGATGCCCAGGTGGGTCTGGATGCGGGTGGCGGCCTCGATGCCGTCCATGTCGCCCGGGAGCCGGATGTCCATGAGGACGAGGTCGGGATGGGTGGAGGCGGCTAGGGTGATGGCTTCCTCCCCGGTGCCGGCGATGCCGGTGACGTGGTAGTTCATACCCTTGAGGGTGGCGGCAATGTCTTTGGCGACAATGCCCTCATCCTCAACGACCAACACGCGTGCCCGGGCGGTTTTCATGGACGGGCGCACTATGTCACAGCCGGCCGGAAAAGACAATCGTTCGCCGAGGGCGGCGGGTGGGCCTGCGAGGGACGGCGATCGGGCGGGCTCGCGGTTCAGTTGGCCTGGAAGTGGGACGGGCGGAACATCAGGCACTTCTTGGGGCAGACGTCGACGCAATGCCCGCAGAGGATGCACGCGAAATGATTCACGGACCAGGACTTGGGGTCGCGCGACACAACCAGCGCGTTGGCGGGGCAGCGTTTCTGGCAGGCTCCGCAGAAGATGCAGCTGTCGATCTCGATATCCAGGTGGCCGCGCGTCCCCGCCGGCAGCTCGCGCTTCACGAACGGGTAGCGCCGTGTGGCGGCCTTGCGGCTGAGATTCTTGAAGAGAGTGTTCAGCAGGCTTGCCATGGTTAGCGCTCCGTGCAACTGATACAGGGGTCGATGGAGAGGACGATCACCGGGACATCCGCCAACTGGCAGCCCGTCAGCATGTGCAGCAACGGCGGCAGGTTGGCGAAGGTGGGCGTCCTGGCCCTGAACCGCTCGAGGTTCCGCGTGCCGTTCCCCTTGATGTAGAAGTTCAGTTCACCGCGCGGTTGTTCGATGCGCGCGAGTGTTTCGCCGGTTGGGTTGCCCTTGAACGGGGTACTCAGGGGGCCGGCGGGCATTGTATTCAGCGCCAGCCGGACCAGTCGCAGGCATTCATGCAGTTCCCGCACGCGCACCAGGGTCCGGGCATGGCAATCGCCGGCGTGCTCGGTGATCATCGTGAAGGCCAGATCGCCATAGGCGGCGTAGCCCTTCTCACGCAGGTCCATGGCGAGGCCGCTGGCGCGGGCGACAGGGCCGACGGCGCCCAGTTCGTGCGCCTTATCCTCCGGGAGCGTGCCGACGCCCACCAGGCGTTGCTTCACGCTGTAGTCGTCGACCAGGGAGGGCAGGATCTCGTGGAAGTCGCGTTCGACCTGGTCGAGCTGGGGCAGCACCCGCGCCACCTGCTCGGGGGTGATGTCCTTGCGAACGCCGCCGATGCAGCAGGTGCCGAGCATGATGCGCCCGCCGGCGGTCTGCTCCATGATGTCCAGGATGATCTCGCGTGTGCGCCAGAGCTGCATGAACAGGTTCTCGAACCCGAAGGCGTCGGCCAGGAGCCCGAGGGCGAGCAGATGGCTGTGGATGCGGTGCAACTCGGCCCAGGCGACGCGCAGGTAGCGGGCGCGATCGGGCCCGGAATGTTCATCAGCGACTCGATGCCCTGGCAGTAGTTCTGCGAATGCATGAAACTGCAGATGCCGCAGATGCGCTCGACCAGGTAGACATCCTGGATGAAGTCCTTCTTCTCGGCGAGCTTCTCAATGCCCCGGTGGACGTAGCCGACGACCGGGAGGGCCTCGATGATCTTCTCGTCCTCCATCACGAGGCGCAGCTGGATCGGCTCGGGAAGCACGGGGTGCTGGGGACCGAACGGGATGGTATTGCGGCGAATCATGACGCCTTGTCTCCTTCCGCCGCGGGGGCGGGCGCCTTGGCGCGGATATCGATGCCGATGCCGACCGACTTGTTCAGCGGGGCCAGGGGCGCGCCTTCCGACAGGATGAAACGCCCCTTGTAATCGACGGCCATGCCGGACACGGTGATGCCGAAGAGGTCCTGCATTTCGTTCTCGACGATCACGGCCGCGAAAAAGAGGGGGGAGATGCTGGGCAGCGTTTCTCCGTGAGGCAGGCGGAGTCGGAGGTGGCGCAGCTCGTAGTCCTTGTCGAAATGGTAAAGCACGTCGTGGGCTTCGCCCAGGTCGGTGCAGGTCATGGTGACAAACCGGTAGCCCTGGTGCTTCAGGGACCAGACCTCCGGGTGCAGGTGCGGCAATGTGATTTCGGTGACAGCGTTCAGCATGGCGCTTGGCCCTCCAGGATCGCGGGTGCGGCAACGGCCGGGGTCGGCGTCCGCATCACCAGCGGCTTCAATGCCGGAACGACCGCGGGACTCTTCCGCTTGGCCTCCAGGATCGCGGCGGTCTTGACGATGCCGTCGATCATCGCCTCGGGGCGCGGCGGGCAGCCCGGCACGAAGACATCGACCGGGATCACCTGGTCGATGCCGCCCAGCACGTTGTAGCCGTCCGCAAAGATGCCCCCGGTGGAGGAACAGACGCCCAGGGCGACCACGACCTTGGGGTCGGGGATCTGGTCGTAGACATTGCGCAGGACGCGCGCGTTGCGGTGGTTCACCGAGCCGGTCACGACGAGTACATCGGCGTGTTTCGGGTTGCCGACGTGCAGGATGCCGAACCGCTCCACGTCATACAGGGGCGTCAGGCAGGCCACGAATTCGATGTCGCACCCGTTGCAGCTGTTGCAGTTGAAGTGCACCACCCACGGGGATCGGCTTAGTTTGGGAGTCGCGCTCATGGAGATGGCCTCGCGGTTCAGAAGTACAGCCACAGGACATTCGTCAGCGCCAGAGCCAGGACGCCGGTCCACATGAACCGGAACGTCCAGAGCGTCGTCAGGCGCGCGCACAGATTGTCGATCACGATCATCAGAAAGAAGCAGCCGCAGGCGAGGGTGAACCCGACAACCAGATTCGGCGTCCAGAAGAGCATGAGGAGGAAGAACAGGATCGCAGTTTCGTAGAAGTGGGCGATTTCGAGGATCGCCAGGTAGGGGCCGGAGTACTCGATGGTGAGCCCCTTGACCAGTTCCTGGTGGGCATGATGGGAGGTGGCGATGTCGAACGGGGACTTCTGCAGTTTGATGGCGATGACCACCAGGAGCCCGACAAAGAGCAGCGGCAGGGTGAAGAGCATCGGGCGGGCGGCGCTGAGCGGGGCGCCCAGCAGGAAGCTGCCGTTGACCAGGTAGAGCCCGATCATGAGCAGGACCAGGATCGGCTCATACGCCACCATCAACATGATTTCACGCTGGCTGCCGATGCGGCTGTAGGGGGAGCGGACGCACATGCCGCCCAGGACGAGCGACAGGGTCGAAAACGCAAAGACAAACAGGAACATCAGGCTGTCCTGTCCCAGCACCAGCAGGAGGAAGGCGAGGATCATGAACGCAAGATGGAGGTAGGCGTACATGATCTGGATGCGGTTGACGACAATCGGTTCCTTGCGGAGCAGTTTGAGCGTGTCATAGAAGGGCTGCAGAACGGGCGGGCCGATCCGCCCCTGGGCGCGGGCCGTGAGTTTCCGGTCGACGCCCGCGATCAGGGCGCCCCAGAGAGGCGCAAGCACCGCCAGGAAGACGAGCAGGTGGGGAGGGAGGGACAGCGTCATGGGACAAGCACTCCGAAGAGGGTGAGGATGATGAGCACGGCCAGGGGGTTGCACCAGGCCGTGATTTTCGCTTCGCCGAAGATGGGGGACAGGTAGTAACTGTTCAGCAACGCCATATCCGTGCGGTCCGCAACGCTGCGGAATCCGAAGCTGTAGGCGCCCCCGGGAATGTTCTCGCCGCAGAGGAAGGGCAGGCGGATGTGCGACCGGCGGAAGAACGACATGGAAAGCCCGATGGCCAGCAGCACGGCGCCGAGCACCACGAACAGCGGCCAGGTCATGAAGGCATCCACCGAATCCAGCAGCGTCAGATCCTTGAGGTTGCCCGCGGTGTGGCCGAACATGACGAGGCTGACGGGTTTGATGACGCAGTGATACAGGGGCATGGACATCAACGAACCGGCGATGACAGCGCACACCATGACGAGCAGCACCCCGATCTCCCAGCGGCTGACTTTCTCAATCTTGTAGACCGGGTGATAGGAGGCGGTGGTGATGCGGCCGAGCCACTTGGCCCAGAAGAAGATGGTCAGCGCGCTGCCCACAATCATCAGCAGCAGGACGATGGGCGTCCGGACGGCGGATTCGATCGCCATCCACTTGCCGATCAACATACCGAAGGGCGGGGCCATCATCGAGGCCATGCCGACGATGGCCACGTTGGTCGTCAGCGGCATTTTGAAGAGGATTCCGCCCATATCCTCGATATGGCGACTGCCGATGGTCTGTTCGATCGTACCGACGCAGAGGAACAGCAGGGCCTTGGACACGGCGTGGAAGACCAGTAGGATCATGGCCGCGGCGAAGGCCAGCGGGGTGTTCAGCGCCGCGCAGGATGCGATGAGGCCGAGGTTGGCGATGGTCGAATAGGCCAGGACCTTCTTGCCGTTGCTCTGCCCGATGGCCAGGGCGCAGGCGGCGGCGAACGTGAAGGCGCCCGCCACGGCCACGACGGGTCCCAGCGGCGTCTTGTCGAGGGCCGGCGCCAGGCGCAGGATCAGGTAGGAACCCGCCTTGACCATGGTGCTGGAATGGAGGAGGGCGGAGACCGGCGTGGGCGCCACCATGGCGCCGAGCAGCCAGCTCTGGAACGGCATCTGCGCCGACTTGGTCATGGTGGCCACGGCCAGGAAGGCCAGGGGCAGCAGTGCGCCGTTGGCCATGAGACCGGCGATGCTCTCGGTGCCCGCCATCCGGCCGGCCACGAAAGCGCCCAGGCTCATGGCCAGTCCGCCAAACGTATTGATGACCAGCGCGCGGCGGGCGCTGGCCCTGGCCTCGGCCGTGCCGTCATGCCCGATCAGGAAGAAGGAACACAGGGTCGTGCCCTCCCAGAACACCGCCAGCCACTTGAGGTCGTCGACCAGCACGAGCCCGTTCATGAGCCCGAGAAAGGCGATCATGACGAAGAAGAAACGGTTGGTGGAGGCGGCCGACGCGGGCGCGTGCTGCTCGTGATGCCGCATGTACCCGATCGCATAGATGACGATCAGGGGGCCGACC
Organism: uncultured Verrucomicrobiota bacterium; assembly: GCA_964611575.1. Lineage (GTDB taxonomy): Bacteria > Verrucomicrobiota > Kiritimatiellia > CAIKKV01 > CAITUY01 > CAITUY01. The sequence continues at coordinate 75,147 of CAZTAJ010000005.1, forward strand.
AGCGACACAATCAGGACCAGGATGGTGGAGAGGGGGTCCACACGCAGTGTCATGGACGCCGCCAGGTGTGCGGGGTCCAGGGCCAGGGGCGCCAGCGACAGGACGAGCTGGATGGCCGCCATGACTTTGACCCACACGCTTCGGATCCGGAAGCCGAGCGCCAGAATGGCCAGGAGGATCAGGGGTTCTACCAGGGACGCCAGCTCGGTGAAGAAGGGCGGGAGCGTGACGTCGCCCCTGACGTTCAAGGCGAAGGTGACCCCCGTGGCTATGGTCAGCAGCGATGTCAGCAGGATCAGGGCGTTTCGCAGGAACCCCCGGGGGGCCGCGAACACGATCAATCCCAGCGCCAGCGGCCCTAGAACCAGCATGCCGATCAGCCATTCCTGTATCATCGTGCCCTCCGAAAAATGACTCTCCAAACCCAGCCGTAACCGTTCTGTGCGACCCGGAAGATGGGGCCACGCGTGCGCTCTCCGGCCTGTGGATAAAAAAACGGCGCGACAGGGTGCCATTTTGCATGGCGCCAAGTCAAACCCTTAACGGCACACCCGCCGATTCCGAATAGGGGTGAGGGCGGCAGGCGGATTGGGCGGGATCATTTT
>CAZTAJ010000006.1:0-1165 GCA_964611575.1 uncultured Verrucomicrobiota bacterium
ATCAGCAATGGAATATGCAATGAATGCGGCGGTACGCCACAAGAGTACCGGCTGCCCTGAACAGTGTGCATCGACTCTCGACTCGGGAAGCGTATCGTTCCGGACAGGCGAGCCGCGCGCGAGGCACCTCTGTGGGTACCATCCCGGTAATCGTTTGACAGGATTTACAGGATTTTACGGGATTTCGGTGAAGCAGACGGAAGAGAAGGGCCTGTGTCGGCAACGGCAACCCAAATCCCGTCCAATCCTGTAAATCCTGTCTGAGACCGACGGTTCCAGTCAAATCGACGTGTGAGAGGAAGGGTCACGGAACTCCCTTGCACCCGGGTAAACCCTGTGACGATTTCTTTTTTGGATTGGCCCGGCGGCGCAGCTTGTGCAGTATGACAGGGTCTGGATCCTTTCAATGAACACTCTCAAAACGGATTTGAGGCAGGCCCCGGTGCCTGCCGGCGGTGTGCGGCTGTATTGGCTGGGTCAGGCCGGGTTCGCGTTCCGTACCCCGGCAGGCCGGCGGGTCTTCCTCGATCCCTACCTCTCCGATGCCTGCGAACGGCTGCACGGGTTCAAACGCCTCTCGTTGCCGGCCCTCCGCGCAGAGGACGTTGAGGCGGACTGGGTGATCCTGACCCACGAGCACACCGACCATCTCGATCCGGACGCCATCCCCGAAATTGCCCGCCGCAATCCTGCGTGCCGTTTCGCAGGCCCCGCGGGTTGCGTGACGGGGCTCGATCAGGCAGGCGTGCCAGCAGATCGACGGGTTGTGCTCGAACCCGACAACCGTCATGATCTGGGCGACCTGGTCGTGCATACGGTGCCTGCGGACCATGGCGACATTTCGCCCACCGCCCTGGCCCTGGTTCTGGACTTCGGCGGCGTACGGGTCATGGCCACGGGCGATTCGTCCTGGCGGCCGAAACTGTTCAAGCCGCTCTACGACCTGAACCCCGATGTGGTGCTGCCCGCGATCAACGGGGTGTTCGGCAACATGAATCACATTGACGCAGCCATGATGGTGGCCGAGGCCCGGCCGCGGCTGGCGATCCCCTGTCATTTCTGGACCCTGGCCGAACAGGGGGCCGGTGACCCCGGGGGGTTCATCCACGCCTGTGCGCGGCTCTGCCCGGCCGTACAGGCCATGCTTCTGAGACCCGGCGAAGGA
>CAZTAJ010000006.1:1265-67010 GCA_964611575.1 uncultured Verrucomicrobiota bacterium
CTGTGCGCGGCTCTGCCCGGCCGTACAGGCCATGCTTCTGAGACCCGGCGAAGGATTCACGCTTTGCCCGAACCCTGATCACCCCGGCATGGTCCCTCATCTTTCAGAGAAAGAACACCCATGAGTTCAACCGACATGACAGGCAAGCGGGTGCTGGTCACCGGCGCCGGCACGGGCATTGGCCAGGGCATGGCGCTGGAATTTGCCCGCCAGGGAGCAGCCGTGGCCGTGCATTACTCCCACAGTGCCACAGGCGCCGAGGCCGTGGTAAAAACCATCGTGGGTGGTGGCGGGAAGGCCAGGGCGTTCAAGGCCGACTTCAGTCAAGTGGCGCTCTTGCAGGCCATGGCCCGCGAGGCGACGGCCTTCCTCGGCGGACTCGATGTGCTGGTGAACAGCGCCGGCATCACCATGAACCGGCCGTTCGCAGAGACCACTGTCGAGCAGTTTGATCTCTTGTATGCGGTGAACGTGCGCGCCTCATTCTTCCTGTCGCAGGCACTCCTGCCGGAACTCGAGAAGTCAAAAGGCGTCATCATCAACATTGCCTCGATCCACGCCTATGAGGGTTACACGGAGCATTCGGTCTACGCCGGCACGCGCGGCGCCATGGTCTCGTTCACGCGCCAACTGGCCGTCGAACTGGCGCCGCGGGGCGTGCGGGTGGCGGGCATCGCGCCCGGCGCCGTGCCGGTCCCCAATCATTTCAAGTCAACACCGGGGGTTGACGTCGAGCAGGCGATCCGCGATACCGGCAGGAGCATTCCCTGCGGTTTTGCCGGCACGCCGGCCGACATCGCCAATGTTGCCGTGTTCCTGGCCTCGGATGCCGCCCGCTATATCGTCGGCCAGACCCTGATCGTGGATGGCGGGACCACCTCATGGATGCCGTTCGGCGAACAATTCAAGCAGCCGATGACCGCCCAGTTCGGTCAGGGCTATGTGCCGGGCCTCTGACCAATCCAAGAGCAGGACCTCCATGAAATCCCTGATGAACAGTCTGACGTTGGCTGGAAAGCCGCCTGTACCGCTCGCCTTCCCCGACGGAACGCGCCTGTTGGTGCTGCCGTTCGGCGGACGACTGCTCGGCCTTTACCCCTCGACGTCGAACGACAACTTCCTGTGGACGAACCCCGCGCTGGCAACCCCCGAGTCCGCCTCCGCCTGGCTGCAACAGGGGGCCTGGCTCAATGCCGGCGGCGACCGCACGTGGCTGGCGCCCGAAATCGACCTGTTCATCGGCGACCTGGCCCGGCCCGCAGAGACCTATGCCGTGCCGCCCGCCTTGGACCCCGGCCAGTGGACGCTGGCCTCTGCGACCGACACAGAACTCAGCCTGATCAACATGACCCGGCTGCGACTGCGTCGATCAGGGCGCGAGGTGGCTCTGCGCCTGGGCAAGTCCTACCACCCGGCCGCCAATCCGCTGCAGAACACACCGCTGGCTCGCAGCGGCCTGCAATATGCCGGTTACACGCAGGTCACAACCCTCGAACTGGACCCTATCGCAGACGCCACCGTCCATCTGGGCATCTGGAACTTGATGCAATTGCCGCAGCCCGGCGAGATGCGGATCCCGGTCGTGTCCAAAGTCAAACCCCGGCTGGTATTCGGGGCGGCATCGCCCGACGAGTTCACCCTCACGCCCCATCTGATTCACTGGCATATGGGCCGGGGGAACGGCGACGCGAAGATCGGGCTCAAAGCCTCGTCTCTGACCGGTCGGGCCGGGTATCTATGCCAAACCCCGTCGGCCGGCCTCTGGAATCTGGTCGTGCGTGACTTCGGGATTGATCCCACCGGCGACTATGTGGATGCGCTGTGGGAGCCGCCGCACGAAACCGGTTGGGCCTTCCAAGCCTGCTGCATCCGGGACGGCAACGAGCGCTTCAATGAACTTGAATACCATGCGCCAGCGGTGACCGCCCTGGCCGGGCGTAACCGCGGGCAAAACGAATCCCAGGTCTGGGCATTCCGCGGACGGGAAGCTGAGATTGCCGAAGCCGCCGGACTCCTGCTGGACGAGGGCGTCACAAACTGACGCCATGGCGGTTCGGCTCACGCATCATCGCTTCTTCAGCAAGGCAAGCGTTTCCTTATCGAGCACATCCACCTTGCGGCCGGTCTCCATGGCCTTCACGGCGGCAAAGACCATGCCGACGCTGCGGATGTTGTCCCGCGCCACGGTGCGCGGTTGTTTCCGCGCCTTCACGCAGCGCATGAACTCGTCCAGGACATAACTCTGCGCCGTCAATGGCAGCGCGGTGTGCGTCAGGATCTCCGTCTTCTCGAGTCTGTAGAGTTTGGGCACGTGGTAGACGCGAATCTCTCCGTTCCGGTAGGTCACGGTCCCCTTCTCACATTCGATCTGCCAGTTACCGTTCCAGTCGCAGAACCCGCCCTTGGCGCACCAGCTCGCGTTGTAGAGAATCCTTGCGCCGTTGTTCATCTCGAAGAGCGCCGTGCTGGAGCAATCGCCCTTGTAGTTGGACCAGGGCGGATTCCACGCGGCGCCGGACACTTTCACCGCGTCCAGCCCGGTCACGAACCGGATCAGGTCGAAGTGGTGGATGGACATGTCGATGATCACCGGAAAGGGCATCTCGTGGCGGAATCCGCCTCCAAAGTCGACGCCCAGAAAGAAATCCAGTTTCACCTGCCCGATGGCGCCCAGTTCACCGGACCCGACCACGTTGGCCAGCGTCCACATGGCGGGCGCATAGCGATAGTTCTGCGAAACGACGTAGGTCCGCCCGGTCTCCGCGGCGGCTTTCAGCATGGCCTTGCAGGAGGCCATGGTATCCGCCATCGGTTTCTCGCTGATCACGTCCAGACCCGCCCGCATGGCGGTAATCACGTCGTGCTTGTGAAAGGCGGGCGGCGTGGAGGACAACACGGCATCGGCCTCCACGTTCTTGAGCGCGTCCTCCAGAGACTTGAAGCAGAGATCCTTGCTGTAGCCGCCGACTTCGCACGCCTTCTGGAGGGCTTCCTCCTTGACGTCCACAAGGGCGACGACCTTCGCCTCCTTGTTGTCCTTCAGCACCCGCACCCAGCACTGTCCAAACCCGCCCACACCCACATGTATGAATCGCATCTGTTGTCCTTTCATCCGTGTCAAGGAAACCCGTCGAACGTCCGGCGCGCTCAACGAACATCCGTTGATCAGCCGTAAGCAGGAGAGTAGAACGCGGCGGCCCGGGAATCAAGGCCGCACCGACCCGGGAATCGCCCGCACGGGAAAGAGGGGCCACAGCCCGATCCTCCCGCCGGATGCGATAAAAAAACCATCGCATTTCAAACGCTTTGCATTGCAAAGTACTTTGCTCTATGACATGATGTCCTCGTCGAACGGAGGACTGCACGATGATTGCCCGTCATATCCACGATGCCCTGGCGCAAGTCAGACGCCTGCAGGAACTGGTCCTGGAGAAGCACCGATTCCATGGCTATTCCGGCCGCGCCCGCATCCTCTCGGGAATCACGGCCGTGACCGCCGCCGCCGTCCTCGCCTCGCCGTGGGTGCCGCGCGATGAACGCGTCCACCTGGCCGGATGGGGACTGGCCCTGGTCGTGGCCGGCCTCTTCAACTACGGCGCATTGGCCTGGTGGTTTCTCTTCGATCCGGCCGTACGCCGCAACCCGCGCCTGCTGAAGCCGGCCATCGACGCCCTCCCCGCCCTGCTGATCGGGGCCGTGCTGTCGGCGGCGCTGGTTCAGGCCGGCCAGTATCGCCTGCTGTTCGGGACCTGGATGTCGCTCTATGGCCTGGCGCAGGTCGCCTACCGCCAGTCGCTTCCCCCCGGCATCTACCGCGTCGGCCTTCTGTATATGGTGTGCGGCGCCGGCTGCCTGCTGGTCCCGGCCGTGTCGTTCACGAACCCCTGGCCCATGGGCCTGACCTTCCTGTTCGGCGAACTCGCCGGAGGCTGGGTGCTGCTGGAAGGACGAGGAGCGAAGGATGGGGAAGGAAAGGTGGGAGGCGTTTGGTGGGAGGGGGAGAACCAATGAGACCAGTGTCTTCAGAGTGGCCTCAACTGGAGGCGAGATCCCTGACTCCTAACACCTACCACCTTTCACCCGCGCCACACCGAGGAGCCTGCCAATGAAACCGGAGAGTGATCTTCTTGAGCGCCTTTTCCATGAGCCCAACCGCCTGGCCATCATGTCCGCGCTGTGCGCCTCTGACGCCGGGCTGACTTTTGCCGAATTGAAGGATGCCTGCGAACTGACCGATGGCAATCTGAACCGGCATCTGAAGTCGCTTGAAGACGCTGGCGCCATACAGATCCGGAAGGCGTTTGTCGGCCTTAAGCCGCGCACCTCTGTCCGCCTCACCCATGCCGGACTGGCCCGATTCCGCGAATATCTGGAGGCACTCGAAGAGGTCCTGGACCGGGCCAAGCAATCCCTGCCGGCCGCCCGCAAGGCCGCCTCCTTTCTTGCCGTCCGCCCCCTGAAGACTTAACCCTGAGGAGAGATCCATGAACGCCACACCCGACGAACGCGCCCCCGCCCCACACCTGCCGCCCCCGCTCCCGCGACTGTCGTCTTTCGGGACGAGCACCGTGTTCCGCATGCTCGTCCTCCTGGTGCTGGTCCTGCTCTTCCTGATCCCCATCTCCATGATCCAGTCCGTGCTGAGAGAACGACTGTGCCGCCGCAACGAAGCGGTCGCGAACATCACGTCCACCTGGGGCCACTCGCAAACGCTTTGCGGTCCGGTCCTGATCATTCCGTACCACTATCGCGTCCCCGTCGCCCGCCCCGCGGCCGCGCCGGGCCAGCCGCCTCCGGCGCCCGTCGAAAAGGTCATGACCGGCTACGCGACTTTCCTGCCGCTGGATCTGGTCATCACCGGCACCCTCGCTCCCAGCGTGTTGCACCGCGGCATCTACGAAGCGGTCGTCTACAGCGGGACCGTGGACATCTCAGGGCAGTTCGCCCGCCCGTCGTTCGATGAGTGGCATATCGCCCCCGAGGATATCCTGTGGGACGATGCTCTGCTGACGCTGGCCATCACCGACCTGCGCGGCGCCAGGCAGACCGTGACCCTCGCCTGGGGCGACCGGCCGGAAGCGCTGCGCCTGGTGCCGGGATCGAAACTCGACGCGTTCCCCTCCGGCATCCACGCCCGACTCGGCAGGAACGCCTTCACCGGGACCGGCGCCCCCGCGGCATTCAATCTCAAGTTGACGCTCAACGGCAGCACCGGCATCCGGTTCGCCCCGCTGGGTGAGAAGACGCGGGTGACGCTCACCTCCCCCTGGGCCGATCCGAGTTTCGTCGGCGCCTTCCTGCCGACCGAACGCCAGGTCGGCCCCACCGGGTTTGAAGCCACCTGGCAAGTCTCCTACTACGGACGGAGTCTGCCCCAACAGTGGATCCAGCAGGACAAGGCCGGCGGCCTGACCCCGGAGACCCTCCAATCCTCGCTTTTCGGAGTGGACCTGATCACCGTGGTCGACGCCTATCGTTATGTCGAGCGTGGCATCAAGTATGGCGTGCTGTTTCTCGTGCTCGTGTTCACCGCGTTCTTTCTCTTTGAGGTTCTCGCCGGCATCCGGGTTCATCCGTTCCAGTACACGTTGGTGGGCATGGCGTTGAGCCTGTTCTTCCTGGCGTGGCTGTCGCTCTCCGAGATCCTGCCCTTCGGCTGGGCCTACCTGGCGGGCAGCGCCGCCTCGACGCTCCTGCTGGCCGGCTACAGCGCCGCCGTGCTCAAACGCACCTCGCGGGCCCTGATCGTGGCGGCCGAGTTGGTCCTGATCTATGGATTCCTGTTCGTGATCCTGCGCCTTCAGGACTACTCGCTGCTCTTTGGAACCGTGGGCCTGTTCGCAGCGCTGGCCACCGTCATGTATGTCACCCGCCATATTGACTGGTACGCCCGCGATCGAGGCCAATGAATGTCATGAGCCTGGACAACCATCGCATAGCCGGCAGCATCGCCACCGCAGGCGGCGTGGCCCTGCTCCTCACCTTGCCCCTCGTCGGCGTGACGTGGACGGGACATCCGGTCCGCCAATACCTCGAATTCCCGCCCCTGACCTCGTATGTCACGCCCGCGCCATTCGCCTGGCCAGCCTTCATCGGCCTCGCCACACTCAACGTCATCTGTCTAGCGCCATTCCTCTGGCGAGTCGTCCGTCACACCCCTCCCACCTCCCCCCTACCACCCACCACCTCCCCCCTCCCACCTTCCACCTTCCCTCCCTGGGCCTGGTTCGGACTCCTGCTCGGCCTTGTCGCCTGGGTCCTGGCCTGGACGCGTTTCCCATGGTTCGCGCGCTTTCAGGTCTTCACGTTCAGTCCGCTCTGGTTCGCCTATATCCTGGTCGTCAACGGCCTGACCCTGCGCCGCAGCGGACGCTGCATGCTGACGCACCAGCCGCGCACGTTCTGTCTGCTCTTCCCGTTAAGCGCGGCGTTCTGGTGGTTCTTCGAGTATCTGAACCGGTTCGTGCAGAACTGGCATTACGTCGGTATCGGGGCCCTGACCCCCGCGGACTATGTGCTCTTCGCCACCCTGCCGTTCGCGACCGTGCTGCCCGCCGTGCTGGGCACGCACGAACTACTCGCGACCTTCCCGCGGCTGACGGCAGGCCTGGACCGGTTTGCTCCCCTCGCGCCCCGCCGTCCCCGCATACTCGCCGCCCTCGCGCTCGGGGTGGCGGCGGCCGGCCTGGCGCTGGTCGGCGTCCGGCCTGACTACCTCTTCCCCCTGCTGTGGGTTTCGCCCCTGGTAATCCTCACTGCGCTGCAGACTCTCGCCGGCCGCCCCACGCTCTTCGCCCCGCTCGCACGCGGCGACTGGCAGCGCGTCTGGCGGCTCGCTTTGTCCGCCCTGATCTGCGGGTTCTTCTGGGAAATGTGGAATTGCGGGAGCCTGGCCCGATGGGTCTATGCCGTCCCGTTCGTCCACCGTTTCCAAATCTTCGAGATGCCGTTACTCGGTTATGCCGGCTATCTCCCCTTCGGCCTCGAATGCGCCGTCATAGCCGAAATCGTGTTCGGGGTTCAGAATTCAGGGTTCAGGGAAGACTTGAACCCCTGGCCCCCAAACCCTGAACCCTAACACCCAACACCTACCACCTTCCCGCAATGCCCTTCACCCTCACACATCCCGCAGTTGCCGCACCCCTCGCCCGACACGGCCTGATCCTCTCCGCCGTCGCGGTGGGCAGCATGGCACCGGATTTCGAGTACTACCTGCGCCTGTCGTTCGACAGTCGCTGGAGCCACACCCTGGCAGCCATACCGGTCTTTACGCTGCCCGCCAGCCTCATTGGCTTGTGGGTCTTCCACGCCTGGCTCAAGGTGCCCCTGCTCCGCCTGCTGCCGCCGGCCCACCGGCAGAGGCTCGCCCCTTTCAGCGGCCCATTCGCGTTCGGACTCTGGCGGCGATTCGTCCTCCTGACACTCTCCTGTCTGGCGGGAATCGCCACGCACCTGTTGTTCGATGCGTTCACCCACGAGGAAGGGTTCGTCGTGCAACAATGCCCGTTGCTCCACGCCCCCGCTGTGCAAATGCCCGTCTACACCGTCACCCTCTGCGAGGCGTTTCAGTTCGGCCTCACCTTCCTCTTTCTGGCGGCGATCGGCCTCCAATACCGGCGTTGGTTCAGGCAACAGCCCGGGCCCGCCACGTTCATCCCCACGTGGCCTGAGTTGCGTCCGCTACTGCCATGGTGGCTCGGCCTCGGCGCCGTCGTCCTGGGCGCAGCCCTGGGCTACGCCCACATTGCCGTCCCCCACGTCAACGACGCACATGACCTCCGCGCCTTCACCGGACGTGCCATTCTTGCAGGACTGTCGGCCTTGGTGCTGCTCCTTGGCCCGCTCGGTTGGGCACAACGCCGGACTTCACCCCCCATTACGACAAAGAACGACCAGGAATCGCCATAGCGCACCCCGTTGATTTTGCCGCCCCACATTTCGCATGACAAATTGGCCCATTCTGCGTCACCATCGGTCATGGTCGTATTCCCGAGGAGATCTCATGAGTCATGAACGTGTGGAGTCGCCCCGTGCCCCGGCGGCAGTTGGACCATATTCCCAGGCAATCGCCGCAGGTCACCTGGTGTTTTGTTCCGGACAACTGGGACTCGATCCCGCCACCGGACAACTGGTGTCAGGGGGCCTCGCCGCCGAAACGGACCGTGTCCTGCGCAATCTAGCCGCCGTGCTCGAAGCCGCCGGCGCCTCACTGGGTACGGTTGTGAAGACCACGGTGTTCATGACCGACCTGTCCGGCTTCAAGGCCATGAATGACGTATACGCCTCCCATTTCCCCAATCCTCCGCCGGCACGGTCGACCCTTCAGGTCGCCGCCCTGCCCCGTGGCGCTTGTGTCGAAATCGAAGCCATTGCCCTTAAAGGATGAGCCGCCCATGAAAACACTGATCCTGTTCTACACACGCTCCGGAAACACCGAGGCCATCGCCCGGGCCGTGGCCGAAACGCTGCAGGCCGATGTGGAAGCCCTGTCCGACCCGGTGAGTTACGCCGGCGCGCTCGGCTACATGCTTGGCGGACGCGACGCCCTGAAGGGCCGCGTGGCGGATATCGCCGCCCTTCAGCACGATCCCGCCGGGTACGAACGGATCGTGATTGGCCAGCCCGTCTGGGCCGCCCGTCCCGTGCCGGCCGTGAATGGCCTCGCGAAACGTTACCCCCTGGCCCGACAGGCGCTGGCGTTGTTTGCGACCTTCGACGGCGGAGGCGCGACCGGCTGCCTCAACCGCACCGCAGCCCTGTTCCCGGACGCCCGTCCCGCCGGGCAGGCCTCATTCCAGCGCGTCGGCAGCCAGCGCGAGCGAGGCCTGGCCGAAGCGCGGGCCTGGGCGAAAACACTCGGCTGATATCGGCGGCAGCCCGAAGGAAACGTGTTGAGGAATCCGGTTCGCGAGGACGCTTCCCGCGGGGCATCCCGTCACCGGTAACGCCGCTGCCGGAACCGGCACACCCGCCGCCCGCACGGATGCGAAACGGCCCGGCTCGCCTCGCGCACCTGCCGCAAATGCCACCGGCTCAAAGACACGCCGTCATCCACATCGTAGGCCCGCTGCCAGTCCCGCGGGTCGTAGGTCCAGCGTATGCCGACGGGGCTCCTGGCTTCCCCGCCGTGCGAGGCGAAACACCACAGGGCGCCGCAGGCCATGCACATCATCAAGTCCACGCGGTTCCCGAACATGACCCGCCTCAGACTGGCACTGCCGTCCAGACAATGCCTGATCGGCACTGGCGGCCCGCACAACGGACATGCTTCCTGCTGCGGCATATGACCCTGCCCCGACTTTTGAAGCGCTTCAACGGAACGGGCCGAACGGAGGCCCGACGAACTTCGCCAGGTAGTGCTCAAGTTCCCGCCCGTATTCCGTGTCCTTCCCCATGTGAACCAGTTGCTTGTGAACGTGGAGCAGGCCCTCGGGCCCGAAGTCCGCATCACTGGTGCTGATGAACCGTTTTGCCGGATCCGGGTCGAGCATGCGCTGCAGCGTTCTCACAAAACGCTCGTTGCGGCTGACATACGGCGGCAGCAGGCCCGGCAGCCGCTCGGGCAATTTCAGTTTGAAGCCCAGCAGGTCGCTCTCCTGCGACAGCGACCCCGTGACGGGATCGCCGCGGAGCATCTCCAACCCGACCAGGCCCGTGCTGTACAGGTCCGACTGCACCGTGGGCGGCTGCCGTCGATGAATCTCCGGCGCCATGTAGACCGGTGTGCCCAGCAGCCACGTCGACGGATCGCCGATGGAAACCGCGCGCCCGAAGTCGACCAGCTTGATATAGCCCAGCCGGTCAATCATGGTGTTGGCAGGCTTGACGTCGCCATGCACAAACCCCATCGCATGGAGAGCCTCCAACCCCCGCAACATCATCCGCATGATATAGATGGCAATGCCGGGTTGAATGCGCACCGCATCCCCCTCGAGGCGGAAGATCACATCGGTAAAGCGCGCCCATTCATCCCCGGTGGTCCGGTCACGGACCAGCGCCAGGTGACTGCCATCCAGAAAAGCCCGCAGGTCAAACCCGTCAATGGCCTCCATCTGCAAGTAGCCGATCCCGTAGGTCTCATCGTAACTGTCCCGCGCCACCAGGTTCGGGCTCTGCATTGTCTGCAGGCGCGACGTCTGCACCGCAATGCGGCCCATGTCCGTCCAGTACTGTTCCGGCGACACATAGTTGGAAGGATCAAACAGTTTGATGCCGTGGCGCGTCACGCAGCCGCGCGCCCCCTGGCGCAGACCGAGAAACACCACGCCCTGCCGCCCGCGGCCGAGTTCACGAAGGAACTGGTAGGCCACCGGATAGAAGATGGCCCGCGCCCGGACGATGGCCGCATAGTTTTCGACCAACTGGGCCTGGGTCATCTGGACGGGCTGCTGGGTATTCTTGACGGGCGCGGGCGCGGCCGTGTCGACGGAATCCTTCTCGTGGCGCGTCTCCGCGGCAGCCGAAACCATCCGCCCCGCCGGAATGTCCCAGGTGGTTTCGACGGGGTTGTCGATGTCCTTCATCGTGCGCTCACCGTGAGAGACTGTTTGCGTCCGTCCGGGCCGAGGTTGACATACACCAGGGTCGCGGAGCCGATCAGCCTCTTCTGCACCCAGCCCCGCACCAGCACGCGCACTGACGTCGTCCCCTGGCCACCGAGTTCGGCTTCAAACGTGATGGCGTCACCCAGCGATGCCGGCCGCTCGAAACTGATCTCCGCCGCCCGCGTCACGAATGTCCTGGTCCCGAACTCCCGACGCAGCAGGCAGTAAGCCACCGTGTCGATCTCGGCCATCAACGCCCCGCCGAACAGATGCCCCTGATGGTTGAGATGCTCGGACCTGACCAGAAACACGCTCTGCAACTTCTTCTTCATGCGCACGTTCCTCAGCAACGGTGCTTGGTGCGGGCGATGATGTGTTCCTGCAACTCGCGGTCCACCAGCTTGAATTTCTGGGAGAAGCCGGCGACGCGCACCGGGAGATTGCCGTAGCGTTCCGGGTCCGCCTGGGCCTGGCGAAGCCGCTCGGCTGTGACCACGTTCCACTGCAACTGGCCGATGCCCATGGTGACGGCGGCGCGGATCAGGGCGACCAGCCGTTGGCGGCCGGCGGCGCCCTCCACCAGTTTGGGATCAAGGTCGATGATGGCCGCCGAGGCGCCGGCAGCCCGGTGATGCGGCAGGCGGGCCAGCGTGTTCAGCATGGCGGTGACGCCCTCTTCATCCCGGCCTTGCTGGGCGGACAACGAATAAGCGATCGGCTCGCCGGCCAGACGGCCATCCGGCGTGGCGCCCAGCGCCTTACCGAAGTGGAGGTTGCAGAGGAACGAGAAGAGATGCACGAAGTACCGGCCGCCCAGCGGGCTGCGCATGGCGTCCATGAGATCGATGAACTGTTCGTCAACCCGGCGGGCCAGGGTGTCGACCTCGGGATTGTCGTTCCCGTACTTGGGCGCCTGCTTGAGCAGGAGCTGGCGCAACTCTTCGCGGCCGGCGAAATTGTTCTGCAAGGCATCCAGCAGATCCCCGGCCGGAACCTTCTTTTCCTCAAACACCAGTTTCTTCAGCGCCATCAGGGAATCGGCGGCGTTGGCGGTGCCCAGCAGGCACACCGAGTGGTAGTTGTAGAGGGCTCCCCCGTTGGTGATGTCGCGGCCGCGCTCAATGCAGGCATCGGTCAGCACGCTCCAGCAGGGCAACGGCCCGCGTTCCCGTTGCATCAATTCGCCACGATTACAGTGATAGACCATGCGCCGGGCCAGGAATTCAACCTGGGCCGTGTAGGCGCGCCAGAAAGCGGCGAAGTCCACCAGGTCAACCAGGCTGCCGGTGTTCGGCCCGATCTGTTCGCCCGTGCGCGGATCGCGCCCGTCGAAGAGCGCCAGCTCCACACACTTCGCGGCGTTGAACCAACCGGAAACCGCATGCGGGTTGGCTTTGCCGGGAATCGTCAGTTCGATGCACCCGATGGGCGCATAGTCACGGGCATCCTCCGGTGAAATACCATGGTCGGTCAGCGCCGGGATGAAACAGTCGTCGTTGAACAGGAACGGGATGCCGCCGCCGGCCGCAATCAGTTCCGCCGCCAGGTCGAGGAACTCCGTCGGCGTGTCGTGGTTGATGCGAATCGACACGTCGCGGATGAAATCCACGTTGCGGGTCGCTTCCAGAATGATGTAGCTGAGGTCGTTGACGGCGCAACGGCCGGCTGCGTCCACGCCGCCCAGCGTGATGGCCTGGACGTCGTAGTCCAGGTACAACTTGCAGGCGAGTTCCTCCATCCATTCGCGCGCGGCATCCCGCGTGACCCGTCCAGCCGCCAGGTCGGCCGCATAGTAGGGCTGGAGAATCTGATCGAGACGACCGATGGAGTTGGCGTTGATGCCGTCCTCGCCACACGTGAGGATGTGGCTGAACCACAAACTCTGCACGGCCTCGGTAAAGGTGCGGGCGCCGTGGGCGGGCACGCGATCGCACAGGTCCGCCATGGCCAGCAAACGCGCCCGGTCGTCCCCCTGCGCGGCCTCGGCCAGCCGCCGCGCCTCCCCGGCGTAGCGCTGTCCCAGCCGAATACCCGCGTCGCAGACCGACAGCGCAGCCCGCCAGAAATTCTCCTTTTGCGGAAAGCCGGGGTCGGCCAGATCGCCCTTCGAAAGGTACCCTTCGATCTCGGCACGAATGCCGACAAATCCTATGCGCAGCACCTTGGCAAAGTCGCGGATACTGTGGTTTTCAATCCAACCACCGCTCCAATACACCTTGCTTTCGTGATCACGACTGGACCAGAACCCGCGACCGCGGGAGGAGTCCGTCATCGCCTGACCGACCTCGACGTCGGTCGACCCGCCGGGCAATGCGTCCGCCGTCCCGTACCAGACCTTGACCGCCTGGGTCAGGCTGGCGAAATCGGCATCGTCCAGGCCGAAGGTCGTCTTCAACGCCGCGATGTCGTCCCGGGACAGGTCGTTCAGCGCCCACGGCTGGAGGGGGCGGAGATGCTCGCCGGCCAGCCGCCAGTCCGGGCCGATCCCCACCGGTGCCAGGTCCACGAGTTGCGCCAGGAAAGCCGCCCGGCGCTGCACCCGCGATTGGCCGGGCTGTACGGACCGCCAGAGCGCAACGTCCGTCAGGGAGGGGTTCGAGGCAGAATTCCAGGAACCCCGTTGCGCCATCGCGGTTTCGCGCAAACGGGCCAGACGGGGTCCCAACGCAGATTTTGCCACTGTTCTCACGGTGGAGACTCTATCGTCACGTACCGTGTTCCTACGAAATCGGTTCATCACAACTCATCAATGCAGAACAAAGTGCGATACGAGACGTGGGGAAGATTGTGCATGAATTTGGTGCCTTCATGCAATCATTCTCGCAACGAGCCCGAACTTGCCGGACCGAAAACATGAAGTTTGCCGTCCACGCCAAGGCAGAGCAGGTCGCGGGGATCGGTCCCCAGCCGCGCCGAAAACGCCATCACCTCGCGTCGCGGGTGGCGGCCCCAGAGTCGGGACAGTTCCGGCAATGCCAGGACGCGTCGGCCGAATCCGTCGTACAGGCCCTGCACGGCGGCGGACGTATTGAACCAGATAAGATCGCGCGACGCGCAGCCCCAGCGCACGGCACACGACCCCTGCACGACATAATCCGGTTGGGCCGTCCATAACCGATCGCCATGGCCGGACAACAGAGAGCACACACCCATGTTGCCCCAGCGGGAGAAAGCCAGGACCTGGCGGCCGGGCATATCGTCGCGGAACGTTCCCGCGAAACGTCCCTGCGCATGACCGATCGGATGACGCATCCGCGTCCGCCCGGTCCGCGCGTCGACCACATAAACGCCCAGGCCCTGGCCGCACAGGAACGCCACCGGATCGCTCTCCGCATCCCCGGCGACATCGCCGATCATCACGGCGTCGTAATGATTTTCCCGCACCATGCGTTCCATGTCGTCATGCACCCACAACACGCTGCCGTCCTGGTCGAACAGGACGCCGCCGGCCAGAAGTTCGTCGCGGCCGTCGCCATCGACATCGCAAAAGTCCAGCGCATCGTGGTGCCCGTAAGCGGCCGGCCCCACCGTTTGTTCCCATAGGGGTTCGAGCTGGCGGTTCCAAGCCCAGAGGCGGGTCCCGCCGTTGGCGTAGGCCCGGTCCCATTCGCGCAGGACAATGTCCGTGCCTTCGTCACTGCTCAGGCGCGCGGGCCGGGGGGAAAAGTCCGGCATGTGCAGGGTGGGCGCCATCGCGGGCAAGGCGCGCCGGGCCAGCACAACGCCGTCCCGGCCGCGAATGACCACCATCTCCGCCGCGGTCGTCTCCCCGGCGAAACCATAAAGCAGCCGCCCTTCGCCCGGCAGGAATTCGGAGAGTACCGGTGTGCTACTGGTCGGCGCCTGTAATCGCACCGGACTCGTCCACAGCACCGCGCCGTCAGCGGTCAGGGCTTTGAGCGTCTCGCCGATCACGAGCAGGTCGTAACGACCGGCTTCGACGAAATCGCGAAAGATCGGCCTGGCCAGGGGATCGGCCCGCACCAGGTCAGGCAGCGCATAGGTCCGCACCCATTCCGGCGGGGGCAGTCCGCGCCGCCGCCGGCGTTCCTCCCGGCGTTGGGCGGCCCGGTATAACTCGTCCCGATCCCGGGCAGCGGTGGTTTGACGGACGCGCACCGAACGCGCAAAAGACCTTCCGATGCCGCGCACCCCGGCCTTGCCGCGGGCGAAGCGGGTGTCGGTGACAATAAAGGCCACCCCGAGTTCGGCACAGGAGCAGCGCAACCCGTCGCCATCCGTATCCACGGTGAGCGTGACGTACCCGTCCGGCACCGCCACCGGTTGCTCGGCCAGCACGGTCCACTCGTCGTCGTCGCGCCGGTAGAGCACGGCCCGCCGTTTTGCCTCGATGGCGAAGTGGTAGTAGTGTCGCGACGTGACGATCCGGAACGCGATTCCCACCAGCGCGACGTCGCGCCCGAGGCGGTCGGAGTGCGCCGGCGCCACCGCGTCGATGGGTTTGATCGAAGCGTCAACATGCACGTCGCGCAGGTCGGCCGGCCCGGTCACCAACGCCCGTTCCAGATGGAGCGGGGTCCAGGCCAGCACGGTCTCGCCGCCGTCTCGCGCGACCTCGAAGCCCGAGGGCATCCGGAACGCGTCCCACGGCATCAACGGTGTCTCCCAGCCGCGGAAAAACCGGTCCGCCCGTTCGTCCGGCCAGCCCTCCTGAGGTTGGAACACGACGCCAGCCGGACAGTCGGCCAGGTCAATCTCGTTGATCACGATTTCCACAGACGCATCTCGTTTCATGGTTTCACCAGCAGGAACCGGGAGCCGTGGCGCTCGATTTCGAGCGGCACGGACGATGTCTCGGCGATGATCTTGCCTGTCATGATGTCGGTGACCGGGCCTCGCGGTATGTTCTTCCCCAGAGTCAGGTCAACCTTGACCGGCCCGTCTGTCGGGTTCAGCACCGCCAGCAGCACCGACTTTCTGCCCGGGTTGACGTAGCCGCCCGCCAGCACGCGTTTGTCAGACACCTTGAGTTCCTCCGCGTCCTTCGCGTTCCAGTAGCGAAGGTGCCGCACGTCGGGCTCCCAGGCGGAAAGCTCCTCGCTGTCCCGGACAGCCCTGACTTCTTTCATCACCCGCGACAGATGGGCCGGATTCCCGGCCCAGAAGGCATCGAAGAGGATTCCGTAAGCCATGCGGATGCCGAATTCCCGTTCGTCGCGGTCGGTCGTCGTCTCGCCGACGACTCTCACGTTCGAATGGGCTATTGTCATCCCGGAGGCCGTCATCGTAAAGGCGGCGGCAATGGCCGGCGGCATGCCCTGTTCGATCAGGTCGGGTCCCACGGCTTTCGGGGAAATGACGCCTTCCACAAACCCGACAAAGCCGTAGGAGTTATCCCAGTTGTTGTCGAAGCTCTGGGCCGGCGGACGCCCGATCAACCACAACGCCGTGGAATACCGGCGGGCGCGCTCGTGAAAGCGCAGCGGGATGGCGAACGGCCTCAGTTGTCCGTCTTCGCGACGGTAGGCGATGCCGTCGATGTCCGTTTTCACGTTGAACGCTCTGGGCAGGTTCTCGAAATTGTCGTAGCGGGTGCCGTTGACAAAGCTGTATTTGCCGAGTTGCACCATGTGCCAGAGCCAGCAGTCCACGAAACTGTCGGTCATGGGCCCGGCGACCACGGTAAGCTGCGCATCCGTGGTCCATTTCACCGTGCCGCCGAAGTTATACATGTTGATGAATGTCTTATCGACCCTGAAGGGCTGAGATGCGGTGTGAAGCCATCCAGACCCGAAGGTTGGCATTTCGTGCATGGCCGCATCGAAGAGGAAGGCGCTGCCATACAGCGTTGCGGGATTACCTTTCCGCTGTTTCTCGTTCTTGATCCGATAGCGGGACGCATAGCCCGGAGGCGCATCTCCCGGGTCCCGGTAATGGGGCGCAAAGCCGTCACTCTCGTAAATGAACTTGCGCAGCGCCTCGTAATCCTCCGGCGTGGAGAGCTGGAAGCCGTCCACCCCTGCGCCATAGTAACGGTAGCCGGCGCTATCAGGCCCCGAATAGGTTTGCTTCCGATACGCCGCCGCCTTGGGCCTCGTCGGCGAGGCGATGAAGGCAAACTCGAGGGTCCGCGGTTTGTCGAGCGCCAGCGGTTTGGCCACGAAGCGGAACTTGAGCGCCAGCTCGCCGTGTTCGCGAACCAGCAGGACCTGGTCGTCCGCGTCGTCCACGCTCCAGCCGCGGTCGCTCTCCGCCAGCCAGAACAGGGCATGGTCGTATTGGCCCGCATAGATCACCGGAACGAACGTCCCGGTCAGCGCCGGATGCGCAGCCATTTGCGAACTCCTGGCCAGCACGCCCTCGCCCTCGGGAATCGCGCCGAGGCACTTGGTGTCGGTGATGCGGTTGAACCGATACAAGTCCGAACTCTTGGCCAGCGGCACGGTGAGCGTGAGCGCGTCCAGCCGGGCTGCCTTCTTGGGATCGAGCGTGAGCCGGATCGTGTATAGCCCGTCGTAGTCGAGCCGGCTTCTGACGGTGACGCCCACCGGCCCGAGGGCGGAATCGGCTTCGATCTCCGCGGCATAGCCGTCGGTTTTTTCCAACTGGAAATCCTTGCCTGCGACCGGGCATACGTTGGTTGCCAGCTCATATTTTGCGAAATCCGCAGGGAATATCCGGCCCGGAATCAGGGTCACTCGGGGTTTCTTATCCCCCACCGCGGCCACGGCCTTGCCGTCCACCGTCCCCTCCAGCCGCATCGGGCCGCCGAGCACGTCTTCGCCTTGCGAAATCATGGCCGCCGGCAATCCGTTGTTCTGCAGGGCATACGTTCGCCCCCAGCAGGCGAGGACCGTCTGCTCCGATGAAGAAACGGCGGGGACCGCCGTCTCCATGGAGCCGGCCGTCCCGGCCGGTTGCGCATGGTCTCGCCCATGCCCATCCCGCGACTGACCCCTGAACCCTGAACCCTGAACCCTTGTTACCCCAACCGGCGTCCATGGCGGAATGATCACCTTGTCGCGGCCGAGGGTCGTCCTCTCCCACTCGAACTTCTGGCGGACCTGCTGGAACTCCTTCTCGTCCGCCACGGTCTCGCCCTGAACCAGCGACAGCCGGATCTTATACTTGCCTTCCGGCAGGGGCGACGGCAACTGCGCCACGGCGTTGCCGCCGGCGTTGGTCGCCACCGCGCCGTCGGCGCGGGCGATTTCCTTCCCGGCGGCATCCGTTACCGTCACCCGCAGCTTGTCCGCCGCGACGATCGCCTTGGCCTTCTCCAGCGCCTTGCCGACATACAAGCTCGTGTTGAGCTTGGTGGACACGAGGGAGTCGAGTTTGTCCGTGTAGGGGTCGTAGATGTAGTCGAAGACGGCGTTCGCGGCCATCTCGTAGCTGTGCTCTTTCTTCCATGCGGCAAGCGCCTCGGCAACCTTCTCGTCCTTCGGGCTGAACGGCACCGCATTGCGGAACAGCAACTGCTCCTTGCCGTCATGCGACGCCTTGACCTCCACGCGCAGAATGTTCCCATCCGGCAACACGCCTTTAAATTCCTCCCGTGTGCCGATCCTCATCTTCTGGCCCTTGGTCTTGCGTTCCTCCCAGGTCTTCTCCCAGGTAACCTTCCCGCCTGCCTCGTTGCTCATCGCGATTCTCAGATCCACCGGCTTGTCGTCCGTGCCGGTGCCGGCATAACCTTCCAGTACCACATTCAGACTTCCCTTGGGATAGAGCCATGAAGGGTCGGACTTGTTCAGCGCGAACGAGAAGAGCAGGTCCGGGTCGAAGGTCACCTGGGGTGCGTTCCGCCAGTCGTCGGCCTTGACTCCACCCCAACTCAGATACAGCGGCTTGCTCGACCACGCCAGATGGACCTTGGCCGTCTTGCCATCCAACTTGTCCGTCCCCAGCATCGCCAGCGGAATCCGCAGGTGGCCGATCCAGTAACGCGCACCGTCCAAGCCAACCCACGAACCGCGGCCGATCGCTTTTGTGTCCAGCGGGTGGTTCTGCCCCTCGAGCGCCTCCATCGTGTAGGCCCAGATCGCGCCGTTGGGGTTCATCGCCAACCGGAAGAAGGGCACCCCGTCCTGCCCGACATTTTCGTCGAAACCCACCTGCAAGACGATGTGGTCGTCGTCCAGAATCCCCAGGTCGTTGTCCTCCGTCGCCTTGGCGAGGAAGTTCTCGCTGTTGGGATCGACCGTCGTCAGAATCTTGATACACAGCGCCTGGTCGCTGTAGTTGACATACCAGACCATGTCTTTTCCGGCATAGGGTGCGCCCGGCAGGTTCGCCGCGCGCAGGCCGGTGAAGGCCGGCGACTGAGGCCAGCCGTGAATGAATTTGCTGTTGAAGGGGGTCCGGTCTTCGCACTTCCCGGCGCGCAGGAAGCACGGCGCGGGTTCGGCGGCGGCTGCCGGCGGCGCGTCCCTGCCTTCGGCCCCGAAGGCGGCCGTGGATGCGAAGAGCGCCAGGGCCAGGGTGCGGGCGGCGTGGCGGAGGGTTCCGGCCAGGATCACTGGCCGGATGGGCATGTTGCTATTGCTTGTCATGGCGGTTGTTCCTTGTTGTTCTGTTGTTGGACTAGCGACCCGCGACGCACGGATGCTCACGGCGTCGAGTCAGCGCAGGCGAAGAACCCGCACGCCGTACACCGGCGGCATGTCCACGGCGAGGGCGCCATCCTTCAGCGCGCCGATCGCCTTGCCGTTTTCCGCGTCCTCGACGGCGGTTCCCGGCGCGAATCCCAGTGCCTTTGTATCCAGAGTCACCGTCACCGTCTCCGCCTTCTCCGACCAGCTCGCGAGCACGATCATGACGTCGCGCGTGGCCGGCTTGGCGAAGACAATCCATTTGACCGGCTCGCTGGAGACCGTCAGGACCGGCGGGTCAGCCCAATAGCTGTGCACCTTCACGTCGTCCGTCCCATACCCGAAGTCCACGGCCACCTTCTCCAGCGCCCGGGCCGCGATCGCGGCCGGTTGATTGGTTTCGACCGCCTCCGGTGGCATGCGCTTGCTCAATTCGTGCACCATGCTCATGCCCCAGGTGGCGCGGCCGGGCCACTCGGGATGCTGCTTTTCGTATTCGAGCATGAGCGGATTCGTGAGGCCCCAGAGCGTCCGATGGCAATGGCCGTATACCCCCGTCTGCCGGCCCATCGTGGTGGTGCGGATCTCGGCGGGAGGAAACGGCTGGCCGTAACGCCCGCTCCATTCCAGGTCCAGACTCCCCGTCGCCCAGCCGTCCAGGGGAAGAATCTGGGTATTCGTCCGGTGGATGCACCATTCGATCTCGTCCGGCTGATGCCGTTTCCAGTACTGGAGCAGGTTCCAGGTGCGCTTCTTGTATTCACGCTGGTTCCAGAGCGTGATCGCCGGCTGGATCGCTCCGTTCTCCGTGAGATACGCCGCAGTGGTGCGCGGGTTGTTCGAGAGTTTGGGATTGCAGTTGTCCCAGTACAGGCTGACGCCGCGCTTGAGCCATTCGTTGTGAATCGAAAGCGCGTAGTCCTGATACGAACGCGGATAGGTCGTGCTTGCGCCGCCGCCGTTCGGTCCTTTGCGGAACTCCTCGTCGGTCAGGCATTTCCGCTGGGTGAACGCGCGCATGCCCGTCCATTCGTCCTGGAAGGTCCACCACGGCGGCTGGTACGCGCAGGCGGCCATCTCCTCGGCGTAGACCATGGCCGGCCGCGGCCGGCGCGGCACGGCCCACTTGTTCACGAACTTGCGGATGCTGTCAGCCCAGTTCCAGGTTCCCTGAACCGGCGGCGGGTTGTATTGCGCCACGTAGTTGGTCAGCCAGGCCTCGTCCAGTTGCCCGGTCTTGTGGGCCGCGCAAATGCGGTCCACCACCGTCCAGTCGCCCCGATACGGCCCCTTGTACGAGCAACTCAGGCCGCCCCAGGGATTCACCGGTCCGGAAATGCTGGGCATGAGGTTGGCCTTGGCCCGCCACCCGTCCGGCATCGGTTTCACCGGCGAGGCCTGCAGGCCGAAGACCAGCTCATGCCGCGCGGCGATGACCGACGGCGTGTTGACCAGGTAGACCCGCAGCGTCAGGCGGTCGCCCTCGCGCACAAGGTCCTGCACGGGTGCCTTGCCGCCGTCCTTGGCCGTGAACCAGCCGCGGTCGTTTTCCGCAAACCACGCCAGGCCGCGCTCCTCAGCGCCGAACCAGAGGTAGCTGCAGAAACTGTTCTGCCACTCCCGGCCCCGCCGGGGCGCTTTGCCGCTGTTCCACACCTCGCCGTCGCCCGTCGGCGTCGGCCCGGCGGGATTACCGCGCAAGCTATCCACGAACGTGTGGTAGAGCGGCGCCTCGCGGTCCTTGATCGGGATTTCGATCCACAGGCGGGTAATCTCGGGTTTTGGGTTTCGGGTTTTGGGTTCCGAGTTTCGGGTTTCGGGTTTGCCCGGCGCGAGGGCCATCGCGACTTTCATGCAGCCGTCGAATTCGAGGGTGGACACGGCCTCGATGCGGACCGCCCCGCTTTCCGCCGCGGCGGCAAACACCGCCGCCTGCGGCGAGGCGGACCGCAAGGCCACCGACGATGTGGCCCAACGGCCCTCGCCGTCCGCCGTCTCGAATCGCACCGTCATCGGCCCGGCCAGCAGTTCGCGCCCCTGGCTGACAACCGAATCCCACAGGCCAAAGCCGTTCATCGTCTGCTCGCGGTCGACGACGGAGACCTTGCGCCCGTCCACCTTCACCGGCGTGAAGGGCGGATAGACCTCCTCGGTGATGCCCAGCGTATTGCCCTCCCAGGAAAAGACCTCGCGCCGCAACGGCTTCTCCAGCACCGTCGTCCCGGCGAGCCCTTCCAGGGTGAATTGAACCTTGTATTCTCCGCGTAACGGCGGGACTTCCAGCCGGGACTCCGGGGCCGCGCCGTCTTTCAGCGCGAGGCGCGCCTCCGCCAGCGGCTTGGCGCTCGGGTCGGCGGCCAGCAGGCGGACGACCGCGCCGGTATAGGCGCGGCCCGCCGCGGAGGCGGCGCGGTCGCGGACCATGAGGCGGCTGAAGTCCGCCGCGAGGTAAAGAAGATTTCTGGAGGGCTGGTAGGCGAAGAGGCAACCTCTCGCGAGCGCCGCCTTTCGGCGCTCCTCCTCGCTTTGTTTCGGAGCCGCCGCGCCGCCTATCGGTGCGACCCGGATGTCGTCTATATCAAGGCATTCGGGGCTGATCTGCGGGCTCCACCCGCTCTGCAAAGCGATCACGCCCTGGCCGATGCGGGTATCGCGGACCCGCGCGTGGAAATCGCCGTCGAGAAAGGTGGTGGCGGTGTCGCCGTTGACCGTCACGGCAAAGGTGTGCCAGTTCGTGTCGGCCTTGCCGCCGGCGGGACCGGTCTCGTCACGCGCGTCGAGCGGTGACGGATTTCCATCCGTCTGAAAGTGAGGGCCCGACAATTCCCAGATCTTGCTGCGCTTATCCCAGCGTACCTCCATGACGTAGGCTTCGTACGGGTTGTCTTCCGCCGGATTCACCCGCCAGAGGATGCGAAGAAGAACGGCCCTGCCGCGCACCTGGACCGGCAGGTCGGGGATCCGGCCGGCGCGGAAGCGGAAACTCAGGGTGTAATCGCTCCAGGCCTCAAGTTTGTCGCCAAGTGTGGCGGTTTTCTTCCAGTCGCCCGGTTTCACCCAGGGCCCGGCGAGCATCTGCCCCCCCGCGGTGAAGCGAGCTACCAGATTGCCCTTTGGTGGCTCGTTTGTTGCGGTTTTTCCTTGTACGACATCGTCCTTGAGGTCGATGCCGTTGTCCAGGGCGGAAGTCAGGTCCGGCAGTTCCATTTTTTCTGGAACGATTTCGATGCCCGGGGAAACCAGGGCCCAGTTCGGGTTGAAGCCGTTCTGGAACGTATCTTCGAGAAGCGGCGGCGGCGCATCGCCCGCCCGGGCGGTCGCCATCGCCAGAATGAATAGTCCAACATACGCTGCCGTTTTCTTCATGTCGTCCTGACTCCTTTCGCCGGTATTCCTCGTATTCCCAATGCTAATCCTAATCGTAATCCATACCCTGGACCCTGTCGCCTTCCGACGGGTGGCGGGGTTCACCGAACGTAGATCACGCTGCCTTTGGCCGGCACGGAGATCGATACGTCCTGCGGGGCGACATACCAGTTACTGCTTCCTCAAAGCCTCATCGCGCCCACAGCCTCTTCCGCCGACTCCACCACCGCGTCCCCATTTCCATCGGGGATGAACGCGCAGGGCAGTACGGCCGCCTTCGGCGGGAGCGTCTCGCCCCGCATGAGGCGCGCCATGGCGTCCGCCACACCCGCGGCCAGCGCCTCGGGATCCATCTCGATGCGAGCGACGGGAAAAGGCGAGCGCAACGCGATGCCGCGGGCGGTCATGACCACGAGCATCAACTGCTCGGGGACGCGGATCCGCAGTTCCTGCACGGCCTGCACGAGATCGCGGAACAGCACGTCGTCGGTCACGATCAACGCGTCCGGCTTCTCGGTCCGCGCCACCCACAGTTCGCGAAAAGCCTCCCAGCCGGCGCCGCCGTCCAGAGGATGGAACGCTTGGGCACACCGGCGCTCGTCGTACTCCAGCCCCGCCCGCTCCAGCGCCTCGCGTATGGGATACGGGCACGCGGCTCGCTCGGGACTCGGATCGCGCCGCTGAGCCCACTCGAGCACCGCAACGCGGCGCCTGCCTGCCGCCGCCAGCCAGGCTGCGGCCTGACGGAGGGCCGTTTCGGTGTCGAACCGCGCGGGGTACGGTGCGTCTTCGCCCCCGATTTGGGGGATTTGCAGTTGGCGGATCGCGTCCAACCATCGGGCATGGAGGCGGCCGTTGACCGCGATGACCCCGCCCAGTTCGCCGTTCTGCAAGTCGTTGAGCAGGTCCGGAGCATCGCTCTCGGAAAGATCGCCTCGCGGATCGCGCGTCCTCAGGTAGAGCCGCGCGCGCAGTCCGTTACGGTGAAGGGCGATCTGCAAGTGCTGCAGAAGCAGGAGGGAGAAATCCGAGAAATAGGTGCGGGTCACGTCGGCCTTGGCGACCAGCGCCACGGGCCTCGTTTCCCGGCGTGCGTTCACATAGATGCCGCTGCCGTGGCGCACCGCGATAAGCCCCTGCTGCTTGAGAGAGGCCAGCGCTTCGCGCACGGTGATGACGCTCACGCCATGCAGGCGGGCGAGTTCCCGTACGGTCGGTAATCGTCCTTCACCGAACCCGCCCTGACCGATTTTCCGCCGAAGTCGATCCGCCAGTTGTCCGCTGAGCGATTGTCTGTTCATGCGCCTTCCAGTGCTCTAAGAAGTGATATGATGACCATATCACTACATTTAAGACGCTCCATTGTCAATAGGATCGTTCTGTTGAAGGCGCCGACAGCGCACTGGCAGCCTGTCGGACTTACGTTTCGGCGGTCACCCGCAACCGCCACTGGCCCGGGGCGGCCGAGTTTATCCCAGCTAAGCGTTTGTCTGCGAGCTCGTCGCCTGGTCCACGCAACGATCACCCTGGGTGATCTTCATCCACCAGGTTTCCGAGGTCAGCCGGCGAATGCCGCACAGTCCCACGGCGATGTACACGAACCCCAGCGTCAGCAGGACGATGGCGTTGTAGGGGGGCGGAAGCAGGGCGAACAGGCCCACATGCACCAGGATAACACCCGTCAGCGCCAGGAGCAGACAGGCAGCCAATGCCACCAGGGACCGGCATATTTCCCGGGCCACCTGCACGCCCCGCAGATAGAGCATCGTGGCATGGATCTTGATCAGATCCAGCCACGTCCGCCGGTACTGCCCTATCACCCAGGCCGAAATGCCGCCCAGGGCCGCTTTGAAAAAACCATTCATGTCATACGGTTATCACGAACAGACATCCACGGCTATTTCTTACGGCCGAGGATGTAGCCCAGGAGCAGGCCCGTCAACGCCGCGCCGCCGATGTAGGCCCACGGGTTCTCATGAACGTGTTCGTCGACAGCCTTGGCCTTCTCCTCGCCAATTTCCTTGGCATGGCGTAAAGCCTCTGCGGCACGCTTCTGCGCCGCCACGAGCGAATCGGCAACCGCATGCTCGCTGTCCACCAGCACGCTCTTCAAATGGCCATACTTGCTGGCGACCATGCCCTTGAGCTCGTCCTTTTTCTCCCGTGCCGCTTCCTCCAGCAGTTTCAGGGCCTCTGCGATCTTCTCGTTTCCGTGTGTCGTGTCCATAACAGCCTCCCTTCTTCTGTCCGGATTGTGCCCCCGCCGCCCCACGCCGTCCAGCAAAACCTTTTGCACCTGAACCCGGAACACTGGCGTCCCATAGGGACGCCAAGGCTGAAGCGGTTTAGGCTGAAGGCTATTAACACCTTACGAATTGAATTCGTCGCATCGTGGTCATAATTGCAGACGGGAACGAGAAGATGCGCCACGGAGGCACGGAGAAGAGAACCCGTGAAGGCGAACGACCTTCCTTTCTGTGGACTCGACAACCCGGTGTTGCGCGAATGGGGCGCAGGGCCGGGGTCTCCATGCCGCCGGATGTGTGCCTGTAATGACCGAGGCCCTGTGCCCCATTCGCGCAACGTCTTCTCGGGAGGAAGAGGGGAGCATGAAGGAGACGGGTCTTCTCCGTGCTTCCGTGTCTCCGTGGTGGGACGCTGAGGCTGAAGCGGTTTAGGCTGAAGGCTATTAGGTGAAATGGCAGGAAGTCGCTCTCCCAATGTCGTAAATGCCCTGGAGTGGAAACGAGTAGAAATGCACGCATTCCCTAACAGTCTTCAGCCTTCAGCCTATCAACCTGCATCCTGTGGGATGCCAATGAACCCGGAAGGCTTGCCTTTGGCTGCCATCAGCGCAATACTCGCGTCCAGACACCATGAATGCCAACCTTCATGCCCGGTGGACGGGACTGAGAACCGGATTCCTCAGTCTGGCCCTCATCGCCGTCTCAGGCCCGTTTGCGGCGGGCGCCGAATCCTCGGAACCCGCCGTCAACCGCGGCGACACCACCGACGAGGTCGTCGCCAAACTCGGCCTCCCGAGGGGTAAGATCGAGCGCAAGAATCAGATCACCTATTCCTACGACCGCGGCATGGTTAATTTCATCGACGGCCGGGTGGTCAACGCATTTCTGGTGACGCCCGAGGAGGGGGAACGCCGGAAGGCCGAGCAGGATCGGGCGGCCGAGGCCGCACGCCGGCGGGTTGACCTGCAGCAACAACGCTACCTCGCCAGCGTCAGCTCAAACTTGGCGGCGCCCCAGGCTGCCGCCGCGGCGGTGGCCACCCGCCCGACAGACCGGGATGAACTGAAGATCCTGTCAGCCCGCCTCGAGGTGATTCAGGCGCGGCGCAAAGAACTGGATGCCGCCTTCGCCGCCTCCCTCGCGAACTGGAAACGCAAGGAAATCGATCTCGAGCGGGCCAAACTCGCCACGGAGTTCGATGAGTGCCTGCGGCGCCTGGCCGAACGCCAGAACACGACCCCCGTTGTCACCTCGAACGCCGCCGCCGCAACGGCGACCGGACGATGACCCGCCCGTTTCCCCCACCCCTGACCCTGCGCGGCATACGGTTCGAGCCGCCGTTGTTCTGCGCGCCCATGGCGGGCATCACCCACAGCGCCTTCCGTCGATTGCTGGCTGACTTCGGCGGTTATGGCGCCCTGTTCACCGAAATGCTGTCCGCTCGCGCCATCGTCGGCGAGGATATCCGGCAGTCGCCGTGGCTCAAGCGACGCCCCGCCGAAGGCCGCGTGATTTATCAACTGCTGGCTGAAAGCGCCGATCGACTGCCGGAAGCGCTTGAACGCCTGGCGCCCCTCGCGCCTGATGGCATCGACCTTAATAGCGCCTGCCCGGCCCCGACGGTGCGTCAGAAAGGCGGCGGAGCCGACCTCTTCGAGGATGCCGACCGCCTGCGCGACATTGTGAGAACATTGCGCGCCCATGTCGCCGGCCCGCTGACGGTCAAAATCCGGCTCGGCCGCCAGGGTCCCTCCTGGCGCGAACGCCTGAGCGAGCGCCTGCGCCTGCTCGTGGATGAAGGGGTGGACGCCCTGACGGTACATCCCCGCTTTTCCGGCGAGAACCTGAGCCGGGTTCCCCGGCACGATCTCTACGCCGAACTGGCCGATGAGACGCGTCTCCCGATCATTGCCAACGCCGACATCACCGGCGTGGAGGACTGGCGCCGCCGCTCGGCGCCGTATGCGCCCGTGGCCGGCTTGATGATCGGCCGCATGGCCGCCGTGCGCCCATGGGTGTTCGCCCGATGGCTCGACCCGGACTTGATCGTCGACCCGGCCGAGGTATGGACCCGGCTGTTCGGGTACATCCTTGACGACTTCCCTCGAGCCGGCCAGGCCCTGGCGCGCGTCAAGATCTTCACGAGCTACTTCGCCCGCAATTTCGTCTTCGGCCACACGCTCTTCGTGGCGGTGCAGTCCGCGCCCGACCTCGAGGCGGCCCGAACCCGCGCCCTGCAGTTCTTCGCCGGGTCCCCTGCCCTCACGCAACATCCGTCAATCAACGGGATATGACCGGCTCCGCCTCGCATTGGCCGAAGGCCTTCCAGGCGCGGATCATGGCGCGGTAGTTCTCCATCGGCACTTCAGCCTGGACGGCATTGGAAGCGCCCAGGACCAGGCCCCCTTCATCCTTGCACGTGGCCAGCAAACTCCGGGTTGACTCATAGACCTCATCGGGACGGCCCCGGAGCAGCAGGCCGCAGTCGATGTTGCCGCACAGACAGAGCCGACGCCCGACGACGTCCATCGTCTTGCGCATATCCATGCCGGCAATCGGATCGATCGCCTGGATGGCATCCAGTCCCGTCGAGGCAATGGCATCCATGTACTTCGTGAGATTACCGTCGGAATGCAGAATGGAGTACAGACCCATCTCCCGGATCGCGTCCGACCACTGGGTCAGGTACGGCAGCACCCAGCGGTCCATCTGTGCGGGACTGAAGAACGGCCCGGAATTATCGGCCATGTCCGAGGCCGAGACAACCGCTTCCGCGCCACAGTCCTGGAATCGTTTGGCGGTCGCCAGGGCATTGCGGAGGCCGTCCCGCGCACTTTGGTCAACCCCCTCCGGATCGTCCACCAGGCGATAGCAGAACTCAGGCGAATAGTTCGCCCCGATGATACCCCCCGTGATCGCGATGAGCATGAGGTCGGGCGGGGCCAGTTCCCGCAGAACGGCCGTTTGCCGGAAGCGGGTGTCGCCAGGCAGGCAGTAGTACGCCAGTTCGCCCGGCGAATGGTTCCAGTACGCGTTGGGAACCGTCAGGGCCGCATAGTTCATGTCCGCCGAGACGGAGAGCAGGATCTCGGCGTTGGCATACAGGGCACTCTCTTGTTCAACCGGCGAAAGTGCTTCAAACTCGCGACCGAGCACCACGTGCCTGCCGGACGCCGCATCCCAGGCCTGGAATTCGATTTCCCACACAGGCACCGAGACCGCGGGAATTCGCCGTGACAATGCGGCGATCATGTCATCTTTCTTCGTCACACCTTGCTCCACTCGTCATAGACGGCCTCGCAGTTTTCGATGCGATGATCGATCCCTCCGAAGCATTGCCCCACCACGCCGGTTCGTCGTCCCTGCAGGAACGCCCTGGCCACTCGACGCACCGCTTCCCGGACTTCCCGGGGTGTGCCGGAGGTGAGCAGTCGCTGCCGGTCGATCTCGCCCCAGAAGCAGATCCGCCCGGCGAACTGCCTGGCGACGTCCTCGATGGGCATGCAGAACAGTTGCGCATTGATGGCGTTGACGCCGATCTCAATCAGGTCGGGGAGGATGGGCACAATGTAGCCGTCGGAGTGCATGAGCACATACTTGCCGTGGGCATGAGCCAGATCGCAGTAGTCCTTGTAGAGGGGCTTGAAGAACGCCCGCCACAACACCGGCGAAATCAGGAACGCCTGCTGCGCCCCCCAGTCGTCGGCGATGTGAACGGCGTCGACATCGGTCTTCACCCACAAGTCCATCTGCTTCATGAAATACTCGTGAATCATGTCGCGTAGCAGATAGACCTCCGGCTCCAGGCAGGCCAGATCCATGTAAAGCTGTTCAGGCCCGCGAAGGTGCTGCATGCGTTCGAAGGGGTTGGGCATGCTGGACCACATCGAGATCATGAATGTCTCCGATGCGGCGCAGGCCGGGTTGACCCCGGACAAGTCGGCGCCCGCCAGGACCTCCCAGGGCGGCTTGAAGGTCTTGAGCCGACTCCAATCATCCCGCAAGGGGGATTCCTTCACTTCGCCACAGACCCCGTCCTCGCCTGCTTCCCAGGTGCATCCCCAGATATCCATGCGCCGACCGCGCTTGGTCCAATCACCCCAACCGCGTCCAGGCGGATAGCTGTAGGGTGGCGCAGCCACATCACTGGGGTGCTTCCTCTGCAGATCCCCCCCGAATCCGTTCTCGATGGGAATCCGATCCACTTCCTCAAAACGAAGGGCTCTTGTGACTCGTTCTCGTGATGTCATGCGGGCCTGTCTTGCCGGTTCAGGCCGGCACCCCATCGCTGAACGATCACGCCCCGGATATTGACCCGGGTTGAGATGAACGCTTCGAGATTAAGTCCTCGACTCGTCATCGCCCCTGATGGGGCTCTTCATTCGCGGAAATGTGCCAGAGCAGAACCCGAAATGCAATCACGACGGCGGACAGAATCCACGAGCGATGACTGCTTTTCCCTTGTGCTGGGGTCCCGGGCTTAACTGTAGGGTGGCGCACCCAATCCATCAGTCGGCCATCCAGGGAACCTCCAAGAGCGTGATCGATCGGGGCGGCAGCAAGAGCGGTTGATCCAATGCCGACAGCGGACAAGTTGTGGCCGTCTCTTCGACTCGCAAGTCGGCGTCTTTTTCCTCGCCGCGCAGCGCGAACTGCATCGAGACCCGCCGCCACTCGCCCTGCTTGCTGAGTTTGGCGGGCAGTACGAACCTGCACGGCGCCTCCCGAGTCCGCGCAGTGTTAATGGCGAAGATGCGCAACGATCGCTCGTCGCGCATCGCCACGACGTCAACGGCCGCGGCGCGCCCCGTCGGCGCGCCGGCTTTCCCGGTGAACAGGCCCAGGTCGAAGACATTGCCGCCGGATGAAACGGTGGTCGCCAGAAGAAAGCGGGCATGGTGGCGGCGATAGAAGTCCGTGGCGCGCAGAGAGGGAAAGAGCACGGGCTCGCGGTCCGAATCCGGGAAGACGCGAATGCCGGTTATGCCCCACGACCGGCCCACCAGCATGGATTGGGTCGCCAACCGGAAGAGATTCCCATGGCGCAGCATGGCGTGCAGCATCACCGCCGCGCCCACCCCGCCGGCGCCGTAGCCGGGATAGCGGGAGGGGGGCGAGCCGTCCCACCAGCCGTTCAGGTTCCATTCCGTCATGACCATGGGATGTCCCAAAGCAAGGGCCTGATCGATCGCCTTGTCCGCCCAGCGCGCCTGCCCCTGCTCGTCGGTCTCGGTGCAGTGAACCACGGCGTCCCAGATCGCCTCGTCAGCCACGTTCGTCCAGGCCAGTTCCCGGCCGTCGGCGCCGAACGCTCGGGAAATGCCCATGGGATGATAGCGGTGCAGGGTGAATAGCAAGGGGCCATCTTCAGCCGTCAGCCGGGCGGAGACCTCAAGCGGGTACTCATCCGTGACGATCTGGGCCTTGGGCGCCAGCTCGCGAATGTCGCGAATGCAGGCGCGCAAGACCTTGACCCAGGCGTCCTCCCAGCCATCGCCATATCGCTTCTTCGCTTCCCCGGCAAAGAACCAGGTCTCGTTGCCGATCTGCACGTAGTCCGGACGGTAGGGCTGCGGGTGACCGTTGGCGGCGCGCCGCTTTGCCCATTCGCCGTCGGGCGCGGTCAAGTAGCGCAGCAGGTCGGTTTCCCGTTCAACCGCGGCCGCCAGGTTCGTTTCCAGAAGGCCGCTTCTGAAGTTCAACACCAGAAGGGTCTTCCACTTCATATCCCCGGCCAGACGGAAGAACTCGTCGTAGCCGAAGCGATTCGTCAGCCGCGTGTCGGCATTCCCCCGGTAGAGCGTGACGGCGCGCCCGGTCTTCTCCCCATGCCCGTTCTCGATCAGGTCGCGCCAGTCAATGTAATCCACGCTGGTTCCGCCGGGAAATCGCACCACGGGAATCAGCAGCCCGGCCAGCAGGTCGCGCACCGGTTTGACGATAGCGCCAGAAGCGTCCACCGCCGCCTCGGGACCGGTTTCCCCGCCTGCCGCGCGTTCCATGAATTGGCCGAACAGTTCCGGTCGAATCTCCGCGATCGTCCGATCGCTCACGTCCACGCGCATGACGTCACGGGATTCCCGCGCCGCTTCACTGCCGCCGCACAGTCTGGCGCCGGCACCTGACAGCAGAATAACCGCCGCGAATCGACGGCAGCGTTTCGATGCGATGCAGGCCTGTGTCGTGAGCATGATGCACTCCTTGTGAGCACCGAGTTCGGGGCTATCCTCCCATGTTTTGGACTGCCGTCACACCCCATTTTCTGCGGGGCCGAACGGGCTGCTCATTTCCCCCTTGTACTGGGGTCCCCGGCTTGTCTACTTTCACGTGCGACACAGGCATCCGATGAGCAACCGAACTCCATGACCCCGCTTACCCGCATCCTCAAGCGCAACGGCAACATCGTGGCGTATGACCGCGAACGGATCGTCATCGCCATCTACAAGGCGACCGCGTCCACCGGCCCGGCCGACCGCGCCCTGGCCGAGCGCATGGCGGAACGGGTCGAAGCGGCCCTCACCCAGGCCTACACCGGCAACATGCTGCCATCCGTCGAGGACATTCAGGACATCGTCGAGCAGGTGCTCCTCAACAAACAGCACACCGACCTGGCGCGCAACTACACCGCCTACCGCCGGCAGCGCGCCATGCTGCGCGCCACCCGCGCCACGTCCTTCGAGATCACGGATAACATCCCCTATAAGAAGATCTACGAGGTACTGCTCTGGAACATGGCGCATCACTGCGAGGATGTCGAGGGGCTGAACGCCCTCGTGACCGGCGGCGGGCTGCCGGACCTGATCACGGCTGCCGAGCAACGCTACGCCGACGAGTGCGCCGTGGCGGCCGAGGCGATGCTGGCCCGCGCCGGGGAGTTGAAACTGGTCATCGTCGCGGGCCCCTCCTCTTCCGGAAAGACCACGACCACGATCAAGATCGGCGAGCATCTGGCCGCCGCGGGCCTCAAACTCAAGGCCCTGAACATCGACAACTACTTCTTCGACCTGGTCCGCCACCCGCGCGACGAATTTGGCGACTACGACTATGAATCGCCGCAGTCCCTCGACCTCGACCTCATCGACCGCCACCTCGGCGACCTCCTGGCGGGACGCCGCATCCGGACGCCGTCCTACAACTTCAAGACGGGCATCCGGACCCTGGACCATGCGGACTTTCATTTGGCGGATGACGAGATCCTGCTGCTCGACAGCCTGCATGGCCTCTACGACGACATGACCCGGTCCGTGCCCGCGGCGCGCAAGTACCGCCTCTACGTGGAAACCCTCGGGCAGCTTCGCGCGGCAGACGGCACCCTCATGCGCTGGGCCGACAACCGGCTGCTGCGACGCATGATCCGCGACCACGCCCACCGCAATCTGCAGCCGATGGAAACGCTGACGCACTGGCACTACGTGCGCCGCAGCGAACTCAAACACATCATCCCGTTCATCGGTCAGGCGGACTTCGTGTTGAACACGGCCCTGCCGTTCGAATTGCCGATTCTCAAGGCCAGAGTGTGGTCGTATTTCCCCGCCGCCATGGAGCGCTTCCGCAGCGACCCGCACCGGCAGGACGCCTACGTGCGGGCCAAGCGCATCCACGATCTGCTCCAGCCGGTGGCGCCCCTCGCCGACGATGCCTGCGTCCCCCCCACCTCCCTGCTCCGGGAATTCATCGGCGGCAGCACCTACCGGTACTGAGTCGCGGGGCGCGCTACCGCTGATAGATGGGCAACTGACGATAGGAAACGCTCAGGGCCAGGATCGCCATGCTGGTGCAGTACTGGGGATTCGATTCATTGCCGCCCGTGGACCAGGAGCCGTCGGCGGTCTGGAGTTTCAGGATGGTATCGTACAGCGTGGGCGCGAACGCCTCCCATTCCTGGCCGCCAAGCTGGAACATTCCGTTGGCGCTGTAATACAGCGCGTAGTACTTGTGCTCGCCCTGGAAGGGATTGCCCTTCGTGAACCGCTCGGCAATGTACTGTCCGGCCTTGAGCGTCACGTCGTCCCGGTGCCGCCCGGCGAGTTCGAGGCAGAGCAACCCGATGCCGGTCCGCGCGACGCCCGCCCCGCCTCCCGGCTGATAGGCGAACCCACCGTCCTGCGTGCGACAGCGCAGGATGAACTTGACGGCCCGTTCGATCGCCTCCCCGGGAATGGGCGCCCCGTTGTTTCGCGCCGACCGCAAAGCCATAAGCGCCCAGCCGGAATGGGAAATGTCACTGTCGGCGCTGCCGGGCTGATACCGCCAGCCGCCCTCCTGCGCCTCGGGTTTCCGCACGTCCTGCGCCGCCAGGATGAGCCGGGTGGCGAGCGGCAGAACCGCGTCGATCCGCGACTGGCGCTCCGGCTCCACCATGCCGGACACTTCCGACAGCATGAGTGCCGAGATGTTGTGGCTGTACATCTGGCCGCCGTTCCCCATCAGGGAGCCATTGGCGGAGGGCATGGACAGGATGTAGTCGACGCCGCGGTTGATCACATCGCCGTGGGGCGGAAGACCAGGCGCCTGGCCGCGCGCCAGGAAGGCCATGATCGCCAGTGAGGTGATGGCCGGCGTATTGCCGCCGATCGAGCCGTCGGCCTGCTGCGAGCGGGCCAGGAAGTCGAGCCCCCTGTCCACGGCCTCGTCAAAGGCACGCTGATACTTGGCATCCTCTATGGCGGCCGGTGCGCCCCACCCCGCCGCCGGACACAACAGGCAGGCGCAGGCCAGTCCGATGAACGCAGCCGTCTTCATCATTCCTCCCCCCCGTGGCCGGAGACTTCGCGGAAGTAGCGCTTGATGAGGGGCCGGTATTCCTCGGGCCCCTCGCTGCCCGAGGCCTGCAGGACGTCTTCCTTTAACTCACCGTGAAGTCGAAGCCAGTCCTGCAGTTTCATACCCAACCGCCGGGCGAAGGTCGGAATGTCCTCGGATGCCTGGGCGTCCTCATTCAATCCCCCGCCGCCGGAAGCGGCCGTCTCCAGGGTGGCCGGGCGGGCGTTTGCGCCCAGGGCTTTTGCCTCGGCGGCGGCCTGGTCGGCGGCCTGCGCCAGTTGCGCCGCCGTTTGGGCGGCATCGATCGCCTTCCCGCTCATGGCGGTCTGGCGGGCGTCCTCATACGCCTTGGCCAGCGCTTCCCGGGTGGCCGGCGATACCGGCGCCGCACCGGCGGGCGTTGTCGGCGGGGTGGCGGGGATAACCATGGCCTGGGCGGCGTTCTGAAGATTCCGGGCCGCCTGTTGAAGGGTCTGCGCAGCGCCCTGCTGGGCTTGCCGGATGGTTTCCGCCGCCTGCTGCAGGTTTTGCGCAGATCGTTTTGCCGGATCCTCGCTTCGCCTGGCGACCTGCTCCATCTGCTGCGCGGCCTGGTCGGCCGCTTGCGCCGCCTGCGCCATCTCCCGCGCCGCCTGCCCGGCCGGAGGCCCCGCTGGCGAGCGCGCGAGCACCTCCTCGGTCTGCTCACGAATCACCGTGGCGGCCTGCGCCAGCGCGGCGACTTCAGCGGACAACGCCTGTTGCTGCTTCGCAAGCCGTCCCGAGAACGGGTCGCCGAGACCGTCTTCCTTTCCCTCTTTCCCGGCCAGAAGCGCGGCGGACTGGCGGCGCAGCACCTCCTGCTGGGTTGCCAGGTCCGACAGCCTGACCGCCGCCAGTTGCTCTTGCGCCCACTTGGCGGATGCGTTCGCCCTGGCAGCCGCATCGACGGCCACCTGGGCCTTTTCGATGGACGCCTGCGCCGCCTGCCCGGCATCGAGCCTGCCCTTTTGCGCGGCCTGCGGCGCCGCAGTTGCCGCCGCCTGCTGGGCTTGCTGGGCGGCTTGCTGGGCCGCTTGGGCGGACTGCTGGGAGGCCTGGGCCGCCTGCTGGGATTCCTGGGCGGACTGCTGGGTCTGCTGGGCGGCCTGCTGGGTTTGCTGGGCGACACGTTGCGCGCCGGTTTCGCTCTCTTTCGCCAACTGCGCGGCCTGGCGGGCGGCTTGCGCCCGGCGCGCTGTCTCCGCCTGCTCGGGCTTGCCCTTGCTCTGTTGAGCCTCCTTTTCCGCCTGCTCGGCGACCTGCGCGGATTGCCCGGCTGCCTGGCGGATCGCCGCCGCTTGTTGCGCTGTCTGTTGGGCGGCTTCGCCCGCCTTCTGGGCGGCCTGCTGGGCAGACTGGGCGGCTTGTTGGGCGATCTGCTGGGCGTCCTGCGCCTGGCGGGCCGATTGCTGGGCTTCACCGGCAACAGCCGCCGCCGTGGGTTTCGGACCGGCGACCTCCTTGGCCTTCTCTGCGATGGCCCTGACTTGCTCGGCCTTCGCGCCCGCCTCCTGGGCGGCCTGTTCAACATTCCTGACCTGGCCGTTGGCCCCGGTTTGGCCGGCTTGCCGCTCGGCGTCGGAAGCCTTCTCGGCGGCCTGACGGGATGCCGCCGCCATCGTCTGGGCAGTGTCGGCCAAGGCCTGGACCCGCTCGGCCTGTTCACGGGCGTTCCTTGATTTCTGACCGGTGCTCTGGGCGAGATCGTTCTGCCCGGTTTTCCAGACCCGCTCGGCCAGACGCCGGGCCTCGGCGGAGGGTCGGGTCATGCTCTGCGCTTCCTTTTGCACGGCGGCCGCCGCCTGTTCCGCCTGGGCAGCCTGTCGGGCCGCCTGTTGCGCGGCGCGCATGGCACGTTCGCGGGCCGACCGCGGCGTCTGGGTGGCCTCATCGGCGAGACGAGCCTGTTCGGCCGCGCGCCATGCCGCTTGCTGGGCGGCTTCGGATGCGGTCTCCGCCGCCTCGGCGTGGCCCTTCAGGGCCGCCAGGGGTTGTTCCCCGAAAGTCTTGTCGGTTGCCTGTTGTGCCACCTGCGCTTCCTCGCGCGCCTGGCGCGCCTCCTGGCGTGACTTCGCCGCCGCCTCCCCGGCCGCATCCGCCCGGGCTCGAGCCTCGGCTGCTTTGCCGCTGGATTCCTGAACCTGTCGCGGTGATGCCCCATTGACAAGCGCCTGATCCGTCTGCTTCTCAGCCTGCCCAGCTTCCTGCCGGGCGCGTTCCGCCGTCACTCCCGCCTTCAGGGCGGATTGGCTGGCTTCCCTCGCGGCATCGAGTGCCCGCTCCTCGGCCTGTACCGCGCGTTCCTGCGGGGACCCGCGTTCCACACCATTCACGTTCGCCTGGTGGGCGGCGGTGCGCGCGGCTTCCGCCAGTTGCTCGACCTGTTCCGCGGCATGAACCGCCTGTGCGGCAGCCGCGCGCCGGGCGGGTTCGGGCTGGTCCTCCCGCCCCGCCTGCTTCGCGGCATTCCGGGTTTCGGCCGCCGCCCGCTTGGCCTGGTCGGCCGCCTGCCCCGCCACCTGACTCCATTGGCTGGCATCCTTGGCGGCCTGACGACTCTCGGCGGCCCGGCCTGTCATGTCCTTCACAAGATCCTGCTGCTTCGTCGTCTCCGCCCGCTTGACCAGGGCAGCGTCGGTGTCGGCCCGCATCTGCGCGCGTTCAGCGCCTTGTTCCGCGCGTTCGGCCGACTGGCGGGCCAGTTGCAGGCCGTCGTCGGCTTTCTGCAAGGCGGATGCCGCCATCCGGCCAGGGTCATCCGCACCCTGAACCGGATTCGGCGTCTCCATCCGCCGGTCGGCATCCTTCCGCAAGGCGTCCGCCACCCCGGTCTGGGCTTGTACGGCCGGCTCGGTATTCCCGGCGGCGAGTTCCTTGGCGGCCTGCTGCATGGGCGCACCTTGAAGCGCCGACAGGGGCTCACGGCGTGCAAGCGCCGCCAACTGGTCCTGGCGGGCGGCGAGTTCGCGCCCTTCGCGTTCCTGGTTTTGGAGACGATCCGTTTGCTGCCGGGTCAGGGCGGCTAGTTCGCCCTGGCGGGCCGCCAGTTCCGATGCCTGGCTGGCGGCGCTCACGGCAAGGTTGCTCGTGGCGACGGCCACCTGTTCCGGGGTTCCCGGCGCCTCCCGCGCCAGGGCGGCGAGACGATCAGCCACCTGGTCCTGGGCTTTCCGCCAGTCATTCGAGGCGGCGGCCGCCTGGGCAACGGCAACGCTGTTGCTGGCAGGTGGAGGAGCGGCCTGCTCCTGCGTCTGCCGGGTTTGCGCCAGGACGGTCTGCTTGTCCGTCAACCGATCCAGTTCCACCGCGCGTCGCACGGCGGAACGGGCAATATCGTGGTCCAGGATGGCGTGTTCGACCGCACGCAGCGAGGTCTCGATTTCGGCCGTGAGATTGCTGTTGATGTCCGTCCGCTCGGCAGGACGATCGACCAGCCTGAGTTGTCCGGCCATGTTCTCGGCTTTGCTGACATGATCATCCGCGAGCGCGATGAGATTGGTCGCGAGCGCCGCGAAGAATCCCTTGTCGACATCGACGGCGATGTCGCGCAGGGAATGGTCCGCGGAGGCCAACGCATCCTGCAGGGCATCGATCTTCCGGGCGGTGTCGGCGCTCGGCGCCGCCTGTTGCGCGAGGGGCGCGTCCAGGGCGCGGGCCTGCTCTCGGGCCGAGGCGAGTTTTTGCTGCACTTGCTTGAGCCCCTGCTGGGCACGCTCCTCCTGGCTGGTCAGCACCTGCTCCTTCCAGGAAGCCGCCCGCTCATCGAGGAGGATGGTCACCGTGGCCGAATCCCCGGACTGGGGTCCCCCGAGCGGGCCCGGCAGGTTGTCCGTGGCGCGGAGCCGGAATGCGATGCGCGCCGCGCCGGCGAACAACGGGTCATCGAGCGCAATCTGCGTTTCGCCCTGCATCGCCTTGACGCCCTGCTCCGCCTGGGCGGGCAGCGGCAGGGGCCGGATCGTTTCGTTGGACATCCCGGCGATGGTGAACACCAGGGCCAGGCCGGTCAGGCCCAGATCGTCCTCGGCGGAATAGGCGACCGGGAGACGGGCGTCACGGTTCAAACGCAATTCCCGCTGGCGGGGGTTGACGACAACCGCCACAGGCGGATTGTCCGGAATCGACTGGATGGCGTATTCGAAAGGCGCATTGCGTAACCCGATCTCATCGACCAGGTTGAGGGTCCAGCTCCCGTTCAACTGCCGGGGCAGTGTCAGCGAAAAATCGTAAACCACACCCTGAGCCGCGCCCCGGGAAACGCCCTTGATGGTGTTGGTCGAGGAGGTTCTATCGATGAGCATGACCGCGGATGGCACGGCCTTGTTGACCGTCGCGGAAACGGTGATCTCGGAGCCGGCCAGCGCGCGGAGGGTGCCGGATCCGTCCCGGACCTGCGTGGCCACGAGCCGGGAGTATTCCGGGGGCCGACAGCGGACATCGAGATGCTCGATGATCGGCGGGATGGCCACCCGGACCGTGAAATAGCGGGTGAGCGCGTCGCCCGCATGGATGCGATACTGGAAGCCGGTCAGGACCGCGGGCAGGGTCACCGCAAAGGTCCGGCCCGTCCCGTTGGTGGACGCCGGCACCGCCACCATGTCCGTCACCGTTTCACGGCCCAGGCGATCCCGTTGCCGCAGGCGGGCCGAGGTGACGGCCGGACTGGCGGCCTGGATCGAAATCCTCAGGCGTGAGCCGGAGGCGATGAGCGTATCGCCCGGTTCGACGTGGAGGTCGGCGGCATACACATTGGGCAGATTCAGGAAAGGGGCCACGGCCCGCGCCAGCAGGAAGCGCGTCTGGCGGGGCCTGGCCAGCCACACGGCGGCCAGCAGGGCAAGCACGAGGCCTGCGGTGACCGCGAACGGAATGGCGGCCCGGAACGAAATCTCATGCTGCGGCTTGAGCCGCACGGCGTCGCGCACGGCCTCTTCCGTCAACGCGCCGATCAGCACATCGGATCCGCGGATGGACGGCACGTCCCGGCTGCCGAGAAGTTCGACCACGGAACTCAGGCGTTCCTGGAGTTCGGGATGATGCGCCTCGATCAGGCGGGCGATGCCGGCCAGCGTGAAGGAACGCGCCAGCGGCCGGATCAGGAACCAGAAGAGCGACCCCGCCCAGATGGAGTAGGCCGTGCCGGTCATCACCCAGCGGGGCCAGCGCGCCAGGAGCGTAAAACCGGCATCGATCGACATGATGACCAGGAACGCCCCGACGCCGGCCGCCCAGGCGGCGCAGAGCCCGCGGAGCATAATCAGGCACCGCGCACGGCCAATCAGCCGGCGCAGGGCCTGGATGATGGACGCCGGCAGAACCAGGGAGCCGTCGAGGGGCGTGTCGGCATTCATCAGGGCAACCTCACTCTCTTGCGCAGCACCCATTCGGCGGTCAGGAGCGCCAGGATCAGGATGAACCACGGCCAGGAGTCCCACAGATCCATCTGGCGGCGCTCCACATGGGAGACCACCGCGGGACCCAGCCGTTTGACCAGGGACTCGAGCTCAATGGGCTCCAGAACCCTGCCGGCGGTCAGCGCGGCCATGCGGGTCAGCAGCCCGCGGTCTGCCGCCAGTTCGACACACTCGGCATCCATCGCGGCGGTGACGGAGAACTCGGCGGAGACCGGTTGCGCCAGCGAGGCGCCCCACTCGCCGAGGTCGGCGTTGTCCAGTTCGACGCGGTACCGGCCTTCGGGCAGGGAACCAACTTCGGCGGCATAGATGCCGGGCGATTCGGGCCGGTAGATCAATTGCCGGCGCAACACCTGCCGGTCGCCGGCCCGGATCGTGGCATGGGGGGCGGCATTGACGATCGGCATGAACTGCGGCGTGGCAAGTCGGGCCAGGATGCGCACCGGGCTGCCGGACGGGTAGCGCGGCCGCGTGGTCCCGATGCGGATCGAGGACGATCCGGCGGCGATCCGGTCGGCGGTGGCCCAGCGGAGAATCTGCCCCCAGAACTTGTGGTGATACAAGTCACCCTTCCGGTAACGCAGCCGCCAGGTATGGTCGAACCCGAACATCAGCACGGAGCCGAAGCCGGCATGGTGCGTCACCAGGAGGGCATTGTCCCGTTCGAACTGCTGCTGTTTAAGAAGAGACTCGGCGTCGGGCACCTGGGCCATCCGCTCGACGCCAGGCGCCTGGGGGATGGACGCATAGGCCAGCACCGACGCTCCTTCCTTGGCGGTCAGGAACCCGTGCCGCCAATGGAGGTCGGGCATGTCATTCCAGGCCTCCAGATTCCGCGCGGCGTCATCGTCGAGTTTCATGAACACCGTGTTCCGGCCCTGCGCGGTCAGGGTCAGCCTGAAGTCCGGCTCGGGCGCAGTCAGCAGCGGACGGCTGGAGGACTTGAAGACCACCGGCAGGATCTCCGCCAGCGGGCTGCGGGCATAGGCGTGGGGCATGTGCCGGCTGCCTGCAATCACGATCAGAGACCCGCCCCGGTCCACCACGTATCTCCGGAGGATGTCCAGATTCTCGCGCCCGAGTTCCTGCGGATCCACGTCGCCCAGGATGATCACATCGAACTTCATCCATTCCGCTTCATTCTCGGGCGGCAGCGTGGCCTCCGCCCCGGCCGGGTCGCCCGCCACAGAGGCCGGCCGCGGCGTCGGGTTGGTGATTCCGCCAACCCGGTCGGGATGGAAGAGCAGATACTGGAGCCTGACGTTGCGATCCCGTTCCATGAAGAGGTTCTTGAGATAGCGGAATTCCCAGCGGGGATAGCCGTCGATCAGCAGGACTTTGACCGGGTCGCCGCTGACCAGCACCGGCACGTGGCAGACGTTGTTGCTGACATCGACTTCGGAGGGGAAAGCCTGGATCGCCACGCGGTAGGCGTGCAGCCCGTTGGTCCTGGGAACATCGGACAGCAGAAGCGGCTGCCGGAAGGCTGCGGCATTGGGCCTGACCGTGTTGGACGCCACCGCGTCGAGCCCGTCGAAGAGGGTCACCGTCACGTTGGTCCCGGACAGTCCATCCAGTTTCAACTCCAGGTTGAAGGAGACCCGGTCATTGGTGCTGACGGACTCGGGCGCATCGACGGCGGCCACCGCCGCATCCGTCGGGGGCACGCGGTTGCCGCCGAACACCACGGGAAAAATCGGGACGCGTTGAACGCCAAGCTTGCGGGCCGTCGGCTCCACCGACTCGGCGGCGTTGTGCCGGCCGTCGGTCAGGAGGACGATGCCGGCGGTGTGTTCCGGCAGGAGGTCGGCGGCAACCTTTTCCAGGGCGGCGGCAAGATCGGTGCCCTGCCGCTGTTTGACAGGCGGCGCCCCGATCCTGGCCGCGGCGGCCGGGGCGACCATGTCGGCTACCCGCCATTCCGTCGGGAAGGCCCCGATGGTGTAGAGCATGACGCCGTATTCACGGTCCAGGGTCTCCAGCAGGCCGACCTTGGCCGGCTTGCCGCCCGGCTTGACCGGCCCGTCGTCCCCGCCCACCAGCAGACGGCGCGCCACGAGGCTACGGCGAAGGGAGACCACCCCGTCGATGGCCTTGCGATCCGCCTCCGACAGGGACTGGTAGAAGCCCGCGTCAACCGCATCCGCCACCGTCGCCAGATGGCCCTCACAGACCGCGAGGGTCGCCCCGGCTTTTTGCAGCGCCTGCCGCACCGTTTCATATGCCGGGCCGCTGTTGGTCGAGGACGCCCGCCACTCGCCGGTGAGTTTGCCGGCTTCTTCGAGCGGCGCCTCCGCTTCCGAGGCCAGTTGTTCCGCCAGGCGTTTCAGGTCCGCCAGAATGCCGCTCTCCTTCTGAAGAAACGGGACCCCGGCGGCCGTGCGCAGAGCGTGGGCCGTGTCCGTCACCGTTTCGCGGATGCGGTGGAGAGCCTTGCGCTGGGAGCGCGCGTTGCGCTCCAACTGGCGGACGCGGAGCGTGGTTTCGGTTTCGGCCAGCGCATTCAGCCCGTCGGCCTGGGCGAGCAGATCCTGCCCGGCCTCCCTCAACCCGATGGCGGTTCGATCGAGTTGCAGGGTGC
Organism: uncultured Verrucomicrobiota bacterium; assembly: GCA_964611575.1. Classification (GTDB taxonomy): domain Bacteria; phylum Verrucomicrobiota; class Kiritimatiellia; order CAIKKV01; family CAITUY01; genus CAITUY01. The sequence goes on from CAZTAJ010000006.1 coordinate 42,756, forward strand.
GCCGCGCCGCAGGCACGCCGAGGGCTTCGGCCAGACGCACCTTCTCGGCAGGGGTCAGGTTGTTGTCGGGGACCTGCATGGAGGCGCTGACGTCGAGCAGCACCACCACACGGCGTTGAATCTTGCGGAGGGTGTTGAAGACCAGCACCGGCTGGCACAGCATGACGACCACGCTCAGCACAATGGCGGCGCGCAGCGCCGAGAGGGCGATGCCGGCCCGGCGGGAGACGAGCTGTCGCTCGACCCGGCCCAGGGCAATGACGCCCTCGGCGAGCATGGCGCCGCCGAGCAACAGCGGCCAGATCCGCCAGTGTGTCGCAAACACGACAACATGCCCGGCCGCCTCGACGGCACTGAGCAGGGTCAGGAAACCCAGCGCCGTGCGTCCGGCGAAGGCCGGGATCTGCCACGCCCTGACCAGGCTCCGGCTCCAGACATGGGATCGCACCCAGATGGCCAGCAGCAGGATGACCGCCGGCAACAGGACGATCAAGGGCATCTCAGGCGTCATGACGGTCTGGAGTGTGTCAGCGTCCATGCAACGACCTCTCCATCAATCCCGACAGGCGGGCCTTCATGGCTCGAATGTTCTCGGCGGGGGATCGCAGGACCACCGGGTCCGCCTGGTGGAGTCGCCGGTGGACCGTGATCCAGCGGGTCAGCGCGACCTCGGCCACCCACGTCAGCAGCGCGCACAGGGCCAGGATCTTCCACAGTTCCTGTCCCGGCACCTTGCCGGAGAAGGACATGACGAGTTCGTCAAGGCTCTCCGGGAGGAACAGGTCGACGTGGCTGCGGATCGCCGCGAGATCGGCATCCGTCAACAGCGTGAGGGCGCTTTCGTCAGGCTGATGATTCACCGTGAAGAGCGCCTCGGGAGCGCCGTTCGTGCCGATCCCCGCCGCCATGGCCAGCGCCGCGGGCAGGCGCATCCGGCACAGGCCGGGTTCGCGGGTTTCCGAGAATCGAACCATGAACCGGCCATTCCTCCGCTCAACCCGGGCCGGGCGGGTTTCGCCAAACGGCAGGACCACCGTCACGGGATCGGCGTCCGACCCGGTGGGCGACCCCGCCGGCAAGGTGCCCGACAACGCCCATTCCGTGCCCGGCCGGATGTTGCAGTCCACCAAGGTCGGCGCCGCCAGGAAGTACACAAGCTCGTGGATCAGGGGCACAAAGCACTTCAGGGACGACAGGTTGCTGTCGCGTCGATCGAAGGCCATGGGCGTCATGAGGACAATGCCCTTGCCTAGTTGACGCTCCACCAGCCAGGGCTCCTGCGAATCGAACTGACCGCCGATCCGGGCCTGGGAGGACAACCGGTCCACGGTCATCTTCCAGTAAGCCGACACCAGGCTGAACCGCGCGTCCGACTGATCCGGTTGCGCCACCAGGCGCAGGGCGGGATGGGTGAATGACTTGAGGTCGAGACGGAGCGGTTCGGCGAGGACCACGCGCTCCTTCAGTTCGGCGGGGGTCACGGCCTCGCCCGACGGCGCCTGCCAGGCATTGTAGAAGCCCGGCTCCGCACGGCCGCCCGGCGCAATCAGCAGCCCGCCGCCGGCCTTGACGAAGGCGCTCAGGCGATCCGCCACGGCGGAAGGCAGGCGGGGGACATCGGCAAGGATGACGACCCGGTAGGGCGACAGGTCGGTGACGGCGACAACGCTGGCGGCCTCCACGATCGTTGGGTTCACCAGGAACGACGGTTCCGCCAGGGAAGGCTCCGTGTCGCGGGCCGCCTCGCGCGGGGTCAGCGCGGACCGGATGAGGCTGGACGTCTTGCGGAAGAAGAACCGCTCGGTTGAGGCGCCCTCGACCAGGAGCACCGGCAGGCGGTCCAGGACATGGACGACCCGTTCGAGCGTATTGTCCGCAACCAGGTCGTCCTCCACGGCCACCTGTGCCTTCAGGACACGGTATCCCGGCTGCTCGAACGTGTGGTTGAAATGGAACACCTCGGCCGTCTGCGGCAGCAGATCCTTCACGAGGGGGATCCGCTCGACCCGCTGACCGTCGACCAGCAACTCCACGGCGGCGGGTTGCAGGGGACCCTGGCCGGCATTGACGAGGGTGACATCCACCTTGACCGGGCGGTCGGTGCCGACGACATCGCGCGAGAGGCGGATCTCCGAGACCAGCGCATTACGAAATGACTTCGGGACCGGCAGCCGCCGGCAGACGACCCGCGGCGGCGAGGGCAGCGCCTTGAAGCCGGCGGCCACGAACTGCCAGCGGGCCTCGGCCTGCGGGTCCCATCCCGTCGCATGTCCATCGGTGAAGATCACCACCGTCTTGGCGGCGTTGGGTCCCTCGGCCAGCAGGCCCGCGGCCAGGTTCAGGGCTTCCAGCGTGGCCATGCTCCCGCCGGCGGGCCGGCACTCCGGGCTCTTCAGGGCCCGCTGCAACTCACGCCGGTCGGAGGTCGGGCGGCGGACCAGCGGTTGCGGAACGGGGCCGCCCAGGATGAGGGCGCAGGCATCGCCGGGGCGCGAGGCCTCGATGAGCGCGCGGGCTTCTTCCACGGCGCGGCTGAAATTGCTCCGGCCCTCCACGGCAAGCGTCATGGACAGCGACGCGTCCAGGATGATCACCGTATCGCCACCGCCCGCCGTCAGCCAGCGGCGCGCCTGGATCCACCGTTCCAGCAGGGACACCAGCACCGCGACCACCAGCACCGTGAGGGCGATCCCCAGCAGCCGCCGGCGGAGGACTTCGTTCGTCCACAACACGGTGGCGATCCCGGCGCAGAGCACGGCGAGCAGGATGGCAGGCAGAATCAGCACCCAGGGAATCGCCGACAGGCTGGGCAGGAACGGGCGGGCCATGGCCAGCGCAAGCAGCGCCAGGCCGAGGCAGCGGACACACAGCAGGATGCCATCCTCGATCTGCACGCGCCGGCTGCGCGCGGCGATGGAGGCGACCAGGAACTGCATGGCGCCCCAAGGGATCGGACGCGGTTTGCTGCGGTTCAACAGGTGAATGACGATCGGGATCGCGATGGCCGCGAACCCGAGCAACATGGATACTTTCAAGAACGTCACACCCCGCCCCTGCCCTTCACTTGATCAGACTCCGCCGGTGCGCCAGGTAAGTCGCCAGCGCCATATCGAACTCCTGGCGGGTCGAGAAAGGCACGTAGTCGATTCGCATCTCCCCGCACCCCTTTTCAATGGCCGCGAGAAACGCGCGCACCTCGCCGAGGTACGCGGAACGCAGGGACTCGGGGTCGAGGTCCAGGTGGTGCCCGGCTTGTTCGAGATCCTTGAACTGGCTCCAGCGCTTGAAGGGAAACGTCAATTCCTCGTCGGCCATGACATGCATGAGGATGACGTCGTGCTTGCGGAAACGGAAATGATGCAGCGCCTTGAGAAGATCCTCGGCGCGGTCGAAGAGATCGGAAATCACGATCAGCAGGCCGCGGCGGTGCACCCGCTCGGCGATGTCGTGGAGCACCGGCGCCAGCGCCGTCTCCTCGCCCGGTTCCGTCTGAAACAGCTCGTCCAGCAGAACGCTCATGTGATTGGCCCGGCACCGGGAGGGCAGGTAGCGGCGGATCGCGGCGTCAAAGGTCACCAGGCCCACGGCATCCTGCTGGTTGAGGAGGAGTCGGACGAGCGAGGCGGCCAGGAAACGGGCATACTCGAATTTGCTGAGCGGGTTGCCCTTGTGGCGGGCCGCGTTCTCCCCGCGATAGGCCATTGACCCGGACGCATCCAGCAGGATGGTCGCCCGCAGATTCGTCTCCTCGATGTACTGCTTGATGTAGTACCGGTCGGACTTGGCGTACGCCCGCCAGTCCAGGTCGCGCAGGTCATCGCCCGGCGCATAGGCGCGATGTTCCGCGAACTCCACGGAGAAGCCGCGATACGGGCTGCGATGGCGGCCGGAAATGAAACCCTCCACCGGGTGGCGGGCCAGCAACTCGACCCGGCTGATCTTGGCCATCGCCTCGGGATCCAGCAGTTGGAGATAGGCCGGAGCGGAAGACGACCGGGGACCGGAACGGTCCGCGACCGCCTGGCAATGGAGGCTTGCTAACGTATCCACGTGTTCATCCCGGCGCGGGTTCAGGCGAGGCGGTCCGGCGCGGACGGTTGGATCTCCTCAAGGAGACGATGGACGATCTGGTCGGTCGAGATGCCGGCGGCATCGGCATTGAAGGTGGGGACGATGCGATGGCGCAGAATGGCCACCGCCATCTCACGGACATCCTCCGTCGTGGCGTGATAGCGGCCGTGGAGAATGGCGCGCGCCTTCGCCGCCAGCATCATGTTGATGGTCGCCCGGGGGCCGGCCCCCCACTGGACGAGTTCACGGATGAAAGCCGGCGAGGAGGGGCCCGGCCGGCTGGCGCGCGCCAGGTCACGGGCATACTCGAAGACGTGGTCGGCCGCCGGAACGCGGCGGACAATGTGCTGCAGCTTGACGATGTCGTCGCCGGACAGGACCGTCGTGAGCTCCGCCTCGTAAGTCCCGGTGACTTTCTTGGCAATGTCGAGTTCCTCGGCGGCGGAGGGGTAGTCCACCTTGATCATGAACATGAACCGGTCCAACTGCGCCTCGGGCAGCGGGTACGTGCCTTCCTGTTCGATGGGATTCTGCGTGGCCAGCACAAAGAAGGGATCCGGCAGTTTGAAGTCGGCATCGCCCACGGTGACGATCCGTTCCTGCATGGCCTCCAGCAGGGCGGCCTGGGTCTTCGGCGGTGTGCGGTTGATTTCGTCGGCCAGCACCATGTTGGCAAACAGGGGGCCGCGGACGAACCGGAAGACGCGCTTGCCGGTGGTGCGGTCCTCCTCAAGCACATCCGTGCCGGTGATGTCGGCGGGCATCAGGTCGGGAGTGAACTGGACGCGCTTGAACGTCAGGTGCATGACCCGGGACAGGGTGCTCACGAGCAGCGTCTTCGCGAGGCCGGGAACGCCGACCAGCAAGGCGTGGCTGCGGCAGAAGATGGCGACGAGGACCTGCTCGATGACCTGGTCCTGCCCGACGATGGCCAGCCGCAGTTGCTCGGTCATCTTCAGATACGCCGCATTCAGCGCCTTGACCGTTTCGATATCGCCCTGGGGCTCCAGTGCCGGCAGGATGGAAGAGTGTTGTTGCACGTCGCGTTGCATTCGGCCTCCGTTTACCTCTGTGGAAACTGGTCAAGTGTCATCTTGATGAATCATAATGCATAATCCATGCCACAACGGCGCCCGGCGCAGACAAGGCTGAAATGGGCCGGTTTTTGACGTTTTCAACCGTTGGCCGGCGCAGCCCCGGGCGAACCGTGCATCCCAGTATGCAGGTTGTCCGGCCAGGCGTATTCAAGTGTATGCACATGCCTGTTGACCCGCGGGGGTCGGGTGAAGTAGCCTCCCCGCTCACAACCCATGGCCAACGAAGACACAACCATCCAGCGCGCCGGCAAGGGCGGATCGCACACCGTGATGCTCACCCGCAAGGGAACGCCGCGCTCGCTGTTGCTGCAGAAGTCGAAGCTCCTGATCATCAACGGGCCCGAGCAGGGGCGCGAGGTGCTGATCGACAAGGATAGCTTCACGATCGGGGCCGGGTCGCAGAACGACCTGATCGTGCCCGACCCGGCGGCCTCACGCCGCCATTGCGAGATCCAGCAGCGCGTCGAGGGCTTCCTGCTGCGCGACCTGGGCAGCACCAACGGGACCACCGTCCAGGGCGTGCGGGTGTGCGAGGTGTACCTGACGCAGGGCGTCGAGTTCCAGGTGGGAACGACCCGGCTGGTGTTCTGTCCTTTGCAGGAGACGGTGTCCTATCCCCTGAGCGCCCGCGAGAGTTTCGGGCGTTTGAACGGGCGGAGCACGGCGATGCGGCGGGTGTTCCACCTGGCCGAAACGTATGCCCGCACCGATGCGGCCGTGTTGATCCAGGGCGAAACGGGGACGGGGAAGGAACTCCTGGCGGATGCCCTGCATGCGCACAGCCCGCGAAGCAAGAAACCGTTCGTGGTGATCGACTGCGGCGCGCTGGCCAAGGGCGTGATCGAAAGCGAGTTGTTCGGGCACGCCAAGGGCTCGTTCACGGGGGCCGGCGCCGAACGCATCGGCGCCTTCGAACATGCCCACGGGGGCACGGTCTTCCTGGACGAAATCGGGGAGTTGGAACTGCACCTGCAACCGAAACTGCTGCGCGCGCTGGAGAAGAAGGAAGTGCGGCGGCTGGGCGCCAACACGGTGCGGCATGTCGACGTCCGGATCATCGCGGCAACGAACCGGAATTTGGAAAGGGAAGTGCGCGAGGGGCGGTTCCGCGAGGATCTCTATTACCGGTTGTCGATCGTGAAGATCGAGATGCCGCCCTTGCGCCAGCGCAAGGATGACATCCCCCTGCTGGTGCAGTGTTTCCTGAAGGAGTTCACGGGATCCGGCGAACCGACGGCCTGGCCCGATTTCGAACGGAGCATGATGCTGTTCCGACAGCACGAATGGCCCGGCAACGCCCGGGAACTGCGGAATGTGATCGAGATGGCCGTGCACGGATCGGCGGGACGGATCGATCTCGGCGCCTGCCTGACCTTGGGCCGCATCAGCGAAGCGGAAGCCGGCGCCGAGCCGGCCGAGTCGTCCGACATGCCCTTCAAGCTGGCGAAGAACCAGTTGGTGGATCACTTTGAGAAGGACTATATCGAGAAGCTTCTGGAACGGAACGGGGGCAACATCTCCCGCGCCGCCCGCGAGGCGCAGATTGAGCGCGCCTACCTCCAGCGACTGGTCCGCAAACACGGGCTGAACCCGCGCGACCGGTAGGGCACGCACAGGTGTGAGGTGGGAGGTGGGAGGTGTTTCCCCCGCTCAGTGCTCCTCGAAGATCGCGCGCTCCCACACGCCGGCGTACCGTTCCAGGATTCCCCTCAACGGCGTGTGGGCATGCAGCCAGTAGACGGGCCGGTAGAGGGCTCGCAAGGTGTCGACCGGGACCGCCGTGGTCGCCCCGCGATTCGACAGGCCGCGGAAAGCAGGGCCGATACTGAGCCCGTAGAAGAGGGCAGCGCAAACCAACCCCACCCCCCAGGTGACGGCGGTGCGAATGCGACGACGCAGCCGGATGCGATCCAGCATCTGCCGGGCGGCGACCGAGTCGTGTTTGAGCCGGCTGAGCACGTCACGGACCATGCGTTCCGCCACGCGCAGATGCCCCTCACTCAGCGCCAGATCGGCCTGCGCGAGAAGCTTGTCGATCTGCTCAACTTGGGCGGCGGCCTTCTTCATCATGGCGTCGGTCGGCGAGGGCTCCGTCGTCATATCGCGAAGCGCCTCACAGGCCCTCACACATCCCTCGAAGTCCTGGGCTTTCAACGCCTGGCCGGCCTCCTGCGTCAGGCTCTCCATCCGCTGTTGCGCCGCATCCAGTTCCGCCTTCAGTTTTTCGGCGTCTTTGGACAGCGCAACCACCGCCTTGGCGTATTCGCTGGGTTCGACGCCGGGCTGCGTGCCGTCGGGCAGGGTCAGGGCGCCCTTGAGCGAGGGGAACTGGGATTCGAGCCGGCTGACGGACAGCAGCCGGTCCTCGATGCCCGCCAGCGATTTCTGCGCCTCCCGCGGCTGCTTCTTGACCAGCAGTTGCCGGGCGCGGTTCAACTCGGTCCGGAGGGCAAGGATGTTGCGTTCCGCAATGCGCCAGGGAATCTCGCTGCGCAGGCCCTGATACTCGGGGCCGTCGTCGAGCACCCCGTATTCGTTGAGCCGCTCGCGGACCTCCTCGTAGTTCTGCCGGTCCAACTCCACGGCGATGGACTGGGTCAGCTCGTCCTTGCGCTGAAGCGCCCAGGTGGCCGTCTCGCCGAGTTCGAGGATCTCGCGCTTGAGTTCCTGGCCCTTCCCCCCGCGGGGATGGAAGTGATCGATGCCGTCCATGGCGTCCTTGATCCGCCCGAAATCCTTCTGGCGGCGGTATTCCCGCAACCGGCTGAGCATGGCCCGCATGTCCTCGAAGGTCTTGATGTCCGTCGAACACTGGCCGCAGAACCGGACGCCCACCCGGGTCTCGCCATCGCACTCGGGACACCGCTCCATCCCGTCCCAGTTGCAGTGCGAACAATAGCGGTTGGCCACGGGGCTGAGCGCATTGCACCATTTGCAGCGCCACATGCCGGGATCGGTGAGCGGCGACAGGAAGTCGCCGGCCGATTGGGCGAGGACCTCCGCAAAGTCGTGGGCGGATGGCCAGCGCTGCCTGGGATCCTGTTCCAGCGCTTTCAGCAGCATGGGGCGCAGGTAGTCGGGAACCCGGCTGTCCCGGAAGAACCGCGGATTTTCGCCGGTCAGGCAGAAATACAGGATGCCGCCCAGGCTGTAGACATCGGACCGCGCATCGGCCAGGCCGGAATCGGTTTCCTGCTCGGGCGCGGCATACCCCAGGGAAAGCATCCGGGTCCCGGTCATGGTGAGCTTGGCGGCATCGGACGCGGTCTGGCGCGCGATGCCGAAGTCCACAATGCGCGGTTCGCCGTGCTCGTCGAGGAGGATGTTGGAGGGCTTGAGGTCACGGTGAATCACGCCGTGCCGGTGGGCGTAGTCAATGGCGGAGCAGAGCTTCTTGACCAGGACCACCGACGCGCGAAGCATGAGGGGGCCGCCGTTCTGCTCCAGCTTCTGCTCCAGGTTGAGGGAGGGCGCCGGCCAGTCGGGGGCGGGCGGCTTGCCGGGGCCCGCCACATACTCCATGACAATGTGCGGTTCAGCCCGTTCGGTGTCGAAGTCGTACAGTTTGACGATGTAGATGTGGTTGAGGGAGGCGATCAACTGCGCCTCCCGTGAAAACCTTTCCCTCATCGGGGCGTCGGCCAGGAAGGCGCGACTGAGACGCTTGATTGCGACGAAGCGGCCCAGCTTCACATCCTTGGCGAGATAGACCACGCTCATCCCGCCGCGCCCGATCTCGCTGAGGATCCGGTAAGGGGAGACCGGCTCCTCGCCCGGTGGCGGGGCATCGTCCGACAGGGCCCCCGGCACCAGCAGCGTGGGCGTCTCACGCCCCATGTGCGTCGTCAGCGGCGGATCGTCCCCGCTCGGTCTGGCGCTGGTTGTCGTCTGCATCGCGCTTGATAACCCCGCCGGCTCGCCCCTATGGCATCACCGGCGCCTGTTTCGGGTTCACAACGGCGCCGTGGGTCCGGATCACCTCCCGGTACCATTCGGCCGAATCCTTGAGCGTGCGCTTCCCGGTGGCGTAGTCCACGTAAATGATGCCGAAGCGCTGCTTGTACCCTTCGGCCCATTCGAAATTGTCCATGATGGACCAGGTGAAATAGCCTTTGACCGGGATCCCGTCGTGGCAAGCCCGGCGAAGTTCCGAAAGGTATCGCTCCATGAAGTCGATGCGCTGCGGGTCATGGACCTTGCCGTCGAGTGACACCCAGTCCGCGTTTGCCAACCCGTTCTCCGTGACCACCACGGGAAGCTGATAGCGCTCGTGCAGGAAACGGGGCCCCCAATAAAGGGCGGAGGGAGTCACCTTCCACAGGAACATCGTGTGCGGGTAGCCGGGACGCAGGGGGACGTTCTCGGGGGCCCCGTCGGCGCCGGCGCGGACGACCGTGCCGTGGTAGATGTTGGCCCCGTAAAAGTCCAGCGGTTGACGGATGAGGTCCATGTCGCCGGACTGCACGGTCGGGGCGTCATCCCCGAACAGGCTCAACCCGTCTTCCGGGTAACGCCCGAACAGAACGGGGTCCGCCCACCACGTGTTGTTCCAGTAATCTTTCGTGCGAACGCTGCACGTGGCCGTTCGGGCGGCCTGGATGTCGGCGGGACTGTCGCTGGCGGGAATGAACGTGACGCCCACCGGCGCCCAGCCGATGGACGCCGGTTTCCGGGTTGCGGCCCGGATGACCTGGACGGCCTTGCCGTGGGCCATGAGGGTGTGATGGCCGGCGGTCAGCATTTCCTTCAATCCGAGTTTGTCGCCGGGCGCATGGATGCCGTCGCGCAGCCCGAGCCCGATGAAGCACTGGGGCTCGTTCAACGTCATCCAGTTCGACACCCGGTCCGAGAGTTTGCGGGCAACCACGTCGGCGTAGTCGCCGAACCAGTTGACGCTGTCGCGATTCAGCCACCCGCCGCGGAGATACAGGTCGTAGGGCAAGTCCCAATGGAACAGCGTCACCCACGGTTCCACGCCGGCCTCCAGCAGTCCATCGACGAGTTGGTCATAGAACGCCAGACCGCGCGCGTTGACCGCCCCGGTCCCGGCGGGCATGACACGCGGCCAGGCGATGGACAGACGGTAGGCCTTGAGTCCAATGGACTTCATCAAGGCCACGTCCTCTTTCCAGCGGTGGTAATGGTCGCAGGCAACATCGCCGGTGTGACCCTCCCAGACCCGTCCCGGAGCCCGGCAGAACATATCCCACACGGAGGGGCCGCGCCCGTCGACGCGGGTGGCTCCTTCCACCTGGTACGAGGCAGCCGCCGCGCCCCACGTGAAGTCCGCCGGAAAGGTCAGCGTGTCAGTCTTCATGCGATGCTTCCCCTCACGCTCGTCAGACCGGGTTCGCCACAAACGAGCCGCCCCGGCACTGTTTCAGATGGTTCAAGGCGTGGACCTGCCCGGTCATCTCGAGGTCGCCGCAATAGATGGGGTCGTGCCAGCCTTCGATATCGATCGAGCCCTTGAATCCGCCGATGCGCAAGTCCGAGATGATGTCGGTCCAGTTCGAATCGCCGAAACCCGGCGTCCGGTGGAAGGCGAACCGCTTGGGCCCGGTGACGCCGTATTCACGCACAACGTCCCAATGAATCGTGCAGTCCTTGCCGTGGACGTGAAAGATCTTCTTCACCCACCGGCGGAGCTGGGGCATCGGATCGATGAGCTTGACCATCTGGTGGCAGGGTTCCCATTCCAGTCCGACGTTGTCGGCGGGCAGTTCATTGAACATCATCTCCCAGGCGGCGGGATATTGGGCGATGTTCCAGTCGCCGGTGGCCCAGGTGCCGCCCATGTCGCAGTTCTCGAAGGCCAGCCGCACCCCCTTGTCGGCCGCGCGCCGGGACAGGGGGCCGAACACCTTCTTATACGCCTTCATCGAGGCATCGATCGGTTTGTTGCGCAGACGGCCGGCGAATCCCGTCACCAGGTCGGTGCCGAAGAGAGGCGCATGGTCGATCAGCGCCTTCCATCCGTCGCGCGTCTTCTGGTCGTCGGGTTGGGAATCCAGGGGATTGCCGAAGATGCTGACGCTGCTGATGGTCACCCCGGAATCGCCCAGCACGTCCTTGACCTCCCGCGCGAGTTTCTTGAGATCGGTGTCGCCCAGCGTCTTCCAGAAGGTCAGCGAGAAACTCTCGAAGCCGTGAGGCAGGATCTGCTTGATGTAGGCGGGCGCGTTCGGGCCGGAGACCAGCGTTCCAATACGGATCGTTTCCTTCGCAAGGGAGGTATTCATTGACGGTCCTTTCTACAGTTGGGTGACAGGGACAATTTCCACGACGTGTGCTTGCATGACCAGCGTCTTCCGGATCGCTTCAAAGAGTTCCGGCATCCTGGCCAGACGCTCCTGCAGCGCGGCGTCGCGCTTGGCGTCGACGTCCTCGACCTTGATGCCCAGGTAGTCGGGAATCTCTATTCTGGAGAGAACGATCCCGCGGAAGATCTTGTTGTGGTAGTAACTGTTCTTGGCCCTCACGGCCGTCCAGACCGCCTTCACCTGGTCGGCAATCGGCCCCCCAGCCAGAACAGCCGCCGCCAGGTTGACGCCGTCATTGAGCGCCGCACTGGAATAGACGCCGACGTTCGTGCCGCCAAGGCGCACGTCGTACTGGCCGGCCTTGAGGCCCGTCACTTTCAAGTGGTAGTCGTTAAGGTCATCCAGGATGGGCGCCCACTCCAGGACGCTTTTGGCCTCTTCCGGAAAGAAGGGAAGCGCGTCGTCCTTCTGTTTGAATTCCACTTTGCCGGTCGCATCCACCTTCAAACCGTCAATCGCGCAGTTGACGTTCTTGACGACCTTGCCGGAGGCGGCGTCAATCTCGACGGAGGCGACGACGGGCGGAAAACTCATGCCCTTGAGGATGGACCAGGCCATGATGGACTGGCCGGCGGGGCCGGGATGGACCGCGTCGCCGCTGAGGCGGTTTGTCGGAGCGCCGGCGCGGACTCTGTCGATGAGCGCGACGAACGGATGGAACTGATCGACAAACAAGGCGTTCCCGTTCGTGGCGGCGATCTGTTTGACGCCCTCCGAGTACTTCTCCAGGGTCTCGTTGTAGCCTTGCATCGCCGGACCCGCTTCGTTCTTCTCAACGGGACTGGGGGTGCACCAGGCCACGCGGATGCCGGCCGCCTTGGCCTGGTCGGCGATCCCCTGCAGTCCGCCCATATAGGTCTTGAAGGCGCCCTCGTCAAAAGCCCGGTACCCGCCATCGTTCATGCCGAAGTCGACTGTCATCGCGGTGGGGGTGTGGGACAGGACGTCACGCTTGAAACGGGAATGTCCCCCGGTGGACCGGTCGCCGCTGATGCCGACATTGATGAAGGTGATGTTCCAGGCGGGAAAGCGGGTGAGGGTCCAGGCTTCCACGTAACTGCTGTAGAGATACTGTTCCGTGATGCTGTCGCCCATCATCACCACCTTGTCGCCGTCCCTGAAGAAGAACTCGGCGCCGTTCACTGCACATGAGGCGACAACGATGGCCAGTGCAATGAGTGAGGATCTGAAACGCTTCATCCTGCTGATTCCTTTGTCATACAAGTTGTGCTGTCGCGACCGGCAGCGCTCCCATAGCGCCGCCGTCAAATCAAAGATAATGCATCCCCCACCCCCTCAAACGCAACTGACAAAAGTTTCCACTTCAGGGCAAACGCATCTAAATTCGGCCTTTCTCTACTTCTTCTGGGTTTTCAAGCGTGGTGCGGCTGGGTGGGTGCGCCGAATTCGTGACTGGCGGATGATTTCATCGGCGTATTGCTGCGTCAGTTGGGTGAATCGCGCAAACCCGGCGATGGCGTGCTGGAGGTCGGCGACATCCTCCCTGACGACATAGCGCACGACATTGCGACCGGCCTCCCACGTCGGATGGTTCCGGGATAAGGATCGCTGGGAGGGGCTGCGCGGCATCGGCATGGTCGAGTCGGTGCGCGACGTCGGCGGGATACGCTCCTGCGAACGCCGTTGTTTCTTGGTCAGTATGGAGCCATGCCTACCTGCTGACAGTCTTGGGACTTTAGATGCGTTTGCCCTGGACCGCGCAATGTCGTCCTCTGGAAGACGTAACTCCGTCTCCCGTGCGGGGGTGACGCACGGCGCCCTACCGGGCCAACGCCGCATGCGCTTCCTTGAGTTGCTCGCGAATGGGAATTTTCTGCGGGCATTTCGCTTCGCACTCCCCGCAGCCGACGCAGGCATCGCCCCGTTTCCCGGGCAGCCAGGGAAGAGTGCCGAGCACTTTGTAGACACGGCGCGCGTCATCCCACAGCCCGTAGACGCGTCCCCGGTTGTAAAGATCAAAGATCGTGGCGATGGCGACCTCATGCGGACAGGGCTGGCAATACCCGCACCCCGTGCAATACAGGTTCGCCATGGCCTTGAGCCGGCTCATCTGTTCGCCGAGCAGCGCCAGATCCTCGCCCGTCAGTGTTTCGGACGACGACGCCACCCGCAGGTTCTCCTCCACGTGCTCCAGGGCGCTCATGCCGGACAACGCCACGCTCACGTGGGGATTGCCCAGCACAAACCGCAAGGCCAGTTCGGGAACCCGTTTGACGGCGGGCATCAATTGCTGAAACACATCGCTCGCGCCGCCGAGGCGGCCGCCAGCGACGGGGCCCATCACCACGACCCCGATCCCCTTCGCATGAGCCAGCGCCATCCCCTCCTCCAACTGGCGGTCGAGCAGGTTGTATTGCAACGTGATCACCTCGGGATAGCCGGTCTCGACCACTTTCTTCAGCGCGTCGTTGGTGTCATGAAACGAACAACAGATGTGCCGCACCAGGCCCTGGTCGCGCGCCTTTGTGATCCACCGGCTCAGACGCGGCTCAACAGCCTCCGTCCATAATTTCCAGTTCAACCCGTGGTGGTTGTAGATGTCGATATACTGGACCTGCAGCCGTTCCAGGCTGTTCTCCAGGTTTGTCCACCAGGCCTTCTCGTCCTCGCCGTAGTTGGGGTTCTTCGTGGAGAGAATGACCTTGTCGCGCCAGCCTTTGAGCGCTTCGCCCACCGCCCTCTGGCTGTCCTGATTGCAGTAGCCGACGGCCGTGTCGATGTAGTTCACGCCACCCTCGAAGGCCCGGTGGATCATGGGGATGGCCAGTTCCCGGTTCACGCGCGCGTCCGCGCCCTCCCCGGTCATCGGGAAGCGCATGGCGCCGAACCCCAATTGCGAAACCTTCAATCCCGTCTTGCCCAGTTGTCGATAGATCACGATGTGACTCCCCTCCGCATCAATCGTTTGAGTATACGGCATCCCGGCATGCGCCGCCAGCGGGGAATGCGGCCCGCGCTTGCCCTGAGTCGTCGCCAGCCTTATCATGCGGCGTATTGGAGGACTCCCCATGGACCTGCTGAAGACATGCCGTATTGATTCGGGCTCAAGGGTCGCGCTCAAGAGTTTCGACCCCGAGGCGACTTCTGGCATGGCGACGAAGGAAGAGGCCTTGAAGGCCATGACCCGCAATATCGAGCGCCTGGCCAAGCTTCAGTACAGCCTCTACGCCGAGAACCGCCGCTCCGTCCTGATCGTGCTGCAGGCCATGGACGCAGCCGGCAAGGACGGTGTCATCCGTCACGTCCTGTCGGGCCTCAATCCCCAGGGATGCCGCGTGACGTCCTTCAAGGTGCCCTCCGGCGAAGAACTCGCCCACGATTTCCTCTGGCGCATCCACAAACAAACCCCGGCGTGCGGCGAAATCGGCGTGTTCAACCGCTCCCATTACGAAGACGTGCTGGTGGTACGCGTTCACAAACTGATCTCGGAATCCGAGTGCAAGGCGCGCTACGACCACATCAATGCGTTCGAGAAGTTGCTGGCCGACAGCGGCGTCACGATCTGCAAGTTCTTTCTGAATGTCAGCCGGAAGGAGCAGAAACGCCGGCTCGACGCACGACTGAACGATCCCGACCGCAACTGGAAGGTGTCCGAGGCCGACTTCATCGAGCGCCAGTACTGGAACGATTATCGCAAGGCCTACGGCGACGCGCTTTCGCGATGCAGCAAGCCGTGGGCGCCCTGGTACGTGATCCCCGCGGACAACAAGTGGTACCGGAACTACCTCGTTTCCGAGATCCTCCGGCGCACCATGGAATCCATGGACATTCGATTGCCGAAACCCAAGGTCGACATTGCCGCCCTGAAACGGACGTACGAATGACGCCGAGGCTTCGCGTGTATGTCTCGTGCGGCGGCACGGGCGGTCACATGTTCCCCGGCCTGGCCACCGCCCAGACCCTGCTGAGCCGCCGGCATGCGGTCACCCTTCTGATCGGCGGGAAACGCATCGAAGCGTCGACCCGCCAGGCCTGGACGGGCCCCGTTGTGGTCGTGCCGGCCGAAGGACTTTCCGCCCATCCGCTCCGTCTGCCCCGCTCCCTCGTGGTGCTGGCCCGCGTGTACCGCCAGTGCCTCCGGGAGTTCCAGCAGCACCGGCCCGACGTCCTGCTGGCCATGGGCAGCTACTCGTCCGTGGGGCCTGTCCTGGCCGCGCGCCGCCTGCGCATTCCCGTGGTCCTGCACGAGGCCAACGTCATTCCCGGCCGTGCGATCGGGTGGCTGTCCCGTCTTGCGACCGTCATCGCGATCAGTTTCGATGAGACCCGGCGCTATCTTCGCCATCCCCGGCTCGAATTGACGGGGATTCCCCTCCGGCGTGAACTGGCCGCCGCCGCCCAGGCCACGGAGGAACCGCCCGTCTTCACCGTTCTGGTCATGGGCGGCAGCCAGGGCGCCCAACGCCTGAACCAGGTGGTCCCCGCCGCGCTCGCGCGCTTGCCGGGCACGAGCCGACCGGTGCGGGTCATCCATCTCGCCGGCGAGAGGGATCGCGCCGCCGTGGCAGCGATCTACGCCGGGCATCACATCGATGGCGGGGTCCACGGATTTCTCGCCGACATGGCTTCCGCTTACCGGGAGTCCACGGTCGCGGTGTGCCGTTCGGGCGCCGCCTCGTGCGCGGAACTGGCATTGTTCGGCATCCCCGCCATCCTGGTTCCCTACCCCCAGGCGGCCCGGGACCACCAACGCGCCAATGCCCTCGCCCTTCAGTCCACCCAGGCGGCAATCCTGCTCGACCAGGTCGACCTGACGCCCGAGAGCCTGGGCGATGCGCTGCTGTCGCTGGCCGCCGATCCGGCACTGCGCGCCGCCATGCGGCAGGCCGCCCACGCCCGGGCGCTCCCCCAGGCCGACCGGAATCTCGCGGATTTGGTTGAACGCGCCGCGGCAAGTCGCTAGCTTTGACGCCTATGACGCCAACTGCCATGCATGTTGAAGACGGCCAGGTCATGGCGCACGAACCGGTGGGCGCTTCCTACCGGCTCCTGACGCTGGCCCTTCCGGCGATCGCCGCACTCGCGCGCCCCGGCCAATTCGTGCACCTGCGCCTCGCCATGTTGCAGGACGCCGTCCTCCGCCGCCCCTTCAGCATTTACCGCGTCGAGGGCGCGCATCTGTCCCTCCTCTACAAGTCGGTGGGCCGCGGCACCGCCGCGATGAAGGACCTGCACCCGGGCGCCGTGCTCAGCGCCATCGGGCCCCTGGGCAACGGGTTTCCGCAACCCGATGCCGCCTCCGTCCCCGTGTGCGTGGCCGGCGGCTATGGCGTCGCCCCCCTCTCCTTTTTCGCACGCCGGCTCGGGCGCCCCGGCGTGCTCTTCGTCGGCGGCGCCGGCGGACACGACATCCTCTGCCTGGAGGATTTCAACGCTTTGGGCTGGGATATTCATGTGGCCACCGAAGATGGTTCGATCGGCACCCGCGGCCTGGTAACCGCGCCCCTGGATGCCTGGCTGGCCGGGCGGCAGGACGCCATCGAGTTCTTCGCCTGCGGGCCGAACGGCCTCCTCAAGGCCGTCGGGGAGCGGGCCTTGCGCGGCAACTGGAAAGCCTGGCTGTCCATCGACCGGCATATGGGCTGCGGTGTGGGCGCCTGCCTGGCCTGCGTCCAGAAGATCCGCAAAGACGGCGTCGAAGTCCTCCTGCGTGTCTGCAAGGAAGGCCCCGTATTCGAGGCGCAGACCGTGGTATGGGAGTAGACCGGCATGACAACCCCGCAACTGGAGATCCAACTGGCCGGCATCCGGATGAAGAATCCGGTCATGGTGGCGTCGGGCACCTTCGGCTACGGTCCCGAATACGCCGACCTGGTCGACCTCAACCAACTCGGCGCCATCGTGGTCAAGGGCATCAGTCTCGAACCCTGGGGCGGCAACCGCACCCCGCGCCTGGTGGAAGTGCCGGGTGGACTGCTCAACGCCATCGGCCTCCAGAACCCGGGCGTGCAGGGATTCATCGATAAGTACATGCCCTTTCTCCGCCGTCACGACGTACCGGTCATCGTCAATATCTGGGGCAAGACGGCCGAAGAGTATGCCGAGGTCGCCGCCCGTTTCGATCAGGTGGACGGGGTGGCCGGCCTGGAAATCAACATCTCGTGCCCCAATCTCAAAGCCGGCGGCAGTGCGTTCGGCACGAACCTGGACGCGACGGCCCGCGTCGTGTCGGCGGTCCGCAAGCGAACCCGGCTGCCGATTATTCCCAAACTCGCGCCGAACGTGTCGGATATCGCCGCCTTTGCGCGCGTGTGCGTGGACAACGGCGCCGATGCCTTGTCCCTCATCAATTCGTTTCCGGCCATGGCGATCGACATCGAAACCCGGCGCCCGCTCCTGGCCAACGTCACGGGCGGCCTGAGCGGTCCGGCGATTCATCCGATTGCCGTGAAGCTGGTGTACGAGACGGCCCGGGCGGTCAAGATTCCGCTGATCGCCCTCGGCGGCATCACGCAGGCGCAGCAGGCGATCGAGTTCATGATCGCCGGCGCCACGGCGGTCGCCGTGGGCACTGCCAACTTCACCGAGCCCCAGACGGCCATCCGGGTGATTCACGGTCTGCAACGCTACCTTGAATCGCACCACCTGGCGTCCGCCGGGGCGCTGACCGGCACGGTGCGCCTGTGACTGCCGTCCGCCGCATGACCTTCTGGTCGCTGCTGGCGGCGGGGGTCGTCGCGTTTTTCGTCTGGCTGGTGTACGTCCCCTACCGGCCGGAGAAAGTGTTCGAAACCATTCCCGCCTCGGCTGCCTGGGTCAGCGTTCACCCTCGTCTCGCCGACGAATGGCCGGCCCTCATCCGCAACCCCGCCCTCACCAACCTGCTCATCGCGGCCGGGGTCAAGCCGGAGGACACCGGCAAGCTCGGAGCCGACCCGGTCCTCCAGGCGTGGATCCGGAAACTGGCCGGGCGCGAGACGGTCATCGCCTA
This sequence comes from uncultured Verrucomicrobiota bacterium, assembly GCA_964611575.1. Classification (GTDB taxonomy): domain Bacteria; phylum Verrucomicrobiota; class Kiritimatiellia; order CAIKKV01; family CAITUY01; genus CAITUY01. The sequence continues at coordinate 61,199 of CAZTAJ010000006.1, forward strand.
CGTCCCCGTCATGGGATATCAGAACCAGCCGGCCTGGGTGTTCGCCACCTGGATCGGGTCGCAAAGCATCACTCTCCGGCTCAGGCTCCCGTTCATCCGGTCGTCCGGGTTGCGGCGGGTGCCCGTGGAAAATGGCCGCACGGTCTATATCGCCCGCACCGCTTTTGCGCAGCCTGGCCAGAAACTCTCCCTGGCCTTGATGGACGGCGTGCTGGTGGGTTGCCTTTCGGCCGATCCCGTGGGCGTCCGCTGGCTGCTGGAAACCGGCGACCGCTATCCCTGGAAACCGTCCTTGCGGACCTCCGGCCAACTCGATCGGGCGCGGGGGCTGCTGGCAGCAACCCCTCCCCCCCATTGGGGTTGGTTCTCCCTGCCGACGGCGGGCGATGCCGGCATGGTCGCCTACACGCTGGAGCTCGGCTCCGACCGTCGCCTGGAAGCCCGGATGGTCACGGCGACTCCCGTGCCCGGCGCCGCCATGCCGCTATCGGCCCCCGCGCTGGCCTCCATGACCGACTTGCTGGGCGAAAGTCCCGACCTGATCGCCGTCCTGCCCCTGGCCTCCGTCGCGCCGCTGGCGCTCCGCTCGGAAACGCCGCTCTGGACGGCGACGGCCAGGGCCCTGTTGTCCCCCGCCAACCTGCCGTCGAATGCGCTCGCCGTGGTGGCCGTCCTGGATCAGGCGCATTGCAGCCGGATCCGCGGTCCGCTCGGTCCCGTCCTGGGCCCGCTCATGAAAGGCCTGAAACTGCCGACCCTGGTCCTGGGGTACGAGGTCGGCTCATCCGACGAGGCTGATGCGCGCATCGACCAGGCGCTTGACCAACTGAATGTCCGGTATAGCACCGGTCTCATTCGACACACGGTGCCCGCGGGATCCCGCACCATCACCCTAATCGAGGAGACCCGGTCGGGCTTCTACTCCAAGTTCGAGCCCGACGAACGCGTGGCGTATGTCGTTTGCGACGGCTGGCTCTTCCTCTGCAGCAACGCAACGGTGCTCAAAAAGCGGCTGGCCGACCACGAGGCCCGCGGCGACCAGCCCGCCCCTCCGGCGCCATGGTTCGCAGCGGCCCTGCGCACTCCCGCAACCGCGGCCGCCTGGATGGACCTCACCGCCGGGGCGAAGACCGTCAAGGACCTGGCCGGCGCCGCCCAGTTGATCACCCTGATGGTCAATACAAAGGATTCCAGCAAACTGCGCGAAACGCTGACCGGCTGGCGCAAGGCGGCGGACCTGTTGAAACCCTTCGAAACGGCGGAGGCCACGCTGAGTTGCAGTAACGGCCTGACGCACTTGAACGTCGTCCTCGGCGCAACCCGCTGAGAGAAACGGCACTCGCATAAGAGCGGCCAACCATGAGTAGTCAGGTCATCTCCAAACAACGGGTCGCCGATCACGGCGAGGTGTTGACCGCCAAGCGCGAGGTCAACGCCATGCTCGATCTGGTGAAGCAGGAGACGGAACGGATCGAATCCCGCTTCCTCGAACCCGCTTGCGGCAACGGGAACTTCCTGACCGCGATTCTGGATCGGAAACTGGCCGTGGTGGAGAAACGCTACGGCAAGTCGCAACTGGAATTTGAACGGAATGCCGTCATCGCCGTGTCGAGCCTCTATGGCATCGACATCCTTTCGGACAATGTGTCGCAATGCCGGGAGCGTCTTTTCGGCGTCTTCGACGAGGTCTATGAGCGGCTCTTTCCCGGGACCTCCAAAGCCGGATGTCGCGACGCGGTTCGGTTCATCCTTATCCGCAACATCGTCTGGGGCGACGCCCTGACCCTCAAGACGGTTGATGAGGAGCCCGGCAACATCGTCTTCTCCGAATGGTCGCCGGTCAATGGGAGTCTGCTCAAACGGCGGGACTTCACCTTTCACGGTCTGTTGTCGCACGAGGGCATGAAGCAATTGCCGCTCTTCTCCGACCTGGGCGAGGATGTGTTCATCCCCACGCCCGAGAAGGAGTATCCCCCGGTCCACTTCCTGGAGATCGCCCATGTCCAGCAGCAGCGGGTATAACCCCGACGTCCTCTCCTGTATCGCCAACCTGAGCAGCGACGAGGTGTTCACCCCACCGCAACTGGCGAACCGGATTCTGGACCTGCTCCCGGCGAAACTCTGGAGCGACAAGAAGGCCACGTTCCTCGATCCCGGCTGTAAGTCGGGCGTGTTCCTGCGGGAGATTGCCAAACGTCTGGACAAGGGCCTGGAAAAACAGATCCCCGACCGCCAGAAGCGGTTGAACCACATCTTCAAGAACCAACTCTACGGACTCGCGATCACGGAATTGACCTCCTTGCTTTCGCGCCGATCCGTGTACTGCTCCAAGACTGCCAACGGGAAGTATTCCGTTTGCGAGGCATTCGACACCCCCGAAGGCAATATCCACTTTGGCCGCGTGGAACACGCATGGGAGAATGGGTGCTGCTCTTACTGCGGGGCCAACGAGGAGAACTACGAAAGGGGTGGGGAACTTGAAAGTCACGCCTACGCGTTCATCCATGCCGAAAAGCCGAAGGAGATATTCAATATGAAATTCGACGTTATTATCGGCAATCCCCCTTACCAGTTGAGCGATGCTGGTTTTGGAGAGAGCGCCCGTCCGCTCTACCACTTGTTCGTTGAACGGGCAAAGAAGCTGAACCCGCGATTCCTGACCATGATTATTCCCTCTCGTTGGTTCGCGGGTGGAAAGGGCTTAGATGAGTTCCGAGAGTCGATGCTCACCGATGACCGATTGCGCTCGATTGACGACCATCTCAGCGCCTCGGACGTCTTTCCGGGCGTGGGTCTCAAGGGCGGCGTTTGCTACTTCCTATGGGACCGCGACAACCCCGGACCCTGTCAAGTCACCACTCATTTCAAGGACTGGCCTGTTTCGATTGCCACCCGTCCGCTTCTTGAAAAGGGAATTGACGTGTTCGTTCGCTTCAATGAAGGCCTGTCGATCCTCAAGAAGGTCGTTGCTGTCGAGAGAGGAAAGACCGACTCGCTTTCGCTGCCTGAAAGCAAGCGTTTCGACCGATTAGTCAGCTCCAGAAAGCCGTTCGCTCTGGAGACCACGTTTAAGGGCAAAGTTGCCAAGAGTGCCGGTGACATCTTGGTTTATCAGAACGGCGGCACGGGATACGTCTCCAGAAGCTCGATTTCGACGGGCACCGAACTCATCGATAAATGGAAACTGTTCACAGGCCGGGCTGCTCCCGGGACCGGGAACAAAGACACCTACCCGCACAGGATCATAAGCACGCCGTTCCTTGGAGAGCCGGGCACCATCTCTTCGGAGACCTATCTCTGCATTGGCCCGTTCGACTCCAAGAAACAGGCTGAAAGCGTGTTGTCCTACCTCACTTGTCGGCTAACTCGGCTCCTGATTCTTCTGCATAAACCATCCCAAGACACGACTCGCAAGGTCTACTCCTTCGTGCCAACCCAGAAGTGGACAAGACGTTGGACGGACGGGGACCTTTACGAGAAATATGGCATCTCCGCTGGTGAGATTGCGTTCATCGAAAAGGTTGTCCGCCCGATGCCTGCCGATAGTGACAAGGCGGGCGGGGAGGCGGGCGATGAGTAGGCGAATAAGTCAGTCGGTGACAAACTGTCACCAACTGAAGATACCAGATGAATAAAGGGCAACGACTATGGAAAACGAGCGCGCATTGGTGGCATTTGAAAAGCATCCGATCCGCCGATTCTACGATGAATCGCGGGAGATGTGGTATTTCTCGGTGGTTGACGTGGTGGCGGCGCTGACAGAGAGCGCGAATCCGGCGGTTTACTGGCGAGTGCTGAAAAAGCGTCTAAAAGACGAAGGCGCAAATGAAACCGTTACAAAATGTAACGCTTTGAAAATGCCATCGGCTGATGGGAAGTCGCGGCTGACCGATATGGCCGACACGGAGACTCTGCTTCGCCTGATCCAATCCATCCCATCCCCCAAGGCCGAACCGTTCAAACAGTGGTTGGCGAAGGTCGGGTATGAGCGTATTCAGGATATGAGCGATCCCGCCCGGTCGCTCGACCGCGCCCGGGAATACTGGCAACAGCACGGCCGCAGCGAGAAATGGATTCAGCAGCGGATGATGGGGCAGGAGACACGCAATAAACTGACCGATTACTGGAAGGATCACGAGATTAAGGGTGAGGATGAGTACGCGATCCTGACCAACATCATTCATCAGGAATGGAGCGACGTCCCGGTCAAAGAGCACAGACGGATGAAGGGCCTGAAAACCCAGAACCTGCGCGATCACATGAGCGAGGCGGAGTTGATCTTCACCGCGCTGGCGGAGCTTTCCACGCGCCAGATTGCCGAGAGCGTCGCGGCCACCGGCATGCCGGAAAACGCGGAGGCCGGAAAGAAGGGCGGCAGAATCGCCAAGGGAGCGCGGCTCCAACTGGAACAGAAGACCGGAAAGAGCGTGGTTACCGGCGAGAATTTCCTGCCGCCGGGACATGGGAAGGTGCTGAAGTGACCGATGCCCTGTTTGAAAATGTCGGCGCACTGGTCGGGCAGATAAAGGGTCTCGCCCGGCAGGCGCACGCCGAGTATTCAATCTGGGATGACAAGAGAAGGGAGGAAGAGCGTGAGTAACGAGTTCTTCCCGCCGCGCCCGGCCTCGCGGCCCACGGTCTACGCCTACGAGGATACGAACCCGCAGTATGCCGGCCTTCTTAAGGTCGGCTACACGACCGTGGACGCGCAGAACCGTGTCGCGCAGCAGTATCCCACGTTGCGCCCAGGTAAATCGCCGTACCGGATCGTTCTGGAAGAACCCGCCATGCGCAGCGACGGTACGGTATTCACCGACCGCGACGTACACCGAATGCTGCGCGTCAACGGCGTCAAGAATCCGAGCGGTGAGTGGTTCCAGGGCACGGTCGCCCAGGTCAAAACGGCCATCATCGCCGTCCGGACCGGCCAACTGAATGAGGAAAACCGGTCGCTGGATTTCAAGATGCGCCCGGAACAGGAAGCGGCGGTCGAGAAGACGGCGGTGTACTTCGGCAGTTGGCGTAAAGAGAAGGGCAACCGGAACAAATCGCCCCACTTCCTCTGGAACGCCAAAATGCGCTTCGGCAAGACCTTCGCCGCCTACCAGTTGGCGAAGCAGATGGGCTGGCGCAAGGTGCTGGTCCTCACGTTCAAGCCAGCGGTGCAATGCGCCTGGGAAGAGGACTTGAAATGCCACGTGGACTTCAAGGGCTGGCAGTTCATTTCCCCCGGCGGACTCTCCTACGAGGAGGCCGACAAGAAGAAGCCGTTCGTCTGTTTCGGGTCGTTTCAGGACTACCTGGGCCGGAATCCCAGCACCGGCGGCATCAAGACCAAGAACGAGTGGGTCCACTCGACGCACTGGGATTGCGTGATTCTGGACGAATACCACTACGGCGCATGGCGGGAGAACGCGAAGGAACTGTTTGAGGCAGAGGACGAGAAAGAGGTGAAGTTCGGCCAGGGGGAAGGTATCGAGGACTTCGACGAAGACATCATGCCGATCACCACGGACGGCTACCTCTACCTCTCAGGCACACCGTTCCGGGCCATTGCCTCCGGCGAGTTCATCGAGGAGCAGATCTTCAACTGGACCTATTCGGACGAACAGCGGGCCAAACGGGACTGGAAAGGCCCCCGCAATCCCTACGCCGCATTGCCCCGAATGGTGCTCCTGACCTACCAACTCCCGGACGCGATCCGGGAAATCGCCATGCAGGGCGAGTTCAACGAGTTCGACTTGAATGTCTTTTTCGCCGCCGAAGGCCTCGGCGACAAGGCGACGTTCAAGTATGCGAATGAAGTTCAGAA
>CAZTAJ010000007.1:0-66237 GCA_964611575.1 uncultured Verrucomicrobiota bacterium
ACGCCTTCGCCCATGAGTCGGGCGTCCACCAGGACGGCATCCTCAAGGAACGCACGACCTATGAAATCATGCGCCCGGAGGATATCGGCATCGAGGGCTCCGAGCTCGTGCTCGGCAAACACTCCGGCCGCCACGCCTTCCGCGACAAACTCGCCCGCATGGGCATGATGCTCAGCGATGCCGAGGTTGAGCGTGCCTACACCAAGTTCATTGAACTGGCCGACAAGAAGAAGAACATCTACGACGACGACCTCCTGTCGCTCGTCCGGGACGAGTTTGACGCCATGCCAAACGCATACGTACTCGATTACCTCAACGTCTCGGCCGGAACCGGCACGGTGCCGACCGCCACGGTCCGGCTCCGCAAGGGGGGCCAGGTGAAACTCGACGCGGGCTGCGGCGATGGCCCGGTGGACGCCGCGCTCAAGACGATCGACCGTATCACGCGCATCAAGGGAAAACTGCTCGAGTTCTCCCTCCAAGCGGTCACGGTGGGCAAGGATGCGCTCGGCGAAGTCACCGTACGCGTGAACTTCGGGGCGGAAACGCTCACGGGCAAGGCCGCCAGCACGGATATCGTCGAAGCCGGCACCAAGGCCTATCTCGCCTGCGTCAACCGGTTGCTGTTCAACCGCACCATGCGCCGCAAGGCGGCCAGGGCAGGAAAGTAGGCCGATGAAAGCACTCTCGGGGCACACCCAGCCGTTCGCCGTGCTCGGTCACCCGATCGGCCACACGCTGTCGCCGGTCATGCACAATGCCGCCTTCGAGGCATTGGACATGGACGCGATCTACCTCGCGTTCGATGTGGCGCCGGATCGCCTCATGAGCGTGTTGCCCGCCATGCGCGACATGGGGTTCCGCGGCGTGAACCTCACGGTGCCGCTCAAGGAAGTGGCCTTTCGCGGCTTTGCAGACCTGGACGCTGGGGCGCGCACCCTCGGGGCCGTGAATACCGTCCAGTTTCTGCCGGAGGGTCTCAAGGGACACAACACCGATGGCGTAGGGTTCCTGCGGGCTGTGGCGGAAGCATTCGGGACGTCCGTGACCGGCCAGAAGCTGTTTGTGCTGGGTTGCGGCGGCGCCGGCCGGGCCGTGGCGATCACAGCAGCGCAGGCGGGCGCCGGCCGACTGTCCCTCGCCGACATTGACGACACCCGTTCGCAGCGACTGGCGGCCGAGATTGCCACGCTGGCGCCCGGCGTTCAGGTAACGATGGCCGGCAATAGCGCCAAGGCCTGGGCAGCGCCTGCGAGGGACGCCGATCTTCTCATCCAGGCCTCACCCATCGGCATGAAGCCCTCTGACATTTGCCCGCTGCCGTCCGAGGCATTCCGGGCGGGACATCGGGCGTTCGACCTGGTCTACAATCTGCCCGAGACCTGCTTCATGCGAGCGGCCGCCGGCGGCGGAGCGAAAGCCGTCAACGGGCTCGGTATGCTGCTGCATCAGGGCGCCGAATCGTTCTCAATCTGGACGGGCAAGCCGGCCCCCGTGGATGTCATGCGCCAGGCGCTCCAGGCGGCGCTGTACAAGCACTGAGGAGATCAGCCGCCGCCAAGGCCCGACCGAAACCCCAAGCGAGGATATCGCGCGCTGCCTTGCAGCCCATCGGTCAAAACAGTACTTTGTAGGTCCGTGAAGACCACTGCCACCAGCATTGTGACGACAACGCTTTCGAGCCGGGCCCAGGCGACCGCCCTGGCCAAGTCGGTCGTCTCTGCGCGCCTGGCGGCTTGCGCCCAGATGCTGCCCATCCGCAGCGTGTACTGGTGGGAAGGCCGGGTCCAGTCCGGTGCCGAAGTGCTGGTGCAGTTCAAGACCCGCCAGGCGCGGGTCCGCGAATTGCTCGCCTTCATCCGCGCCCGCCACCCTTACGAGGTTCCTGAAATCATCGTGACCCCGATCTTGGCGGGCGATCCGGACTACTTGGCCTGGATTGATCGCGAAACGATCGTCCGCAAGACGGTGGCGCCATGACGCCGGAGCCTCTGCAAGAGTCCGTGGGGATCGTAGAGACCCGCGTGGCCCGACTCCCCCTGCCCCCTGAGGGCTTCCGCCTCGAAAGCGGACGGACTCTTTCCGAACTGCAGGTGGCGTACGAAACGTACGGGACCCTTTCGGCTGCCCGCGATAACGTCGTCTTCGTGTGCCACGCGATCAGCGGCGATGCGCATGTGGCCGGCGAGCACACGCCCGACGACAAGCATCCCGGCTGGTGGGACGACATGGTCGGCCCCGGCAAGGGCATCGACACCACGCGGTTCTTCGTGGTCTGCGCCAACGTGCTGGGCGGCTGCAAAGGCACGACCGGCCCCTCGTCCACCGACCCGCGCACCGGCCGACCGTACGGGTCACAGTTCCCGGCCATCACCGTCGGCGACATGGTGAATGTGCACCGGCTGCTGCTTCATCACCTGGGGATCGAAACGATCTACGCCGCGATCGGCGGTTCATTCGGCGGCATGCAGGTCCTCGAATGGGGCATCCGCCACCCGCATTCCGTCCGACGCTGCATCTGCATCGCCACGGCGGCATCCCTCTCCACCCAGGCGCTCGCGTTCGACATTGTCGGCCGGGAAGTGATTGTCAGCGACCCGGCCTGGTCCGGTGGCGACTACTACGGCACGGGACGCCAGCCGGACGACGGACTGGCGGCAGCCCGGATGATCGGCCATATCACCTACCTCTCGCCGGAGATCATGACGCGGAAATTCGGGCGCCGCAAACGCGACCTGCCCGCCCTGGAGCGGTTCGGCACGCGTTTCGAGGTCGAGAGTTACCTGCAACACCAGGGCGAAGCCTTCGTGGAGCGCTTCGATTCGAACTCGTACCTGCACATCACGCACGCCATGGATGCCTATGACCTGGCCGAACAGCACGGCAGCCTCACGGCCGCCTTGCGCGGCGTCGAGGCGCGCTTCCTGGTGATCGCGCTCAGTTCCGACTGGCTGTTCCCGCCCGAACAGTCGCTGGAACTCGCCACGGCCCTCGTGCAGGCAGGAAAGTCCGTGTCCTACGGCCTGCTCAAGGCGCCCTACGGGCATGACGCCTTCCTCGTCGACATCGACCAACTGGCGCGGCTCATCGACACGTTCCTGGCCGGCGCGCCCGTCACCGTGACCTCGCCCGCCGGGACCCCGCGCCACGACGACAACCTGATCGCGGACATGATCGAGCCCGACTCCCGGGTCCTCGACCTCGGCTGCGGCGACGGCGACCTGCTGGCGCACCTGGCCGCCACCCGCCATGTCACGGGCCTGGGACTCGACATCGACCTCGAGCGCCTGATCAACACCCTCGGCAAGGGCATGGATGTCTTCCAGGGCGACATCGACGAGGGCCTCGGGTTCATCCCTGACCAGGCCTATGACTATGTGATTCTCAGCCAGACGCTCCAGGTGGTTCGCAAGCCCCGGCGCGTCCTCCAGGAAATGCTGCGGGTGGCCCGCGCGGGCATCGTGAGCATTCCGAACTTTGCCAACTGGCAGAACCGGATCCGTTTGGGACTGACCGGCCGGATGCCTCAATCGCGGGCGATCCCGTTCGAATGGCACGACACGCCCAATATCCATCTCGCCACCTTCCGGGACTTCATGGACTTGTGTCGCAAGGACGGCATCCGGGTCGAGCGCACCGTGCCGCTGGGGGATTCGCCCGCCAGCCGCCTGCTCGTCAAGACGGGATTGTGGAATTTGGGCGCGGAACGCATCCTGGTTCGGATCACACGCGCCTGACGAAGATGAGGACCCCATGACAACGACATTGAAGACCGACATCGCCCAACTGATCGCGGAAGCCGCCGGGACGCTGTGCACCTGCGAGACCTGCGCCCTGACCGCCAACACGGTGAAGGGCATCCACCTCGCCGGCCGCAAGGCCATCTGCCGCGTGCTCGACGAACTGGTCGCCATCCTGTTCCCGGGGTGCCACGGCGCCGACCCCGTGCCGCCTGCCCACGTCCGCTTGTTCATTCAGGAGCGCCTCCAGGAATCAGCCGACACCCTGAAGGAACAGATCGAACGGGCCTTCCGCTATCAATGCAGATTCGACAAATGCACGGACTGCGGCGATTGCGGCCGAAACGCGGAGGCCGCCGTGCATGCGCTGATCACGGCATTGCCCGACATCAAGCGCCTGCTGCAGGAGGACGTCCAAGCCGCCTACGAAGGCGACCCAGCCGCACGGTCGATCATGGAAGTCGTGATGAGTTATCCGGGATTCCAGGCGATCATCACGCACCGCATCGCCCATGTCCTGTACCTGCACAATGTGCCCCTCATTCCCCGCATCATGACTGAATATGCCCATTCCCAGACCGGCATCGATATCCATCCGGGCGCCACCATCGGCGCGGGCTTCTTCATCGACCACGGAACGGGCGTGGTCATCGGCGAGACGACCCTCATCGGGCGCAACGTCAAACTTTACCAGGGCGTCACGCTCGGCGCCTTGAGCTTCCCCAAGGATGCGGCAGGCAACCCGATCAAGGGCGTCAAACGCCATCCGAATGTCGAGGACCATGTCACCATCTATGCCGGCGCCACCATCCTGGGCGGCGAGACCACCATCGGGGCCGGCTCCGAAATCGGCGGCAATGTCTGGCTGACGCATTCCGTGCCCCCGAATTCGAAAGTCTACAACCAGCAACCCAAGCCACTGATTACCAAACGCCCCGCCCCCGCCACGGCGACCCAAGAGCCCATCCCATGAGCACACCGTCCACCGTGAATTGCTTCCGTGCCGGGCCGGCCCTGTCGGATTTCCGGACCGTTGCGCTGATCCGGGCTTTCTCCGCAGGGGAGCCCGCCCTGCGTGTCGCCCGGGTCGAAACCGCCACGCTCTATCTCGTGGAGGCCGCCGCGAATGCCGACTCAGCCCTCTGGCCCCGGGTGGCCGCCCTGCTCGGCACCGACCGACGGATCGAACCCGTCGTCCGCGACGGCTTCTTCGTGACCCCGCGCAAGGGCACCCTCTCGCCCTGGTCGTCCAAGGCCACCGACATCTTCCACAACTGCGGCCTGAATGAGATCCGCCGGGTTGAGAAGGGCAGCCTGTTTCAGGTCTACGACGCCACAGGGAAATGCCTGAGTCCCACCGTGTTGCGCACCGGCCTGCACCTTGTGCACGACCGCATGACGGAGGGGGTCTACCAGGACGTGTCGAACATCTTCCAGCATGTCGCGCCGGCCCCGCTGGTGTCGGTCGATATCCTGGGAGCCGGCATCGCCGCCCTGCAGGAGGCCAACGCCTCCATGGGACTGGCTTTGGCGGATGAGGAAATCAAGTACCTGTATGACGTGTATGCAGGCCTTAAGCGCAATCCCACGGACGTCGAACTGGTCATGTTCGGCCAGGTCAACTCCGAGCACTGCCGGCACAAGATCTTCCGGGCGGATTGGATCATCGACGGCCAGGCGCAGACCACCAACCTATTCGACATGATCCGCAACACGCACCGGAGGCATCCGGCCGGGACGCTGCTCGCCTATTCCGACAATTCCGCCGTCATGGAGGGATTTCCGGGGCAGTGGTACGAAATCCGGCATGACGGCCCGCCGCGTTACACGCGTGTGCAGGAACAGGTCGACATCCTGATGAAAGTCGAAACGCACAACCATCCCACGGCGATCTCCCCCTACCCCGGCGCCGCCACGGGGGTCGGCGGCGAGATCCGCGACGAAGGCGCCACGGGCATCGGCGGCCGCCCCAAGGCCGGCCTGGCGGCGTTCATGGTCTCCAACCTGCGGATTCCGGGTTTCCTAATGCCGTGGGAGAAGGACTTCGCCGAATTCCCCGCCCGCCTGGCCACGCCCCTGGAAATCATGACCGACGGTCCGCTGGGGGGCGCCCGGTTTGGCAACGAGTTCGGCCGGCCCCAACTCACCGGCCTCTTCCGCACGCTGGAACAGTCGTACAACCACCGCTACCGCGGCTACCACAAGCCGATCATGGTGGCAGGCGGAATGGGCAACATCAAACGCCGGCACGTCCACAAGAAGGACATCCCGCCACGCGCCCTGGTCATCCAACTCGGCGGTCCGGCTCTGCGCATCGGGCTCGGCGGCGGCGCCGCCTCCTCCATGGGCAGCGGCAGCAACGCCGAGAACCTGGACTTCGATTCCGTGCAGCGCGACAACGCCGAGATCCAGCGCCGCTGCCAGGAGGTCATCAACGGCTGCATGGCGTTCGGCGATGCCAACCCCATTCTCAGCGTTCACGACATCGGAGCCGGCGGCCTCTCGAACGGCTGCCCCGAGTTGATCGCCGCCACGGGGGGCCGCTTTGACCTGCGCGCCATCCCGAACGAGGAATCGTCCATGAGCCCCATGGAGATCTGGTGCTGCGAAGCCCAGGAACGGTACGTACTGGCCGTGATGCCCGAGGGGCTCGACCGCTTCATGACGCTATGCCGCCGCGAACGATGCCCTGCCCACGTCATCGGCGAGGCCACTGGGGATGGGCGACTGGTGTTGCACGACGCGCATTTCGGCAATGACCCGATCGACATTGACGTCCAGGTGATTCTCGGCAAGCCCCCTCAGATGCTGCGTAATGTGCGCCACCTTGCCGAGTCCCATGCGGAGTTCGACGTCTCCAGCCTCGACCTGCGTGAGGCCATCGACCGCGTGCTGCATTTCCCCGCCGTGGCCAACAAGACCTTTCTCATCACCATCGCCGACCGCTCCGTCACGGGCATGGTCACGCGCGACCAGATGGTCGGACCGTGGCAGACGCCGGTCGCTGATGTGGCCGTCACGGCAGCCACCTACGATGGCTATGCGGGCGAAGCCATGGCGATGGGTGAACGCACGCCCGTGGCCATGGTATCCGGGCCGGCCTCCGGCCGCCTCGCCCTCGGCGAGGCGTTGACGAATATTGCCGGCGCGGCCATCGGGGCCATGGGGAACGTCAAGCTCTCGGCCAACTGGATGTGCGCCTGCGGCGAGGAAGGCGAAGATGCCGCCCTGTTCGATACCGTCAAGGCCCTGGGCATCGACCTATGCCCCACCCTCGGCCTCTCGATCCCCGTCGGCAAGGACTCGCTGTCCATGCGCACGACCTGGAAAGACTCGCACGACAAGACCATCAAGATGACCGCCCCGCTGAGCCTGGTCATCACAGCCTTTGCGCCGGTCACCGATGTCCGCCGCACCGTCACCCCCGACCTGAAACCCGTGCCCGACAGTTCACTGATCCTCATCGATCTTGGACGGGGACAGAACCGGCTCGGAGCCTCGACCCTGGCCCAAGTCTACAACCAGGTCGGGGGAACCACCCCGGATGTCGACCACCCCGCGGACCTGGCAGCCTTCTTTGCCGCCATGCAGGACCTGGTGAGCGAAGGCCTGTTACTTGCCTACCACGACCGGTCCGACGGCGGACTGTTCGTGACCGTGGCCGAAATGGCCTTCGCGGGCCGCCAGGGTGTGCGCCTCCATCTGGACGAACCGGAGGGCGATCCCGTGCGTATCCTCTTCGCTGAGGAGTTGGGCGGCGTCCTGCAAGTGGCCGACCGTGATCTGGCCCGCGTGAACGACATCCTGCGCCGACATGAGCTGGGCGCCCTGTCGATGCTGATTGGCGGCCCCACCGCCGCCAAGACGCTCACCATCGAAGTTGCCGACCGCATCATCCTTGAGGAAAAGCTGGCCGTACTGAACCAGACCTGGTCCGAACTGACCTGTGAAATGCAGGCGCGCCGCGACAACGCCGGGTGCGCCCGCCAGGAGTTCGAAGACCTCAAGGACGAAACCGATCCCGGCCTGACCTTCGCACTCACCTATGATCCGTCCGCACCCTTCGTTCGTCGCGGCGCCCGGCCGCGCATGGCGATCCTCCGCGAACAGGGTGTCAACGGCCATATGGAAATGGCGGCCGCCTTCGAGAGCGCCGGTTTCGACAGTTTCGACGTGCATATGACCGACCTGCTCGGCAACCGGGTCGACTTGAAGGACTTCGCCGGGCTCGTGGCCTGCGGCGGCTTTTCCTACGGCGACGTACTGGGCGCCGGCGCCGGCTGGGCCAAGTCGATCTTGTTCAACGAACGGTTGCGGGACATGTTCGAAGCCTTCTTCGCCCGGCCCAACGCCTTCGCCCTCGGCGTCTGCAACGGCTGCCAGATGCTGTCGCTGCTGAAGGACATCATCCCGGGCGCAGAACACTGGCCACGCTTTACGCGCAACCTCTGCGAGCAGTTCGAGGCGCGCTACGTCAACGTGGAGATCCTCCGTTCGCCCTCCCTCTTCTTCCGGGGCATGGAAGGTTCGCGCCTGGGCATCCCGGTGGCACACGGCGAAGGGTTCGCGAATTTCGCCCTGACGGGCTCTCTGGAAGGCATCCGGCGTGAAGGCCTGGCCGCAGTCCGTTTCGTGGATCACCTGGGCCGACCGGCCACGCGCTACCCGCTCAATCCGAACGGGTCGCCTGACGGATTGACCAGCGTCACCAACCGCGATGGACGCATCACGATCCTGATGCCGCACCCTGAGCGGGCCTTCCGGGCTGTGCAGCTTTCCTGGAAACCCGACGGCCTGTTCAAGAACGACGCCGGCCCCTGGCTGCGCATGTTCCAGAACGCCCGGGCGTTCGTGGCATAAGTCAGGGGCCCGGGAGCCCGGTCCGACCGTTGGCCCCTGACTTCGGACCTCGGGTCACATTCCGCCGCGATGCGGACACCCTGCGCTGGGGCAGGTGGCGCACTTGGCAGACGGCTCATGCTTGGCGGCTGTCGCCATCGAAACGCTGAACGTCGACAGGGCCTTCCGCAGTTTGCCGCCGCACTGGGCGCACTTGGCGGGAATGTCTTTCTGGTTGCGGATCAGCGCTTCCACGCGTCCGCCGCATTGGGCGCACTCGTATTCGTAAATAGGCATGGGTATCTTCCGATAAAATGTCCTTCTTCCGGCGATGCGGCCACACGCTCGCGGGCGACAGCCGGAAGCTGCGTCTTTATGGCAATGACTGTATCCAAGCAGAGCGGGAACAGCAAGCATGCCGCGCACAGACGGCAACTCATCTGCCAGTTCCATGCACGGGTTTGCGCAACGACCTGCGGCGTGGCGCGACTGGAGAGGTCAAGGAGCAGGATACGCGCGACATCATCCGGGCCCGGCGCATGGTCCATGAACTCCGCTTCCATGCATATCGGAAAGATGGACGAAGGTGAAGAGCGTCGGATCCCCGCCCACGAGAGGGGACGCGAGCATGACCGTGAGCAGCAGAATCACAGATCTCGTCAGCATGCCAGACGCTCCTGCAGTCGCCTGTTGGACAAAAAAAGAGGCCGCACTTTGCCGTGCGGCCCCTCACGCAAAAGGTCAGTACTCTTGCTTAGCCCAGGATCGCATCCTTGCAGGCTTTCGCGACGCGGAACTTCACCACGCGCTTCGCGGGAATCTTGATCGTCGCGCCCGTCGCGGGGTTGCGGCCCATGCGAGCCTTGCGGTTGACCAGGACGAGCTTGCCGAGACCGGGAACCGTAAACCCGTTCTTCGCGTTCTTGTAAGCCAGCGCCACCAGGGCCTCGATCACTGCCCCTGCCTGCTTCTTCGAGATTTCCGTCGCCTCAGCCACGCCCGCCACGATCTGACTCTTTGTCAACGCCTTCGCCATTAGAGTAACTCCTCTTGGGGATTCGGCCGCATCACCATGATACGGCCTCCTAGGTACGCGACAATAGCGCTTTTACTGGGCAATGCAAGCGCGATGTTGATTTTTATCAATGCTGGCAAGGGTTTGAGGCCCGTTCAACCCGCCAACACGCGGGCGCCGTCTGACGGCCGGATCGTCATGGTCGTGCAAGGGTGACCGAACGCCTGGCGATAGGCTTCGGCCAGATGGTCGCCCACCCCCACCGCATCGCCGGCCCGCACGAGCACGACCACGCTCCCGCCGAACCCGCCGCCCGACAGCCGCGCCCCGAGCACTTTCGGGTTCATCCGGGCCGCGGCGACCAGCACATCGAGTTCGCGACAGGAGTTCTCGAACTGGGTCCGGGAGCTTTCATGCGAGTCGAACATCAGGCGGCCGAATGCGGCCAGATCATGCCGCGCCAGGCAGTCCCGGCCCTTGAGCACACGGGTGTTCTCGCCGATGATGTGCGCCGCACGCCGGGCCGCAATCGGGTTCATCTTCGCCCGGTGTTGTTCCCACTCGTCCCACGAGACGTCGCGCAGCGCCTGCACAGGATGCGGCAACACTGATGCAAAGAACCGCGCCGCCTCTTCACACCGTTCCCGGCGCTCGTTGTACTCCGACTCGACCAGCGAGTGTTTGACTGCCGTGTTGCAGATCAGGAAACACGCGTCAGCGCCCAACGGAACGGCGGTCGCCACCAAGGTACGGAAATCCGACATGACCAGCGCGTTCTCGCGGCCAAACAGGCTGGAGAGCTGATCCATCAACCCGCATTTGACGCCGGCATAGTCGTGTTCCGCCGCCTGCCCGATCCTGGCCAGGTCAAGCGGCGCAAGGGTCAACCCATGGAGCCGAGCCAACGCCATGCCCGCGCTCATTTCCAGCGCCGCCGAACTGGACAAGCCGGCGCCCAACGGCACGTTGCCGCCTAGCAATCCCAGAAAACCGGTGTTCATCGTGCCCTGTTTCCGCAGTCCCGCCACAACCCCTTTAACGTAGTTGGCCCACGCCATGACCTTGGACGGAGCCGGGTCCGCAACAGAGAAACGGCATTCCTGCATCACGTCGCCGGCCAGCAGGCGGCACTCCGGGCCCGACGACAACGCTGCCAGGAAATAGGTTCCGCGATCGATGGCCGCGGACAGCACGTAGCCCTCGTTGTAGTCGGTGTGATTGCCCAGGACTTCCACGCGGCCCGGGGCATACGCCACCACCGTCGGCGCCGTTCCGAACTGGGCGCAAAAGGTCTTTTTCAGAGTCGTCAGCAAATCGTTAGTCATCGTCTATTCCCTCTGTGTCGATATTCCCTGACGACGCAATCGCAACCTACACGATGCTTTTCCGGGCCTCAGGGCGATTCATTGGTGGATCCACCGGGAGTAACCGCCGAGGTCACAAGCCGAGTTCGGCCAACACTTGCTCAACTGTCACCCCGTGATGGGCGGCAACGCTCTTCAGGATGCTGCTCAAAGTGCCGACCTTAATGGGAGTGTGGACCGGGATGGTCTCGTGGTGTTCGCCATCACGCGTGGTGCTGACACGTACATGAGTACCTTTCTGGCGCGTCACCACGTAGCCAAAGAAACGCAGGGCCTTGATCAGATCCTGCCCCGAGATATCTCGCGGCAGCCTCACACCGCAAGCACCTCATCGCGCACAAAATGCAGTCTCACGATGCCGGGGAGGGCTTTGGGATCATCAAAATGACAATCCACAGCCTCCCTCACGTTGCGGCGCAAGTCATCCAATGTGTCGGCCTGCGTATGGATGCCATAGCCCAGAGCAGATGCCGTATATCCTCCATCCACATCGTCTTCCCGCACCTCGAAGATGAGTTCCTTCATGTCCGTATATTGCCACAAATGACCGCAAAGAAACAGCCGCTTTTGGGGCCTCTGAAGTTCACGCACCCCAACTACCTCAGTCAACCTGTGTCGCTACGTCTTCACCCGTCGGTTGGTTCTTCACAACGCCGTGAACTTCATTTTCTTGACGGGACGATGTGCGTCACAAGGCCAACTCCGGTTGATCACTCTGCGATTCGTTGACTTCGCCTCGGTGCTTTCCAAGTCTCCGCAAGAATTCTGCCTCAGTGAGAATCGGCACTCCAAGTTCCCGAGCTTTGGCCAGCTTTAAACCGGCTTCCTTCCCTGCCACGACGTAATCGGTGTTCCTGCTCACAGTGGCCGTGACACTGCCGCCACGGGTTCGAATCGCCTCGGCTGCCTGGTCGCGCGTCATGGATTCCAGGGTCCCCGTCAGGACGACCGTTTTGCCGGCGAACACCTGAGCCACCCCGGCGGCGCCCGCGTCAGGGCCACCCCGGGGGGCGATCCCAAGGAGCTTGAGGCGGCGCACGACACCCCCCCCTGCCGTCGAAGCGAAGAAATCCACCACACTACGGGCCACTTCAGGCTCGATCTCCGTCGTGACATCAAACAAGGGCGGGGAGTTCGACTTGCGCTTCTCCCGTCTCTTGAGTGAGACGTTGACCCCGGCCTCGTGCAGCCGGGCGACCGCCTCTTCAATCTGCCGGTTGAGGGCCTGATGTCGCTCCGCCAGGCTCTTCCGCTCCGCCTCGCTCTTCTTTCGGTTGTCCTTGGAGTCGGGATTGACCTGCCGTGTCTCATCAACCCATCTTCTGAGTTCCAGGAGACGACCCAGCACCGGCGAATCGGCGACATCCTCCATATCACGATGCACACGACCGACCTGCAGGGCGGCGATCTCCCCCACATTCTGGATCCCAAGCGCATGCAACCATCTAGCCAACGACATGGACCGGGCCCGTTCGAGGCCATCGATGACCTTGGCGGCGTTCTTCACGCCGAACACGCGGGGCGCCTGTTGGGTGCCGAGATTCAGAGCGCCCAGTTGGTCAAGGCCGAGTCCGAACAGATCCAGTGGCTCCTTGGCCAGCCCGCTTTCGACGAGTTTCTCCGCCACAACACCCCCGAGCCCCTCGATATCGAGCGCGCTGCGTTGAGCGAAGAACTCGATCCGGCGCACCCGCTGCGCCGGGCACGCGGCAATGTTGTCGCAGCGCCAGGCAACTTCATCCTTCCCGCCTGCCGCCGACACGCGCTGCCTGGAGATGGTGCCGCCGCAGGCGGGACAACGGTTGTGTACGTGTTTGGCCAAGTCGAATGGTGCGGCACCGCGAGCGTGTTTTGACTCCACAACTTCGACTACTTCGGGGATCACCATGCCCGCTTTGCGAACAATGACCGTGTCGCCAATGTGGATGTGCTTGCGCCTGATCTCGTCCTCATTGTGCAGGGTCGCCCGGGAAATCGTCGAACCCTGCACGAAGACCGGCGTCAACTCGGCCACCGGAGTGAGGACGCCGGTGCGGCCGACCTGTACGGTGATGCCCTGCAGCGTGGTGGTGGCCACCTTGATCCAGTGTTCGGGCTTGTAGACCATGGCGTAGCCGGGCGTTTTCGTTTTCGCTGGAACGCGGCGCCCTTGGTCCAGGTTGTTGAGCTTTACCACAATGCCGTCGAGTTCGTAAGCGACGCGGGTGCGCAAGTCCGTGGCTTCGTCATGATGCGAGACAATCTCGTCCTCGTAGCGGCGGAGAACTTCCTCCATCGACTCGCACAACCACCAGGGCTGGACGGTCGGAAGGCCCAGCGCCTGCAATGCGCTCAACGCCTCGGCATGAGTGGTGAACGTGACACCACGGGTCTCGCCGACCGCGTAGAACACAGCGCTGAGGGGGCGGCTGGCGACCATGCGCGGATCGAGCTGCTTCAGGGTGCCGGCCGTGGCATTGCGGGAGTTCGGGAAGGGCTCCTCGCCGGCTTCGCGCAACCGGTCGTTCAGCGTTCCGAAATCCTGAATCGCGATATAGGCCTCACCCCGCACCTCCAGCAACTCCGGAGGACGATCGGTATGCAACCGCATGGGGAGGGAGCGGAGGGTCCGCACGTTGGCGGTAATGTCATCACCCTCAATGCCGTTTCCACGGGTTGCCCCCAAGTCGAGCAGGCCATTCACATACCGCACACTGATGGACACGCCGTCAATCTTGGGTTCGAGGACGTATTCCACCCTCTCGCCAGGCAGTTGCCGCCGGATCTCTGCATCGAACTTCCGGAGCCCTTCGAGCGTGTCGGACTTCCCCAGCGAAAGCATGGGGATCGCATGACGAACGCTCCTGAATTCCTTGAGGGGCTGACCGCCCACCCGCTGCGAGGGCGAATCGGGCGTGACCAATCCGGGGAACTGCGCCTCCAGACCCTCCAGTTCCCGATACAGTGCATCATAGTCCCAATCGGAAATCTCCGGCCGGGCCTCAACGTAGTAGAGACGGTCATGGCGGGCGATCTCGGCACGCAGTTCCGCAAGACGCTGCCGGGCTTGGGTCTCATTCATGGCCGACCCCAGGTGCGGATGAAACAACGGGTTCCCGTCTCAATCATCGAGCGGCATCGGGTTGCAGAGGTTGCCCTCGTGGTCCGCAACGCGCCCGCAGTTGAAGCACATGAACCGGGGGTTCTTGATCATGGCCTTGATCTCTTCAAATTCACCTTTGCCGGCCAGTACGCAAAGATGGCCGGGATGACCGTGCTCGTGCTTGCAGACTTTCTTCTTGTCACTCATGGCTGCCCTTTCCTTCGCCCATGGTCCCGATCCGTTCCGGTTCGACCCTCACGCGGTCCAGAGTTGTACCGCCGCGGCATCGCGCACCGCACGCCCGGCCACCAGCGACTCGGGATCCTTCATCAAACGGGACACCACGTCCCGTTTGTCTTGTCCCATGGCCAGAAAGATAAGCACTTCGACCCGTTTCAGCAAGTCGGGCGTCACCGACACGCGATCGAGCCCTTCCCGACGGGACACCGCGACCGCCAGCGATCCCTCACCTCTTGCCAGGTCGTCGTCCGTGAACAGTGATGCCGTATGCCCATCCGCCCCCAAGCCCAACAGACCCAGGGTGATACGGCCGCCGCTCCGCACAAAGTGCTGCAGGGCGCAGGCGTAATCGGAGGCCGCCTTCTTGAGCGGCAATGCCGTCTTCACCTGTATGATGCGGTCGTCCTCCAACTCCAGTGCGTTCAACATCGGCCGGAGGCGCCCCAGATTGCTCTCGGGGGACTCCTCGGGCACCAGGCGTTCGTCCGCCAACAGCACGTGCAGGTCATCGGCGGCCCAGAAGCCGCGTTGTGCCACCTCCGCATACGCCGACACCGGCGTACGCCCACCGGAAAGCATTACGGCATGCGGCCGACCGAACGTGTGCTTGAAACGATCCTCGAGCAGGCCGGCGACCGCCGCCGTCATGTCCTCAGGCGATCGAAAATCACGCTTACGAATGGACCGCATGGCTGCTCCTCACGAGGGTGCGCCGCCACGGGCCGCCAGGCGGAATGCCGCCTCTGGGCCCCGACTGCCGGCCGCATACGCTTCCGGCGCCACGCGCCGGGACTCCAGGGCACGCAGAACCGGCGTGAAAATATCCCACGCGACCGCGAGTTCATCCGCCCGGATGAACAGACTGCGATCGCCCCGGATCACGTCGAGCAGCAGGCATTCGTACGCATCCGGAATTTCGGTGTTGAAGGCGGCCTGGTAGCGCAAGTTGAGCGGGGTCGACTGCAGCGTCATCTTGAGGCCCGGGACCTTATTCATGATGCGCATCTCGATGGCCTCGTCAGGCTGCACGCGAATCACCATTTCGTTGGCGCCTGACGGCCCCACGGCGTCACCGAACAAATCGCCCGGCGCCCGGCGGAACCGGATGCGGACTTCATTGACCCGAACGTCCAGCGCCTTGCCCGCCTCGATGAAGAACGGGATGCCGCGCCAGCGGTCGTTCCCGATGTGCAGCACCGCCGCGGCATAGGTGGGGGTCATCGAATCCGGCGGCACGGTCGGTTCCTGGGTGTACGCCGGTCTGTTCGGCGACGCCGTGTACTGGCCCACAACCAGGTCGTCAAGCGTGACCGGCGCCACGGCACGCAACAGGCGCACTTTCTCGTTCCGCACGGCGTCAGCCTCAAACCGGGCGGGGCGCTCCATGGCCAGAAGCGCGAGGATCTGCAACAGGTGGTTCTGCATCACGTCCCGAATGATGCCGAAGCCGTCGAAGTAACCGCCGCGCTGTCCGACCCCGACCGGTTCCTTCCACACGATGCGCACACTCTCGACATACTCGCGGTTCCACAACGGCTCGAAGACAATGTTGGCAAAGCGCAGCACCATCAGGTTTTGCACGATTTCTTTCCCGAGGTAGTGATCGATGCGGTAGGTGTTTTCCTCGGTGAAGACCTTGTGCATCTCACGCACCAGTGCATCGGATGAAGACCGATCAAGACCAAAAGGCTTTTCCACAACCATACGGGTCCATTCGCGGCCGGATCCGCACGCCACCAGTCCGGCATCGCCCAGCGCCCTCGCCACGTCGAGGAACACACCGGGCGGAATGGCCATGTAGAAGACGCGATGGCCCAGCTCCGGCCCTTCGACCTCTCGCATGACCTGGTACAGATCCAGGAAGGCATCCTTCGAGCCATAGGTGCCGGTGGAGTAGAAGCAACGCGCCAGGAATTCAGCCGTCCGGTCGGCACACGCCACACCGGGGGCGTAACGGCAGGTGAGATTCTCGGAAACCCGCTGCCGGAATGCCTCGTTTGTGAACGGCGTGCGTGCCAGGCCGAAAATGTGGAACGGTTCGGGCAGCAAGCCCTGACAGAAGAGGGCAAACAGCGCGGGAATGATCTTACGCTGCGCCAGGTCGCCCGAAGCGCCCACAACGACGATCCCCAGCGGGCGCCCATCCGACAAGGAGGGTTTCATGGCTTCTTTCCCGCAACCGCGACGGACCGTACGCGCCCCCCGCACGAGCCCTTTGAAGACTCCGCCGCGGGCGACTTCACACACCATCCCTGGCAGGCGACGCAGCGCGCATCCGAACACCACTGGCACACCCGGCAGTCAGGACAGGCATGTTTCTTTGAGCGGCACGCCTTCACGGCACACTGACTCCCGCGCCGCCGGACACGGGTTTGAGCACAACGTAGGTCGGCAGCCCCTTGACGCCAAAATGCTCCAGCGTCGCCCGCGTCGCCGCGTCATTCGGCCGTTCCGCCTGGCACTTTACCACAACGAATCCCTGCAGGCTTTCCCGGACTCGCGCCTCTCGGAACGTGGTGGCGTCCATGGCCTCGCAGTTCTTGCACCAGGTGGCCCAGAAATCCACGAATACGGGTTTCCCGGCGGCGTGCGCCAGGGCGACCACCCTGGCCCATGCCGCCGGTCCCTGGTCCGCCGACACGTGAACAATCCCGGCATCCGCCGGACCCGCCGCACGCGGGCCGCGCCACCCCCGGACCGCCACCGAGGCGTAGTAGATGGCCAGGCCCATGATGAAGACCCCGAAACCTGCCTTGACCCGGGACATCCAGACTCCGGGTTTGGGCATGAAGGCCAGCCCGGCCCCGGCCAGAGGCCATGGCAGCGCCATGCCGAGACCCAGTACGAAGGGCAACACCAACCCCACGGCAGCCCCTGCCGCATACAGCGTGCCGGAAAGCAGCAGCACGGCGATAACCACTGGCGCCACGCATGCTCCGGCCAGAAGCGCCGCGATGCCCCCCATCCCCGCCGCCGCCACATAGCTGCCGCGCCGGGCGGGTGAACCGCCCGTCCCGCCCTGGAACCGCGTCAAGTCGATCTGAATCACATCGAACATGGCCAGCCCGAGAACCGCAAACACCACGGCAATGGCGGCATTGAACCCCGGGCTGGAATTCAACGCCCCGAACTGGGACCCGCTGAGCACCACCACCAGCCCGAGCATTCCATAGACCACGGCGATACCCGCCCCGTAGGCCGCCCCAAGGCCGAACCCGCGCGCTCGCGAACTCCCCTGCGCCCCAACACCCAGGATTGCCAGATTGACAGGGATCATGGGCAGCACGCAGGGCGTCAGATTCAACAGCAATCCACCCAGGAGAATGAGCACGACCGTCCATGTCGCGCCGAAACGGCGCAGAAACTCAGCCGGACTGGCGCTGAACAGCGCTGCAGTCTCACGGATCCGGATCCAAACGGATGAACTCCCCTGACTGCCGGCTCCGCGCCCGTGAAGCGCTTCGTCCAAGAACGCCGTGAACTCGGTTGCCCGGAGGTAGCCCACGGCGCGCTCTTCGATCTTCAGGGCGGCATCGAACGCCGGCCAGTCTCCGATGCCGTTCTCAACGGGACGCGCCTCCGGCGGCACGTCGCGCACAACCGGTGCAAGCGGAAACAGGCGGGTCTGGGGAAAGAAACAGGTAGCCTCGTCGCACCCCTGATAATCCACCTTCAAGACGAGTCCGGTTAACGTCGAAGCACCCATCCGGTAGCTCAGGACGAAATCGTTGGTGTAGACGTCGCGTTCATCGCCCGTGAAGGAATCGTGAATGCGCGTGGGTTTAGCCACGGCTGCGGAAACGAGCGCCAGGCCCCCCGTTTCCTGAACCCGGATATCGTCGGCATACAGGTGATGTCGCGCCGGAACCGTGAACGTGACCGCCGCCACCCACCCGGTGCCGTCGGCGCTCGCAGACACGCCCACACCGAAGGGGTCCGCAACCCCCGCGCCGCTCCGGCCGGACATCAACCCGACCACAGCAACTATCACTGCCCATCGTCGTCGCATGAACCCTCGCTGCCGGTGAATACTCAAGCCGCCGGCTGTTTCATCCTCGCAAGCACAATCTGCAGGACTTCGCGCACAAAGGCGCACTCACATTCCAAGGGGCACGGGCTCAAGTCTTGCGCATGCAGGCAATGCCCGCCGCACTCCTTCTGGCCGAACTTGCTGCCCTGGAACACGGGGCCCCTGTAAAGGTCGAAGAACTCACCGGCCCGGACGGACACCGTCGAGCCGCAGCCCTTATGCAAGTGGTTGAATAGAAAATAGCCGGCCTCCAGATGCTTCATCATGGCCTGGTAGCCCACCAGTGTCACCTCGGCATCGCCCAGAAAACCATCCCGGCTTGCCCACACATGCCCGCACCCTGAACACTGCTTGAACACCAGCCCCCCCCAATGCGAGACGAGCGGCATGGCAGCCGCTCGTCCTGCATGATCCTGTCGCGCCTCTACGGCCGGAGCCGCCCCGGCCCCCTACTCGGCCTTCGCCCGCTTTCCGAGCTGTTTGTCGATCATGAGGAGCGTCCCGGTGGAACTGCCCGCCATCTTCAACATCGTCAGAATATCGTTGTCGTTGGCTTCCTCTTCAACCTGTTCCTTGATATACCACTGCAAGAGCAGCTGAGTGGCATAGTCCTTCTCGCTTACCGCCAGATCCATCAACTCGTTGATCGACTGGGTGATGAAGCGCTCATGCTTGAGCGTGGCCTCGAACAGGCTCAGCAACGACTTGAATCCGGCCTTCGGCTTTTCGATCGCTCCCAATTCGACCGTAGCCCCCTGTTCCAGCAGGTACTTATAGAGTTTCTGGGCATGCGCCGTTTCTTCCTGATACTGCACGTAGAACCAACCACTGGTGCCCCGCAGGCCCAAGGCACTGGCATCGGCCGACATGGCGAGATATAGATACGCCGAGTACAGCTCTTTGTTGATCTGCCCATTCAAAGCTTTTTCGATTTTCTTTCCAATCATAGTCGTTCCTTTCCGCAAGAGATTAGGACCCCTCACGCCTTCCACAAACCATGCACATTACAGAACTCACGCGCGCTCACGGCAGCGGCCGTCACGCCTTCAAAAACCGCGACGGGCGCCTGGCCCGGCTTCAGAAACCGTCGATGGACCTCATCGCCTGCGATCAATTCGATCCATTCAATGTAGTGCTTTTCCTCCATGGGATGCGGAACGCTGCCGACAGTGACCCGATAGCCATTGCTCAGCCGCTCGATGACCGGAGTGTGCTTTTCTTTGGAGGCATCGACCGTGTTCTCTTTGAACAACTTCATGGGTTTGCCGCAGCAAACCAGCTCACCCCCGCCGCCATGCAGAACTTCTGCAATGATACCACACGACTCGCATTTGAAAACTTCAAGTCGATCTGCCATGTTCGCCTCCTGTTCTATCTGTCTTCCGATTACCAGTACTCTCCCGCGACCTCGAAAAATGCCCTCGGATGCGCGCACGCGGGGCAGGCATCGGGCGCGTGGGTCCCTTGATGCGTGTAACCGCAATGACGACAGCGCCATGTGACCGCGCGGTCACGCTGGAATACCCGTCCCGTTTCGATGTTCGCCGCCAACCCCAGATAGCGCTTCTGGTGCCCCTGCTCGGCCACCGCAATGGACTCGAAAATGGCCGCGATGTCGTCAAGACCTTCCTCACGGGCGACCCTGGCAAACCCCGGGTACATTTCCGACCATTCGTAATGTTCTCCGGCTGCTCCTGCCTTGAGATTATCTACCGTCGCCCCGACAACGCCTGCCGGAAATGCGGCTGTGATTTCGACCTCGCCGCCTTCGAGCAATTTGAAGAGCCGATGGGCGTGCTCGCGCTCCTGGTTGGAGGTTTCCTCGAAAATGTCGGCGATCTGAACAAAGCCGTCCTTCTTCGCCTTGCCGGCAAAAAAACTGTACCGGTTGCGCGCCTGCGACTCACCGGCAAAGGCCGTCAATATGTTGCGCTCGGTCCTCGTCCCCTTAACTTTCACGCGATGCTCCTTCTCTCAGCCTGATGTTGTCCTGCCCACCGGCCTGCGCAAGTTCCGTCGCAGGCCATCAACCTATGTTTGGGGCGAGAATTCCCCCTTGCCCACACCACAGTCCGGACAGCACCAGTCGTCCGGAAGATCCTCGAAAGCCGTTCCCGGCACTATGCCGTGCTCGGCATCGCCAACCTTGGGATCATAGACGTATCCGCACACGTTACAGACATATTTCATTATGACGAACTCCTCAGGATACCGGCCCACTTCATCGTTCAACCTGATTCGTTGAACGTCCCATTTTACACTGCCAGCCGCGGGGCCTAACACAAGCCGGCTTCACTCGCGCCACCGTCCGCGGGAACGATGTACAAGTCGCTCACGCTCAGCCACCCCCCGTATCTTGTAGGCGCAATCCCGCACAATGCCATACAGGGTCATACAGCCATCATCGCAGCTTGCGCCCTCGCCCTGACTTGCCAGCATAATCATATCCGCCGCCAAGTCAAGCGACCTCACTATATTGCGATTGTATTCCTCAGGCTTCCGTGCATCACTCTTGCGCATGGTGATTTGAGTACGCAAGTTACGTGCCGGTCCAGCGGAAACTGCGCCAGTAATACTATAAACAACATCCGGAGAATGGGTTGCGTCAGCGATGTTTGTCGCCATATAAGTGAGTCGGTGTCTCACACGTTGCTGCAAACCGATGTCTCATCGTCAAGAAGACCCTGCCCTTTGCGCCAAGTCAGGAGACACCGTCGCTATCGAGGAAGCGGTACAGTGTCGCGCGGGAAACGCCCAGCATCTTGGCGGCCGCGACCCTGTTGCCGCCTGAGCGCTCCAGCGCGGCGCGCACGGTGTCGCGATCGAGTCTCACCCGCAACCTGCCGATGCCCGCCAGGGCGGTACCCGGCGCCGGCGGCGGCGGCACAGGCGGCATGTGCACGGATTTCAGGGCTACCGGTGGCAGATGCTCCAACCGAATGGCCCCGCTCTTGCATTTGATCAGGGCAAACTGTATCCAGTTCTGAAGCTCACGAACGTTGCCTGGCCAGGGATATGACACCATGAAACTGATGGTTTCATCGCTGAACGACAATTCTGAACGTCCGACCTCGCGGAGTGCGCGCTCCAGGAAGTGGTTGGCAATGAGGGGAATGTCAGTCGGCCGTTCGCGCAGAGGCGGCACGGTCAAGGGAATGACACCGAGGCGATAGAAGAGATCTTCGCGGAATCGTCCCGCCGCCATTTCCCTGGTCAGGTCCTTGTTTGTGGCGCTGATGACGCGCACATTGACGCGGACGGTCTTCTCGCCGCCCACATGCACAAAACACCCTTCCTGGAGTACGCGCAAGAGTTTGACCTGCATGGCCGGCGATACATCGCCGATCTCATCCAGAAAGATCGTGCCCCCGTCCGCCAGCTCAAAACGACCTTTCTTGTCGCGAATAGCGCCGGTAAAGGCGCCGCGAACATGCCCGAACAACTCACTCTCGAGGAGCCCCTCAGGCAGGGCGCCGCAGTTCACCGGCACGAAAAGCTTGCCGGCGCGCGGCCCCTCATTGTGCAAGGCCGCGGCGATCAATTCCTTGCCGGTCCCGCTTTCGCCCTGGATAAGCACAGGGACATTCGACTCCGCCAACTCGGGAATGAGATCGAACAGGGCCAGCATTTTAGGGTCGCGCCCGATGATGCCCGCAAACTGCTCGATTTCACCGAGACGCCGCGCCAAACGTACCTCACGCGTCACATCCCGGAAACAGACGATGATGCCGACCTGCCGTCCCTGCTGGTTGCTCATGGTGTGCAGCGTCATCCCCACACGCCGCCGTTCACCCTGACGCGTGCAGACATCCAGTTCGCGGAATTCGCCGTCGGCCGGCAACGGCTGCCCGTCGCAGAACGAACATTTGCCTCCGCAGAGGCCACCCGACAAGGTGTCATGGCAGTCGTGATTAAGGACCTCTTCACGTGCATAGCCGGTGATGCGTTCGGCTGCGGCGTTGAAATAGAGGATCCGGCGCTGCATGTCATGGGCGATGACCCCTTCCGAAATGTGGTCAAGCACCAGATCGGCATATTGCTTCACGTGAGCCAGTGCGTCCAGATACCCCTTGTCGAACAGGTCATCCACGAGACGGCGAATGTCATCGCGCACGGCCCTGAAGGCGGCCACCTCGCCGGAACCGACGGCCGGATCGGCAACCTCCCACTGCACCTGCGCAGGATTGCCGGGAAGCATCGGGATGCCCTGCGCCGCCGTTCCGCCCAAGGTGACGACCATGTCAAAATTCCTCACGGAAAGAGCGTCCAGCGTCTGGGTTCCCTGGGGTCGAATGTCGGCACCCGCCTCGGCCATGACCTGAACGGCCAGCGGTTGCACGGCCCCGGATCCGGTGCTCGCGCTGTAGACGAGGACGTCAGGTCGGGCCCGCATACGAGCAAAGCCCTCTGCCATCTGGCTCCGACAGGAATTGCCATCGCACGAGAAAAGAAGATGGATGCGTCGTTCGGCCATGAGTACATCTTGTCCAAAGGCTGGGGAGCATTCTGTCGGTGCAACCGCACGAATGCAAGCCCGTTACAGCCCGTTACGGTAAAGGCGGTTTCGACAGGGTAAGCCGTCGCCACTGCTGAAAGACAGCCAGCGCCTCGCGATGTACGGCAAGCACGTCCCGGATCATGGCAGGCTCGTTGTCAGGCGTAACGCCGGGCGCGACACTTTTCACGACGAACGAGAGCCTTTCTTCGCTGGCCCAGGCCGGCTGGCGCAACCGCAGGAACGTCAGCAGATCCGTGCGGGAGCTGTTCCAGCGGGCCCGGAACCACGCTCCGACCGAGACCAGCGGATGGCGGAGCGTTTCCCGCGTAATGCCCCGAGGAATCCAGCGCGGGTCTTCCGGTCCATCAACCCGCGGAAAGGCCATGGAGCGGATATCCTCGTTCATGGCGACGAAATCGCCGGCTCTCAGGATCGTGGTTGTCGCAATTGACACCTCCCCGCCCGGCGACCTCAGTCGCCAAACCTGCACTGTGTCCCGAGGCTCTCGGGGAGTCGGGTCCGACACTCCGGCCTGAATCAAGTCCACGTCATACGACTTGAGCCGCATACAAGTGGGCATGTTGTAACCATGAACCAGCCGGACCAGGGTCGTCCGGCCGCCACGCCGCACCTCCATGGCGACAATATTCGGCTCCGCGGGATCATTGGTCGAAACCGGCACCATCCGGCTCATGCCCCCCTTCAAGGCGGGTTGAAACCCCCGGAAATCGGCGGCGGTCAGATCGAAGGGGCTGAAAGGACGGCGACTGGCCCGTGCCATCAGTTCCCACACGCCGGTCAAGGCGATGCAGATCAACAGAATGGACGGCACCACCCATTCGCGTGAACGACGCTCCACAACGATGGGATCCTCTTCGGGGTTCATGGCATGGGCATCCGGCGGACCGGTCAGCGCATCTCGCGTTCCAGGCCGAAAAGGACGATACGCAGCGTACGCAGCAGGATCCGCAGATCAAGCCCGAATGAAAGATTCTGGAGATAGTACATGTCGTATTCCAGCTTGGTCTTGGCATCCTTCACCGACGCACCGTACGGGTAGCGGATCTGTGCCCAACCCGTGAGGCCCGGGGGTATGTTTTCACGCTCGCGGTAGAGGGGGATCTCCTTTTCCAACTGGGCGGCCAGCTCGGGCCGCTCCGGGCGAGGCCCGACGAGACTCATGCTGCCTTTCAGTATGTTGATGAACTGGGGCATTTCGTCCAGACGATACCGGCGCAGGAATCGTCCGATCGTCGTCACGCGCGGATCCTGCAGGGGAGACCAGACCGCCCCCACCCCATGTTCCGCCCCATGCACCATGGTCCTGAACTTGTAGATCAGAAACGGATGCCCGAATCGCCCCACCCGCTCCTGGCAGTAGAACACCGGACTTTGTGGCGCCGAGGCCTTGATCAACAAGGCGACCAGGGCACAAATGATGAGGGCAGGCACACCGATCAACAGCACGATGACCACGTCGGACACCCGCTTGAAGCGCATGACAACCGTCGAGGCAAACCCAAGGCTGGCCTGCATCAACCAAGCCTCATTGATCAAGTCAAGCGGCACACGCCCGGCATACACTTCCGCC
This sequence comes from uncultured Verrucomicrobiota bacterium, assembly GCA_964611575.1. Taxonomy (GTDB): domain Bacteria; phylum Verrucomicrobiota; class Kiritimatiellia; order CAIKKV01; family CAITUY01; genus CAITUY01. Next base: position 24,400 of record CAZTAJ010000007.1, read on the forward strand.
ACGTTAAGCGCCGTGAGCACGGGAACGCCTTCGAAACGCAATCGCCGCAATTGCGAATGCAGTCTGGCGGCATCCTCCTCCTTCTCCAGACCAATGAGGATGACATCGACCGACAGCGAACGGATGACCGACGCCAGCGTTTCCGCCGTGGCCCGGATGACCGGCACCCCCTCCGCCCGAGGACCGAGCGTCGGCGTCGCCCCGCGGGTATCCACCTCGATCAATGCCGTGACCCGGTGCACCGGTCGAATGCCGGCATGCTCCACCATCTCCAGCACCTGCCGTGCCTGTGGCCCGGCCCCCACCACCGCCACCCGGTAACCGAAGGCATCCTTCCGGAAAAGGAAATAGTAGATGACCAACCGCATCGACAGCCACAGGACCGAGTAAAACACCAGGGTCAACACCAGCACACCGCGGCCCACCAGCAGACCCAGCCAGGCATAGGACGTTGTGCTGACCACGAGCAGCGCCATGCCGATGGAAAAGAGCCAATTGACCACCATGTTGAATCGCGACACACGAATCTCGAAACCGTAGGTGCCGGTCACGTAGTTGGCGACAATGATGGTGGCGCCCATGTACATCCACCCGGAGAGATTCTCGAAGAGGTAAGGCTGCAGGGCTGCTCCACCCAGGCGCACGATGATCGCCGCCACGACGCCGACAGCCAGACAGAGGGCGTCCAGTGCGGCCATCCTCACAATCTGGGTGTCGAGATGACTGCGATGAACAGCCATAGTCTACTCCGACGACAGCACGCCACCCCGCAGCCAGCGCTTCACCGTGCTCCGCATCCGGCTGAACCGACCGCCCACCGCATGCCGGCCATGCTCGTCGTAGAGATCGTAGTTGTAGCCGTACTTGTAGGCGTAACTGTAGTAGGCATAGTTCGGGTATTGGTAGGCGTAGTAGAGGCTGCTGATCCTGTGCATCTCGATGCTGTTGACGATCAGCCCGATCACATGCACATCGCCCAGCATGTCCAGTGAGTACTTGATGACCGGCTTGGAGGTCTTATTGGCATGCGCCACGTAGATCACGCAAACAAGGGGGCAGTTGGCCAGAATGACCGTGTCGGTCACACGCAGAACGGGCGCCGAATCCATCATGACGAAATCGAACTTGTCGACGACATCGCTCAACATCCCTTCCAGGCCCGCCGCATGCAGAAGTTCCGACGTGTTCTTTTCGACAGTGCCCGCCGGGATAAACCACAGGTTGTCGTGCGGCGTCGCACACACGACCTCGCCCAGGGGCCGTCGGTCGCGCAAGACATCGATCACCCCCGGGGTACGCTCGCACTCCAGTGACTTGTGCAGAACGCCACGCCGCAGGTCCATGTCGATCAAGAGGACGCGCTTCCCTGTCTTTGCCATCATGATGGCAAGATTGAGGGACGTAAGCGTCTTCCCCTCTTTGGAATCGGCGCTCGTGATCAGGATGACCTTCTTGCCGGCCTTTTCGACCGCCGAGAGTACGTTCGTCCGCAGGGCACGGTAAGCCTCCGCCGCCCCCGACCGGTGCTGTTCGCTGACAATCGGCCGAATCCGCGTCGTCAGATCGCTGTGCACCCAGTAAGGGATGCCACCAAGAAACGGGACCCCGACGACCGACTCGACATCGCTCACCGACTGCACTTTGTCATCGAAGAAGTACGCGACCATCGCCAACGCCAGCCCCGAACCAATACCGGCCACCAAGACGGTCACAAGGATCTTCCACGGGTCAGGCCAGGCGGGTTTTGGATTGGTGCGTACAGGCACCACCACCGCGAAATGTTCCCCCTTGATTTCCTTCTCAATCCGCAGATCGTTCAGGCGGCCATACAATTCCCCGTACATTGTTTCCAGTCGTGCCACGGCCATCGTAAGGTGGCGCAAGTCAGCGCCTTTGCGACTGGCAAGCAGAAACGAGTTCTTCCAGCGCCTCTGGGCTTCGTCCAGCGCATTGATTTGCATGCCGAGCGCCGATGCCCTCTGCCTCAAACGGACATATTCGACCTCCGACTGCAACTCCGTGTCCCTGCGAATCGCGGCCATCTCGTCATCGATGGATCGCAGCTTCGGATTATCGGGCTGCATGTGCGAGGTCAACTCTGCCCGTTCACGTTGCAGACGGGCAAGCCTGAGGCGCTTGTCCTGGAAAGCGCCGCTCCAGTCATCCGGGCGAGCAGCCCCCATCCCGGGCTCATTTGTCACGCCGCCTGCCGATGAAGAGGTGGACGAGGACAACGCCCCAGTCTCCTTCGTCAACGCCATGACGTCACGAATGACCTCGGGGGCTTCGCCCTTCAGCCCCGGGTATTGCAGTTCCAGCATCCACTTCTCGGTGCTCAGCCTCTGACTGCGGTTGACCAGGTCATTCAGGTAGCCCAACTCGAAAGAACCGCGAGCCTGAACGTACTCCATCTCATTGACGCGCTGGTACTCGATCACATCGTCTTCGGCTGAGCGAATCTGCTCACGAAGCCGGGATAGTTCTTCCTGCAAAACTCGTTCCGCCGACCCGAACGAGTCCTGCTTCACGACCTCCCGCTGGAGTTGGAACTCCCGGTTCACTTCCCGCAGAAAGGCCCGGGCATACGCCGGATGGGAATTCCGGATCGACAAGGTGATCATGAACCCGTCGCCAACCTCCAGGCCGACCGTTAAGGCGGGCCACAGTTCTTTCCCGTTGCCACCCAGGCGCGACAGCCATATGGGGGCCAGTCGCTCCACGATCCTGGCCCTGAACGCCTCGCTCCTCAGCAGGCTGACATGCGACTGACTCTGAGAGGAATGATATCCCTGCGATTCAATCTTTGTACTCGGATCGCGGTAGATGAACAACCGGGTAGCCGTGTCGTATTGCTTAGGCGTGAACTCCAGGTACAGGACTCCGCCCAGCAGACAATAGAGGAAGCAGATGAGAATCAGCTTCCAGCGGAATACCAATATGCCAAGGTAGATCCGAGGATCGATCTTCTTCTGTTCAAAGGTATCGTTTACAGGCATGCAAGCTCCGTCGCACAGGAGAATGATCCTTCAGAGGCGGGCCCGGCCCAGGGTCAAAAGAAGGCAAATCGGCGGGCACGGACAACAACACGGTCGCCCGATTCCAGGACAAGGTCATTCTTCGGATCACCCACACTCATCAAATCGCTCCCATTGACCAGGAATGTCTTTTCGCGCCCGTCTTTGGCCGTCCGCACCACCTGAATCCGGTCAGCCCTGGCAAAACGAGGCAACCCGCCGATCTTGAACAACAGGTACATCACTGTACAGGGCTCATTCTCCGCAAAATCCACAACGCCCCGGCGCGGCACCTCGCCCAGAAGCAGGATGCGTTTCCCGCCGCCGCTGACCCTTCCCGGCTGGGTGGTTTCATAAGTAAAGACGTAGGCCATGTCATTATTACGCAGCAGAACATCGGGAACCTGGAGCCGTCCGTCCGACGACGACAGCACATACACCTCCCCAGGTGCCGCAGGGCCAAACGGCGTGCGCATGCCGCCACGCACGATCTTTACACGGGCGTTATCGCGATTGCCGCGCAACCCCCCGGCGCGGCGCAAAGCTTCATTCATTGTTATTGTCGCGCCAGCCCCAATCTTGATCTGTGCCGGCATATCGACGGCACCCAACACCGCCACCTGATCGTACGATGCCTTCGCGATCTTGACGCTCACGGTAGCGCGATTCAGATACCGGCCCTCCAACGCATTTCGGATAGCCGCCTCCGCTTGATCGACATTCATGTCCGACAGGAAGATCAGACCCACGTAACCGAAATCGATGGCGGAGGCGCTGTTAACCAAATACCGTCCATTGAGGCTGGGATCCTCCGACACCGAAACCCAGAGCAGCGTCTCCGGTTGGATCGTGGGCGCCGTCATCTTGATCATCGTCGGCTCTGCAGCGAGGTTGGACGACACCCCGACCGGCGCAGGAACACTGGGCGCAGGAACACTGGGCGCAAGAACACTGGGCGCAGGAACACTGGGCGCAAGAACAGCCACTGGCACGGGAACCGTCGATGCCGGAGCGGGAGCGACTACAGTCTCCGGGACAGTACCTGTGACTGCGGAAACCTGAGCGGGCGCAACATCAACTGCGGGCACGATGGCAGGGGGAGGCACATCGACCGGTTCAACCGGTGTTGCAAGGGGCTGGGAGTCCGCCATGGCTTCCGCAATGATCTGCTGGACGTAGTCGTCATTACTCGGGGTGGCACACCCACCCGCCAGGATCGATATGCCCAAGGCACACATCCCAACGAGCAGAGGCATGACCACTCGCCCCCATCTGTCCGGCCAGGCCCAATTCATGAACAGACTACCCTCCGCAACGACCCCCCAACCGCATACCGCGGGCGCCGCAACACCCCACGAAAATGCAGAAAATCACTAAACCTTATACGACCCGCCGCCATAGGTGTCAACGCGAAACAGGCACACTATTCGCGTTCGCGGCGCAGAATCTCGTCGAGGAGCGCCCGAACCCGTGTTTCGGTGGCCGGAGAGCGCTCGGCGCTTTGACGGACAAGGTCCAGATTCTGCCGAGCCTCGCGATATCGCCCCAATCTAATCTGTGCCTCCGCCGCATTCAGATAGACCTCATGCCAGGCATAATCCCCTTGTTTGACGAGATTTACCGCCTTGGCGGCATAGTCGCCCGCCGCTTTCAGATCCCCGGAGCGCAACGCCACCACGGCCGCCGTGTCGTACACGGCAAAGCCCCCCCCGCCCGCCTTAAGCAAATCGGGCAACAAAGCAACCGCTTTTCCAATAGTAGCAGGATCCTGGGCCAATGCATAGACCAGGTTGTTCAATATGTTCGGATCATCGGGATAGTCCTTGCGCGCTCCTTCCAGAACCCGCACAGCCTTGGTCGCATTGCCTTCAAGGCGGGCCGCTTCTGAAGCAATGAGATAGGTCCTAATGCGCGGCGGCTGCTTGGTGCCCGTGCGCCGCAGGGCATCCTCAAGTACATCCATGGCCTGGTCGGGCTGTCCCCGCTGGAAATAAGCATCGCCCAGCCTTTCATCCCAAACCCCTTCGTTCGGGTATTGAGCCTGCAGTCCCACCAAAGCACGAATAACATCGGCATCGGGTTTCACGTCCTTCGACTTGAGCCCGACGATGATCTTGTAGAATGGCCAAGGTTCCAGGGCCTGTTCGGCGCCGTCCCGGGCGCATCGTGCAGCCCACACCATGTCCTTGGACTTGATCGCACAGGCCAATCCCATCACATAGGCGGGAAGCAGGCCCTGACCCCGGGCGATCGCCTCGCGCGCGGCGGCTGAAGCGACCTCGCCCATTCCCTTGCGCAGCAGGAAATCCGAAGCCACGACCAAGGTGCCCGGCGCGCGGTCCCGTGCGGCAATGGCCTGGTTCACCATGGCCGCCGCGCCAGCCTCATCCTTGCGGGAGTTGACGCGCGCGATCAGTGCGGCCAGCCACAGGTTTCCATCCCACGGACAAGCCTTATACGCCTGCTCGACAATCTCCGGATCGCCGCCCGAAAGCGCCACCTCGATCCGCCGCAAAGCGATCCACCCCGGACGCAATGCCACGGCCCGTCTGGCCACCGCAAGCGCCTCCTTCTGGCGACCCGACTGGCGGGCCAGCAGAATCGTTAACTCATTGAGCGCCGTGGCCTGCTCCCCGGCATCGCGCCCTGCCGACTGCCAGGCGGCCGGGTCGCTGGTGGCCCCAGCCCCCCGTTCCCGGTACCACGCATCCTTGAGCGCACGAATACGCGCCAGGAATACGCTCTGCCGCGCGGGCATCGCCAGCCGCTCGCGCTCGTAGTCCGCCTCGGCCAGAACGCCGCCGCGCCACTGGATCACCCGCTCCGCCGGCGGCAGGAGTTCCGTCTGGCGGCGCGGAAGCTGCAGGGCGGTCAGACGTTCCGAGCCCGCCAACTTGTCGCCTTCCTTGATGCGCCCTGTGGCCATCAGGAACCGCAGACGAATCGCAGGATCGGCGGGCACCTTCATCTGGCCGATCTTATGCAGTGCTTCCTCCGCCAACCCGAAATACCCCAGGGTCACCGCCGTCAATTCCATCAGTTCATCCGACGCGGGGAACATGCGCGCGGCATCGTCCAGGATGCCCATCGCATACGGCCCCATGTCGAGCGTCAGTACAACCGCGGCCATGTCGAGCCGGACCGTGAGCGACGGATGCGACTCATCACGGCTGTAGTCGCTGAACGCCTCGTAAGCCGACTCTGTCAGGCCCTGCGTCCGATAGAGTGCGGCATGTTGGAGTTTGTAGACGCGGCGGCGCAAAGGATGGGTCTTCTCAAACTGATCGAGCTTGGCGTGAGCCTCATCCCAACGTTTCAGTTCTCCTAGAATCTGCACATAGACCGATTCCATCCGCGGCTCAAGTTTGCCCGCGCGTTCGAGCGTCTCGAGAATCGTCAAGCACTCGCGCAACCGGCGTTGGCGTTCGCCCGATCCCGGCTGTGTCTGGAGTTCGGAGGCTTCGGGAATCGCGGCCCAAAGCCGGCGCCACGGAGCCAGATTGCCGACGGTGGCAAGAAAGGCCCGCGAGTCAACAACCCCGCCCCCCCCCTGCGTCGCCAACCCCAGATAGGTCTGACGGAACGAAAACCACGCGGCGGCGAACTGGGTCGGCGCGATCACCAGGTCGGGGTCGCCTGGAAATCCCCTGCGCAACCGCCCATAGGCCCGCCAGCCCAAGTCGGCCCGGCCGGCCTTGAAGGCCCCTTCCATCACCTGGGACAGTTCGGCAGCCGTGAACGTATCCAGATGCTCCCGCAAGACGGTTTCCACCCGTGACTCCCACTCGGCTTCGCGTTTGGCCACCCATACGGCGACGAGCGGGGTCAAGAACAAGCGGTCCATATCCTTACGAACCATGGCGCGCCGCAAGACGTTGGCAGCACCGTCGAAATCGTTCATCCGTATTCGCGCCGTCGCCGCAATCACCCCATGCAAGGGGTTGGCGTAGGGCATGTCGGGATCAACCTTGGAAATCGTCTCCCACAACTCGCGAGCGGCAAGATAGGGAAACAAGCTCCGAATACGGTCCAGCAACCCGATGCCATACGATGCCTTGATCAACGCAGGGGATACTTCATCCGGCTTGTCGAGCATAGCCATGAACTCGGCCATGACCATCGCGACGCCCGGCCAGCCGCGAGTCTCAGCCGGCAGCCCGTTCATGACGGCCCGGGCTTCGTCAAACCGCTTGAGTTCCATCAGTGCCCGTGCCTCGAGCACGCGATCGCCAAGGGACCGTGCCTCGACCGGGCGCCGTCTGACATAGGCAAGCGCTTCGTCCAACCGACGGCGCTCGAACAGGATGGTCGCCATGTCCGTATGCAGGGCCTCGTTGCGGGGATTGATGGCCAATGCCGCCTTCACCGCCCGTTCGGCGGTCGCCACATCGGCCCGAACCAGGGCCTCGGCCACGCCTCGGATCATCTCGGCACGATGAAAGGGCCTGAGGCGGAATGCAAAAAAAGCCGTCACCGACCCAACGATGGCCACCGCCAGCACTGGCCGCCACCAGAGAAACACCATCCGCCAAAAGACCGGCCATCGTTTGAGTTTCTCCTCCCATTCACCAACGTCGTCATTGATCTCGTGCAAGATCCGCCGCCGTTGCCGCCAGCGAATCGCCTGCCGAGCCAATACCGCATCAAGATAGATCAACACCACCCCGATGACCATGAAGACACCCATCGTGTCGTGGAGCACCTTGGCGTTCCACTCTGCCGGCCGGTCGGTGCCAAACCACACAATGCCCGAAATGCGCAGCACGTTGAGCAGAACCACCTGGACCATCCCGATCCCCAACAACCATGCCACGTTCACCCAGCGGAAGCGCATCAGCAATGCCACCCCGAGCCCGCAAAAGAACACCGTGGTGGCCGTCTTCATGCCGCTACAAGACTCGGGCACGCCGAACACGCGTACCCCGGAGCGCAGAAAGAGTCCATCACCCCACACCCGCATGTTCAAGGATTGCAGCAGGTACTCGCTGAGTTTGACGGAGACCTTCTGCATTCCCAATTGCAGGGGGCCAAATACCTGACTGGGCATTGGGTGGATCCAATAGAGGATGAACAGGCCCAGCGCCACATCACGAACATACCGCCCCGGCAGCGCCCACGCCAGGCACGCGAACAGGACCAGCAGCATCCCCAACCACTCAAGTTGATGGATGGGCACAACGATGCCGACAACCACCGCCATCAGTCCAGCCACCGCCAAACCGGCAAGCCGGCCGGCCGGCAGCATCACTTCACGCTCGCCCCGCGGTTTCGGGCGTGCCGCCAGCAAGACCGCAAACAAGACGCCCAGCGTGATTGAAGTCGTGCCGCCGGGACCGCCCGCCAAGCGGGTGAGGTTGGCCGCCAGCCAGACGGCCGCCAGCATCATGGAGGCCAGAAGGACCACGCGTTTCGAGGCAGGCATGCGCGTATTAGAAGTCATGCTGGTATGTGAGCGTAGCGCCCACCGTGTCACGTTCGAAATCCAAGGAAGCGTCGGCACCCGATTGCACCAGATGCTCCGCGTAATAGAACGCAGCCAGGTTGTCGGTGAAACGCTGGGTAAGTCCTACATTGACCGCCCACGTGGTGTAGTCTTGGGAGATGAACACCTGGTCGGCGTTCACGTCGCCTGTGGCGACTTCCCCATTATTGCGCACCGTATGAGCCACATTGGCGACCGCCGTCACGTTGCGCGACAATACGCGCGTCATCCCCAACTGGTTGAGCCAGTCGCTGTACTCCGACACCATGGCAAGGCGGGGCTGCACCGTCTCGTACAACGTCAAGTATGACCACGACCACGTATTGTTGTGCCACTCGATCGCATACCGGTACTGGTCGATGATCTCAAGCCCCGCCTCGAAGCCCCCCTCCTGCCGGCGCGAGTAACCCATCGAGTGCGCCGTCCGATCTGTCAGCATGGACCGCAGCGAGGCAAGCCCAATCACGGAATCCGAACTGCCATCCTGTTCGTAAGGCCCGGGGTCGACCAGACTGGCCGACGAATAACCGCCGCCGAGGTTAAGCGTGGTGTTCTCGCTGAGATCGGCGCCGATAAAGCCCAGATAGTCCTGCTGGAATTGGTTTCCACGCAACGATTCATCGAACTCCCGCCAGGTGAAATCGGCCCGGGCACCGACCATGAAAACGGGGTTGACTTGATTCTGATATACGAGCGAATGCCGGGTGACGGTGCTGCGCGCCTGGTTGAGATCGTTGTCCTGCGGCCAGGTATCCAGACGCATGAAGGAATACGCAAGCTCCTGACCCTTGGCCAGGAGCCAGTCAAGGTCGAGCCCCAGCGTATTCTGGAAGTAGCGGTACTTGTCACCCCTCAGGTTGTCGCTGCGCCCGCGGCGGTCCACATAGTCGGCCGTGTACGACGGGGTGTCGTAAAGGCGGGCCCGGACAAACTTGGTAATGTCGAACTCGGTTGACAAGGTGGCGGAAACATCCGCCCCCTTGCTCCCATCGCTCCGTGTGTAGGCATTGGCCGTCACATTGCGACCGTTGAAACTGCCCGCCGCACCGTCGCGCGTTACACTCATGGTAAAAGCGCCCATGCGGGCCGTCATGCCTTCACTCACAATGTTCACGTCCAACTGGTCATCCTCGGTGCCCGCGGGAAAGTAGCTGTACGAGATGTTGACCGACAGATCGAGGTCCATGTACTTGTTGATCAGCAGGTAGTTCTGCATGTTCAACGTCGAGACCATCGGAAATTCGAGACCATCCTCGCGTGTCCGGCCCAGGCGGCCCTCTTCCAGCGTGGTAGCACCCGCTCCCGAGGTGCGCGTGTAACGCACGCCCACGGACTGCGCAAACGCCCAATCAGAATAGAAACTGCCGAACCGTATGTTGGCGTTGTCGGGAATGACCAGGTCACGGTAGTTGTCGAACCGGAGCATTTGACCCCGCGCCGCCCCTGGCGCCAGGCTGAGCACACACACACCCGTCAATATGGTCAGAACCCGACAGGGCGATCGACTCATGCTGCGTCTCCGGTCGCTGAGTTTACAAAGCCGCAAACGCAGCCGCCTGAGGCGGAACCGCATCGCAGCACTATGTGCCACACAATTACACGGGCCGCAGGTCTGCGCAAGCAAAATGCCCGCACCCCGTTCAGGGCTTTCGAACAAAGATCTCGAGCGTCGTCTCTCCCTGGCCAAACGGCCTCACCTTTCCCGCAGGCGCATAGCGCTCAGTCAAGGCGTCACGCAGGCGGCGCTGCGCTTCGGGGTCAAGTTCCGTGACCGCCGGTGCGGCTACCGCCAGGCCATACCCGCTGATGGCCGCCACCTGTGCCGGGGCGGAGCGCAGCAGGGCTTCCAGTAGTTCGCGGTTCATGACGCGGCGACGCAGCGCCGTCGGCGTATCGAGCGCCGGATAATAGCTGAATGGCCCAAGTTCCAGGCCGCGCGGGACATGCAGTCCCGCCTCCACCGCCAGGTAGGTGTCCTCGGTCAGCAACAGGTCACTGTCACCTGACAGGGCCTTTGCCCGGGCGGCCGTCTCGCGCAGCACCTGGAGGTGCGGCTTCTCGCGCAACCGCCACCAGATCCGGTCACGCCCACTCACGAACCAGGATTGGTTGACAGGCGAGGACCATGCTGCGGCCATGGAGAGCAGGAGGATCACGACCACCGTCCACCGTTCCGCCCGCCCGCCCGGCACAACACCGACCACCCCTGTCGCCAGCGCCATGGCCGCCAGGGGAACCAGAATCACCTGGTAGTCTTCATAGGGGACGGATGCCGTGAGATGCAGGGCGGTCACCCCGAGAATCCCCGCCCACGCCGTCCGGTTCAGCCAGACGCCCCCATCCGCGATGGAGGGGGTGTCGTCCCGCCGGGTCATCCACCAGGCAACACCGACGCCCAGCGCTACCCCCGCCATGACGAAATAGTTCTGCACCAGGCGCGAGATGAACCCGGCCCGGTAGACCAGCCACGTCACCAGATCGTCGGCTCGGCGACCGGTGTGGTATTCGAACACGCCAAACAGGAAATTCTCCGGCGCCAGCCAGAGGAATGGCAGCACCAGCACGGCACCGACAATCCCCGCCCCCACCACCAGACGTCCCCAGTCGCCCGGTCGGCGCTTCCGCACACACCACAACCCGACGACAGCCGCCGGGATCATCAGCACGGCCGAAAGCCGTGTCGCCGCACCGAGCGCCAACGCGACTCCCGCCAGATAGGCCGCCCACCGCCCGAGCCGGTCGCGTTCGATCGTCAGCAGGGCAAACCCCGCCATGATGAACAGACCACACAAGGCATAGGTCTTGACGATGGTCGTAAAGTAGCTGTGGTAGGCATTCAAGGCCACCAGCGCAAAAGCCAGCAGCGCCGCCGGCCGGCGCCGGGCCACAGGCGCCACGCGGGCGGCCGCCACCGCCGCCAACAGGGCGCCGCCAAACCCCAGCAGCGCCGTAAACAGCCGCCCGCCGGCCAGCCCCCAGCGCGCCACCAGCGGCCAAGCCAGCGCATAGGTGAACGCCATGGCGGGCGGTTGCGTGTGAGCGAAATCCAGATAGGGCAACTGCCCCTCAGCGACCAGCCGACTGGCATACAGATACCAGCCCTCATCCTGGTTTAACTCCCCAAACACCAGGTTGCAGACATAGAGGATCGACGCCACCCCGGCAACCGCGATCCACCACCAGCCGAGAACGGCGCCGGTGAAGGAAGATTCCGATGATGCACGCTCCACAGCCAAGACAAGCCTCCCCCATCAGGAACCGGGATGCTCGATCGCCTGACCGGCCGCACACAGAGGGCAGGCGGTCGGCGGATAGGTCACGGGTTCCATGCGCAGCAGGCTGACCGTGGGGCACCTGAAACCCGCCTTGCCCCCGCTCCGATCGACCAGCACAGCTACCGCCGCCACCCGGCCGCCGCGGCTCTCAACAATGTCGATGGTCTCCTGCACGCGACCACCGCGCGTGATCACATCTTCCGCCACGACGAATGAAGCGCCCTGGGCAATCGCAAACCCCCGCCGCAGCACCAGCTTCCCGTCCTGCTTTTCGGCAAAGATCGAGCGCACGTCCAATGCCTTGGCCACCTCGTGCCCCACGTACAGCCCGCCCATGGCCGGGGCAATCACCCCGTCTGCCTTGAAGCCGGCTCCCAGTTGCCCCTTCATCTTGTCGACCAGCGCCTGGCAAAGTTGCGCGGCGATGCGCGGATGCTGGAGAACCTGCGCACACTGGAAAAACTGGTCGCTGTGCAATCCCGATCGCAACTCGAAATGGCCCTTGAGCAATGCCCGCGTGTCGAGGAAAACCTGAAGAACCTCATTGTCTGTCATCGCGCGTTGTCTCCTTGCCCCGCCCCAGTGGATACAGGTCCGTGAGTCTGCGGCACACCCGACCGACCGTCAAGTCCATCCGCCCCGAGCGCGAGGAAGCTGTGCTCGCCTCCACCCCGTGCTTCACTTCTTCCCGATGGCATCCAGCTTCCCGGGGATGACCAGAATGGCCCGGATCATGTCCACCACAAGATAGTTGAGAACGAAGAGCACGTATCCGATCAGGGGCAAGGCGGCGGAACCCAGAACCACCCAGGCCGACAATGAAGCGCCCGCAATCGAGTATTCCTCGTCGCGGAATAGACGGACGATGGCCGCGAGTATCTCGAAGTCACCCACAATGACTCCGATACCGAACGCGATGGGAATCAGGCGCAGCAGCGCCTTCATCGTGAACGTGAGGACGCCGATGGCTTCTTCGCCGGCCGTCGAGGCCGGAAGAATGGCGATATTCAACAAAGCGGGGTTCAAACACAGCCACACCACCAACTCGCAGACCACGAAAACCACGATGCCCAGTCCGAATGAAGAGAGCGAGTCCATTCTGACGGCCGTGTAGGTGCACCCTGCAAGAGCAACCACCCCCAGCAGCAAACTCCAGATCGCCAGGCAGGCCAGGAACGCACTCGACGACAACTGGCTCCCCGAAGATCGGATGAGCCCCCGCGACGTGGACGAGAATTTGAAAGCCGCGTATTGCGCCACACCCACACAAGGGATCCAGACCAGCCCGATCAAAGCGGGAGAAAGCTGATCCCATTTGAAGGCGCCCACGACTCCGTAGATCAGACCCAGACCCGCTGCCATGACGAGCGCATAGTGGCCAGCCTTCTCAATCCACGACTCCACGGCCTCATATCGCGGCGCCGTCATCACGCGATTAGCCCAGGCCAATACCTGATCGCCCCAACGAACGGCCGTGAACGCATCCCACTTCCTGGTCCCATGCACTGCCGGTGCGTCATTCAATTCCATGGCATACCTTCCCTTCTTTACTGGCCCTTAACAAACGAATGGGCTTTGCCCCGACCCCCATTACCGTGATCTTCACGGTTTTTAGTATGCTCACAGCCCCGCCCCGCCAGCAAGCCAGAAGTCTGAGGCGGCTGACGAGGGGGAAGCCAGCGGTCGGCAAGGGATATAGTCTGACCTAGAATCCGTACACCTGACGCAACTGACCCACAGTTGGCATTGCGTCATAGTACTCACCCTTTGGCCCGACCCACTGCGATCCCACGGAGTGCAGAGTCACAGGCGTAAATGACCCATTTGAGTTCTGTATGTTGATCGTAACCATGGCTGGTCGTGGCTGTTCCACCTGAACCACGACAGGTTGCTGAACCACTTGGGGTTGCTGGACATAAATGACCCGGGGCTCCTGGTACACAACCTGAACAGGTTGTTGCACATACACCGGTCGATCAACCGCCGCCACTATGGCCGCGGCCATGCCGATGCCCAGCAATCCAAAGAACAAATCCCCACGCGCGTTACGATAGCACCCGTAATGCCGACCCCCATCATAGTGGCCGCGATAGCTTCGCCCGCCATCGCCATGCCCACCACGATAGTCCCGACCCCGATCGCCGGCCATGGTCACAGACCCCGCCAGCGCGACCGCCACTAATACACTTCCTATCTTCATGGTTCTGTTCGTCTTCATCACCCTTCCCACCCTTTCTTCACGGTCTGCAATTCCGGAGAACCCACACCGTCTTGCCGATACGGTCTTGACGAGCCACTGGCTCTCCCTTCACTTGACAGCATCGCACTTCTCTCATTATAAGAGTATCAGCAATATAACATATATGCTGATTCCTTAGTCATATATCTGCTGCCGCAAGGAGGCCGTATGCCGAGCGAACTGCTGTTTGAAAAGGGAGTCTCCATGAGCCGGCTTCAGACCCTGGTCCGGGTCGCCGATAAAGGCAGCATCGCCGCCGCCGCCGGTCAGGATGACCTGGTGCGGCAAAGCCAGTTCAGTCACCAACTCAAGGACTTGGAGATCAGTTTCGGACGGAAGTTGACCGAAAGAAAGGGCCGGACCTTGAGGCTCACCCCCGCGGGGACCCGGCTGGCCACCCTCATGCGAGAACATCTGCTGGCACTATCCCGATTCGCCGACGAAACGAATGATGAAGCCTTCACGGTCAGGATCGGAGCCGGAGAAAGCACCTTTAACTGGCTTCTGACCCCGAGCTTGTCCAAGGTCGACAACCCATCGCGCCGTATTCGCTGGTGTTTTGTGACTCTGCACGCGGAAGACATCAGGGAACGCCTGCTGGATCAACGGCTCGATTTCGGCATTGTCCGCGGCATCCGCGACACGGCCAGGCTCAAACAGGAGAAACTGGGGACTCTGGAGAACAGGCTGTTCGTCCCCAGGGCTCTGATGCCCGTGCCGCCCCCGTCAGCCTTGGACGCGATCACGAGTCTTCCCTTGGCACTCCTGGAGGACGGCTCCAGAACCCGACAGGACATCGAAAACGCATGCGTGAGGCAAAGCCGACAACCTGATCTCCGCTACGAGTGCAACACCGCGATTCAATTGGCAGCCGTGATTGCGAATGACTTGGCCGCCGGTCCGCTCCCCGAACTGGCACGTCCCCAGTTCGATCGCACCAAGGTCTTCGATATCAGTCTGGGCGGTATTCTCAGAAAGGACCCGCCGCTCTGCCTGGCCTGGAACCCACGGACACTGGCCATGAGTTCATCGCTCGAGACGCTGCGCCAAACCCTCATCCGTGTGCTGTCCACATCGCTGAGGGGGAAGGAATGAAAGAGGAAGGTCATCCTATAACTATTTAGATTTGCAGCCCATGCATGGGTTAGCTATAACCTCCCGCCATGCTTGCACGCGTCTACTCGGGAGCCGTCTACGGCGTCGATGCCTACCCGGTTGAAATCGAGGTCAATGCCGGACACGGGGATCCGTCCACCGTTATCGTGGGTTTGCCGGATGCCGCCGTCAAGGAAAGCAAGGACCGTGTTCACACCGCCCTTGTCAACTCGGGCTTCAAGCCCCACGTCGGCAGGACCACCATCAACCTTGCCCCGGCCGATATCCGCAAGGAGGGCCCCAACTTCGACCTGCCGATCGCCATGGGCATCCTGGCCACCCAGGAGGCCGTGCCCGTGGCACGCCTGGCCGACTACGCCCTGGTGGGCGAACTGGCGCTGAGTGGCGAAGTCCGCCGGGTCAAGGGCGTGCTGCCGATCGCCATGCGCATGAAGGCCGAGGGTCGGCGTGGGTTTCTGGTGCCGATGGACAATGCCGACGAGGCCGCCGTGGTTGAGGGATTGAACGTCTACCCCGTCGGCAACCTGCGTGAAGCCGCGGACTTTCTGGCCGGACGGGCACCTCTCCAGCCGTATGCCGTCGATGTCGATCGCGTCTTCGCGACACAGGGCGAACACGAGGATGATTTCTCGGACGTCAAGGGCCAGCACCACGCCAAGCGGGCGATCGAAATTGCCGTCACGGGAGGGCACAATATTCTGATGATTGGCCCGCCAGGGACCGGCAAGACCATGCTTGCACGCCGACTGGCCTCGGTATTGCCGCCGCTGTCAATCGAGGAGGCGCTGGAGGCAACCCGTGTGCACAGCATCGCAGGCACGTTGCCCGCCCACCAGGCTTTGGTCGCACGGCGACCGTTCCGGGCGCCCCACCACACGATCTCGGATGCCGGCCTGCTGGGAGGCGGTGCCCACCCCATGCCGGGTGAAGTGAGCCTCGCCCATCGCGGCGTGCTGTTCCTGGACGAATTGCCGGAGTTCCATCGCAATGTCCTGGAAGTACTGCGGCAGCCGTTGGAGGATGGGACCGTCACCATCTCGCGGGCCGCCGCCACAGTGACCTTTCCCTGTCAGTTCATGCTCGTGGCCGCCATGAACCCTTGTGCCTGCGGGTACTTCGGGGACCCCAAACGCGACTGTCGCTGCACCCCCACCCAGATCCAGGGTTACCGCAACCGTCTATCCGGGCCGCTGCTCGACCGCATCGATCTGCATGTCGAAGTGCCGGCCATCCGCTACCAGGATCTGGCCGCCGCCGCACCCGGCGAGCCGTCTGCCGCCATCCGCCAGCGGGTGATTGCCGCGCGCCGCCTCCAGCAGGACCGGTTTCGAACCCTCCGCCGCGTCCACAACAACGCCGGCATGCGGACCCGGGACATCCAGAAATGGTGCGGGCTCAGTTCGGATGCGCAAGACGTCCTCAAGCAAGCCATCACCATGCTGAACTTCAGCGCGCGGGCCTATGACCGCATCCTCAAGGTCGCACGGACGATCGCCGATCTGGCCGGCGTCGAGACCATCGACCCGCGTCATGTGTCCGAGGCTATCCAATACCGCGCCCTGGACCGAAACCTCTGGGTGTAGAGTCAACGCGCTTCAAGCGGCGGGCAGCAGCGAGCGTCATCGGAGTGACGTTAATACGACCTTGCGGGACAGATGATAGATTTGTAGCATGACAGCATCGTCGCGATTCACCCTGCACCGGTTGCGCGAACGGAGTTGGCATGAAACGTAGCCCCGCCACTGAAGTCGAGAATCTCCGCAAGCGTGTCATTGAGTTGGAGGCTCGTATCGCTGAGGTGACGAACACGGCGGAGGAGCTGCGAAAGGAAACGGCGTTGTTCGAGTCGTTCTTCGATGCGGCGCCCAATATCCTCAACATCACCGACGGCGAACTCCGATACCTTAAGACAGACGATATGACGCCGACTTACTTCGGGCTCGACCGCCGGAGTATTGTCGGCATGGCGCTCAAAGATCTCGCTCCCGAGTTCCACCGCGATTATGCGATCATGGCGCAACGGGTCATGGAGACCGGAACGCCCGCGGTGAACGCCAACGTCCAGGGGCCCGTATCGACACGGTCGGGAAGAACCGCCCACTGGCGCGCCACCTACTTCCGCGTTCGCCTGCCGGACGGACAGTGGGGCCTCGGAGTCATCGGCGTCGAGATCACGGACGTCAGACAGGCGGCCGCAAAAGCGCTGTTGGAGTCCGAGACACGCTACCGCAGCCTGTTCGAACAGGCGGCGAGCTCGATCGTGCTCTTCGATCCGGAGACCCTGGTCATCATGGATTTCAACGATGAAGCCTGCCGACGCCTCGGCTACTCGCGCGCGGAGTTTGCCCAACTCAGGGTGTCCGATATCGAGGCGATCGAATCCACCGATGAGCTGAAGCGCCACAGTCACCGTGTACCGTTGGACAGCGTCGACATATTCGAAACACGACAAAGAACCAAGCAAGGTAAGTTGCTGGATATTGAAGTCCGGGCCAAGGCCATTCGCATGGGTGGAAGGACCCTGGTTCAGTGCTTCTGGCGCGACATCACCGCCCGCAAACAAGCCGAGGAGGCTTTGCGCAAGGCGCATGACACCCTGGAAGCGAAGGTCCGAGAGCGCACCTCGCAACTCAGAACCCTGACGGCTGAAATGGTCGGTATCGAGCAGGCGGAACGCGAACGGATCGGCCAGATCATTCACGATGACCTGCAACAGATGCTGGTAGCCGTGGAGTGCCATATCGCAGGTTTGCCGATGGCTGCGTCGCACGCCAAACAGAAGGCTGCGGTAAACAAAGCCTGCATCATTCTGGACAAAGCGGTCCAGGTTGCCCGCACACTGAGTGTCGACCTCATGCCGCCGATTCACCGCGGCGAGCAACTGGGGACCGTGCTGGCAGGACTGGCGAACGACATGCGGACCAGTTTTGGGTTGATCGTCGAACTCAAGTTGGACCCCGACGTGCAACCGGCCTCGCACCCCATGCGCGTCTTCGCTTTCAATGCTGTGCGTGAATTGCTCTTTAATGTGGTCAAGCATGCCGGGACGAAAGCGGCGCGTCTGGCGCTGGAACCGCTGGAAACCGATCGGATCTTGATCGAGGTGCGCGATGAGGGGGCGGGGTTCGAAGGCGAGCAGCGGCCTACCCGCACAGGGCTCTCCCGCATTCGTGAACGCGCGGAACTCTTTGGCGGGGAATTGCGCATCGTTTCCAAAGCCAGCCAGGGCACTCGTGCGAGTTTGATCCTGCCGCGGGGCTGAGCCATCCGCCGGAATTCAGGACCGGCCATCGGCATATAACCGGTCGGCGTGATAGGATGAGCGCACCATGGGGCCCGATGCCACGCCGTGGAACCCCAGACGGGTCGCCTCCCGGGCATACGCCGTAAACGTCTCAGGCGTCACGTAGCGCTGCACCGGCGCGTGCCGGCGCGACGGGGCGAGATATTGCCCGATCGTCAGCAGATCGCAGCCGGCATTCCGCAAATCGTTCATGGCCTCGAACAACTCGTCGTCGGTCTCGCCCAACCCGACCATCAGGCCCGATTTGACGGTCAGCCGCGGCGTCCAGGCTGCCGCAAAACGCAGGACATCCAGCGAGCGCTCATACTCCGCAGCCGGGCGGATCGTCCGTTGCAGGCGCCGCACGGTTTCAAGGTTATGATTGAAGACATCCGGCCCTGCCGCCAGCACGGTCGTCAGATCAACCCCTCGCCCGAGGAAATCGGGCACGAGCACCTCGACTTTGGCGGCCGGCAAGCGTCTCCGGAGCGCGCCGATGGTCGCGGCAAAGAGCCCCGCCCCACCGTCCGACAGATCGTCACGGGTGACGCTGGTAACCACCACGTGGCGCAGCCCCAGTCGGCCGGCTGCCTCGGCTACGCGATCCGGCTCACCGGGATCGGGCAGCGACGGATGCCCGGTGGTGACCGCGCAAAACCGGCAGTCCCGCGTGCAGACATCGCCAAGGATCATAAAGGTGGCCGTGCCGCGACTGAAACATTCGTGCTGATTGGGGCACTGCGCTCCCTGGCAGACCGTGTGAAGTGCCGTTTGACTGAGGAGTCGGCTCACCTCCGCCGTGCTGCCATGGGCGCCGATCCGCACGCGGATCCAAGGGGGCAGCCGTCCTGCACCGCCATTCGACACGTCAGCTTTTTCGTTCTCAGTCATGAATTGGTGATATTATAGGCGGTATGAGCCCGAACGCCAAACCCGGAATCCCGCGCCGCGATTTCCTGGCGGCCGGGGTTGCCTGCGCCGGGCTGGCCTGCGGACGCGCCTGGGCGGATCCCAACCGGGCAAGGACGCTCCCGGCCACCCCGCCTCACGAGGCCCAATTCTACGAGATGCTGGATGATAAGTCCGTGCGCTGCGGGCTCTGTCCACGACATTGCAGGGTGCCTGACGGCCGGCGCGGTTACTGCCGCGTCAGAGAGAATCGCGGCGGCCGGTACGTAACACTCGTGTACGGACAGTGCTGCAGCGCCAACCTCGACCCTGTTGAAAAGAAGCCATTTTTCCATGTTTACCCCGGGACGAAGGCCTTTTCGATCGCCACAGTCGGGTGCAACATCCACTGCAAGTTCTGCCAGAACTGGGACATCTCGCAGGCCAACCCGGAAGACACCGCCACGCCCTACCGCCGCCCGGAGGAGATCGCCGAGGCGGCCGCGACATCGGGTGCCAGGACTCTGGCCTACACTTACAGCGAGCCGACCATCTTCTACGAGTACATGGCCGACTGCGCCCGCGCCGCACAGAACCGCGGAATCGACAGCCTAGTCGTCTCCAACGGCTTCATCGCCGAGGCTCCGCAGAGAGCCTTGATCCCGCTGGTGAAGGCCGTGAAGGTCGATCTCAAGGCCTTTAACCCGTCGTTCTACAGCGAGGTGTGCGATGGCATGCTTGAACCGGTGCTGGCCAGCCTGAAACGCCTGGCCGTCTCAGGCGTGTGGATCGAGATCGTCTGCCTGCTGATCCCCACCCTGAACGACAACCCCGACGAAACGCGACGCATGGCCGCCTGGGTGGCGAAAGAGCTCGGACCCCACGTCCCTCTGCATTTCACCCGCTACCACCCGACCTACCGGCTGAAGAATCTCCCGCCTACTCCTGCGGAGACGCTGCTCAGAGCCCGAGCCATCGCCATGGAAGAAGGCTGCCGATTTGTCTACTCGGGCAACGTCCCCGGACTGGAAGGGCAGGACACGATTTGCCCCGCGTGCAAGAAGCCGGTGGTTCGGCGGTACGGCAACCGAGTACTCGAGAACACACTCAAAGCCGGCGCTTGCGGGGCCTGCGGCGCCGTCATTCCCGGCGTATGGGGGTGAACGGTTCGCACCCGATGCACGCCAGGCAGCACAGCACGACCGTAACCCCGCAAGCACCGGTGATGCCGGCCACCGGCACCAGCACAACACCGCCTAGCAACGCCCCGAGCATGGAACCGCCATAATCCGCCACATCCGTCCATGCCGCCGCCTGCCCCGCATCCATCCCCCGGGCGCGCAGCATGCCGGCGACCACGACGAACTGCGCAGCCACCACCGCACCCGTCAAGGCAAGCATGCCCCCGATCCACACGGCCGGGCGCGGCACCGTCATGAGTGCCGATCCGTTCCAGGCCAGTGCGGCCGCCAGTGCGGCGAGCGCCAGCAGCAGAACCGTCGCCACCCCACGGGCCACACGCTCCGAGGCAGATTCCAGCCGACTGGCCGCACATGCCCCCAATGCCGACCCGCCCATAAACAGCGCCACCAGAAGACCATACTGAACGTACAGATATCCCTGGATGCCCTGAATCAGATACAGGAGGATAACCTCAAGCGTCACACCCCCGAACCCGGTCGCCACCATCGCCACCACGGCTCTCCGCCGTCGCAACGGTGGCACGGCCCACACCAGCGCCGCGACCAGCACACACATGCCCGTGATCAGCGTGCCGGGCCGAATGCCCTCCAGGACATTCAATACCCGGTCCACTCCCGATGCGCTGAACCGGCTCCAAAGCACGAGGGACTGGCGATACGTCACCGGCCGCCACAGGGTATTGACCGGCACGGCCGCGCTTTGCAGGCTGCGCTCCACGATGCGAATCTTGGCGGGATCAAGTTCGTCGGCATCAAGCAGGTATTCCGGGCGATAGTAGCGGGTCGGAACAGGCGCGGCCAGGCTGCGCCGGTAAAGCGTATCCCGGTCAACGGTCAGCGAACTCTCACGGGCACCCGCGACCAACTGCAGCGGGCTTCCCGCGGTGACCCGCACCGTATCGAATACCGTCGCCAAGGTTCGGTAGACGCTGGCGGCCACACGGCGCGCATCGGGTCCCAGACGTTCTGAAGCCTCCACCGAGGTCCATACCACACCGTCTGGCGCCAGACGCGCCTTGACCGCTTCGTAGAACTCGCGGGTGAAGAATCGGTTGGAGGCGCCGCTGAGGGGTTCCGGCGCGCGAATGATGATGAGATCGAAAACTTCACGACTCTGGCGCACGAAGAGCGGGCCATCCTCATGAAGGGACCGTACCCGCGAATCGCACAGCACCGCCGCCATCTGGTCCGGAACCACACGCCGGAGCAGTCGTTTGATCCCAGGATCGAGTTCAACGTGAACGACCCGTTCCACCGGATACTTCAACAGCTCCGGTACATCCGCCGTTGGATCGCCGCCCAGCAGCAGGATTCTTCTGGCGGAAGGATGCTGGGCCATGATGGGATGCAAGGCGTGCTCCGCGGCAATCGGGTCAGGCAGGCTGAACAACACGTGACCATCGCCATACAGGGTGAACTGCCCGGCCCGTTCCACGAGTTGGAGATTCTGGTAACGGGTGTCAACGGAAGCGACCATCCGCCACGGTTCTGCCGTCATCGCCCCAATTCCCTGAAGGCGCCAGGCGGCGGTGCGCGATTCCAGCGCAGTCCAGCATGGCGGACATAGCCCGGCCGCCAGCGTCAATCCGGCCAGCACGCCCAGCATCCGTCGCGGAAGCCCCTGTGCCGTGATGGCCGCCGCATAGACGAAGACGGCGGCGCCCAGGGACATGATCTGCCAGGCATTCAGGCAACCGGCCAGGACGAACGTCATCAACAGGCCTCCCAGCATCGACCCGATGGCCTCGGCGGCGTAGAGCCGGCTGATGGCGCGCCCGTGGCCACGCCGCGCCAATGCCTCGCAGCCCGGCGGCAGCAATCCGCCCACGGCCAGACACACGGGGAAGATAACGATGGCTGTAAGACCGGCGGTTGCGGCCAACGAGAGATACTCCCCCGCCCCCACACCAAGAATGTGACGCGCGCCGCGAATCAGGAGCACGGCCAGGGGGAGCCATCCGGCAAGCAACCCCAATCCCACGGCAACACCGCCCGGCAACCGCCGGCCGGTCAGCCGCGCCGCCGCGCGGCGCCCCACCCCGGCACCGACCGCCACCGCGGCCAGCCACAGTCCCAGCATCAAGCCGATCGTCAATTCATTGCCGGAACAGACTGCCAGCAGTTCGCGGGTGAGCACCGCCTGCGCCAGCAGGGCGCCAAACCCGACCGCCAGCATGACAACGATGATGTCCATTGGATACGACTTGAGTAGCCCGAATTCAGGAGTCAGGAGTCAGAATCCGTAATTGAACAACACGGAATCTTCCTTCTGATTCCTGGATTCTGAATTCTGACTACTTGGCTTTATCGATGGCCGGTTCCTCAAAGGCAAACACCGTGAACACGTGGAGTTCGGTGGCGGGGTCCTTCCAGGCGGCGGATTCGAGATGGGCTTTCTGACGGCAGAGTTCGTCCAGGAAATCCTCCTTGGTCGAAAAGTGCTCCCATACCTGCGGCAGAAACAACCCGCTGCGCCACCCCTTCCGCACGAGAACGCCATGTTCATGTTCGCGGATTTCAGCGGCGCTTTTCACGCGACGCATTGGCGAAAGCACGGAAATCTCGATGTGGGTGCGCGGTAACTCGGCCGCCGTGAGGGTGGGGAAGCGATTGTCTTCCACCGCGGCCGCCACCGCCAGGCGCGCCACCGCCAGATACAACGGATCGCGCGGCTCGGTGGTCCCGATGCACCCGCGCAGTTGCCCCTTCTGCGTGAGTGTGACGAACACCGCGCCCGGAGCCGTAAGCTCCCCCTCGGGCACCTCAAATTGGGCGGCTTTGCCCGTTTTGAGCTGCGACTCGATCGCCTGGCGGGCAATGTCGAGCAGTCGTTTCTGACTCGCATCGGTGAGCCGAAACGGTTCGTGCCCGACCGGATTCGTTTGGTTTGTCATGGTGCCTCCTGTTGCCTGCGTTGATGTGTCTGTTGCCGCCCCTCCCCCGGCACCGCCGGATTCAAAGAACCCGATGGCCGCATACGAGACTGAGTTTTCATAGTCGTCCACGACATCGCCCGACATGGCCAGGCCCAACACCTGTCCGTGGACAAGATGCGCCTGGCTCCTCAGGGTTGCCATCAGGACCCGAATCGGGTTCTGCCCGCAGATCGTGTCATGCGTCTCACGGCAACGCCGGTCGAATCCGGCCAGGTCCAGCGCCGCAACGCGTGACGCGGCCTCGGATAACCAGGCTTTCAGCGTGGCCTCCCGATCCGTCGTAAAGGGCACAAAATCATAGTTGGGCCCATAGTGGGTGAAGTCCGAAGACGCCACCATCAAGGTCCCCGTGCCTGCGTAAGCGGCCAGCGCACCGGCCACGCAGGCGACGGTCTGCGCCTCCATTGCCCCGCAAATCAGCGGCACCAACCGGAACGGTCCCACGGCGCGTTGCAGCAACGGTAGATGGACCTCAATCGCATGTTCCTGACGGTCCGCCCCGGCCGCCTCCGTGAAACCCGGCATGCCCCGCAATGCGCTGCACACGGCCTGATCAACCGGCACATTGCCCAGCGGGGTCCGATAGGCCGTCAATGCGGCATCGGGCAGCGACACGCCTGCAAAAGCAGCGCGATGGCTGGGCGCCAGGATGAAGATGCGATCCACCTGCCCGGTCGTCAGCCGTCGATAGACACCGGCGGCGCACCGGCCGGAGTAGACATAACCGGCGTGGGGCGCCACGGCCGCCACCAAGCGCCCGGTCACCGCAGGCGAAACGGCGGAATGCAGCAATCCATCGACCTGCACCTCCAATGCCACCGGCAGGCGTTCGTAAAAGGCGCCCGCCACGGCGGGCGGACGCACATCGGCCGAACCGGTCATGACGCACACCGCTGCCGCCACGATTCCAACGAGGCATGAATGCGTTTGCATGGCCATCCCTCCTGCGCACAGCATACACCGACACCGACGGGCATCAAGACTGGAGGCCATTCGACGCGCAACTCCATCCTTTCCTCTCCATCGGCTCGTGCTAGACTGCGCCCTATCCAGCGGGAGGCGAGCATGAAACAACACAGTCACATCATCATCGGCATTCACATCACAGACCGGGTCAAGCGGGCGGCCGCCGTACAGAAAGTGTTCACACAGTTTGGCGTACACATCAAGACGCGCCTCGGCTTGCACGATCTCACCGCATCATCGTCTTCACCAAATGGGATCATTATTCTCGAGATGGTGGGCAACGAACGTCAGTGTCTGTCCATCCTCAAGAGACTCACCGCCATCCCCGGCGTGGAAGCAAAGAAGATGGTCTTCAGCCACGACTGAAGCGACTGTTTGCGGGCTCAAGGTTCGCCGTCGTCAGCGTCGTGTACAGGGGTCCCCCGGGCCTCACTTCGCTGCGCATGAGGTGGATCGCGTTGACTTGGACAATTCCATAAGAACGGTCTGCATGGGTATGCAGCCAGCGCCATGCGCACGGGGTCACCCATATCCACGGCAACAAGTGCGCGAACGGTGTCGGCTGGGGCATTCATGACGCGTTCGAATGCGTGCGTCACCGCATCGGGCTCACTCCTTGTCCAGCCGCGTGCTCAGCGCAAGCAGGAACTCGCGGTTATCCAAAGAAATATAACGCATGACACCGCCCATGCGACTGAAGGTCTTGCAGTACCGAAGGTAGTAGGCCGGATTATCCATGGGAGGTTCGCCGTCCCTCTGCCAGTCCCAACGTGACTCGGCCAGGTCAACGACCGCGATGAAGTGCCGGTCAATCCGTGCGCCTTGCTGAAGGCTGAGGTTCTGCGCCATGGATAGCGCCTTCTCGAAAATCATCGGCGACATGACGGCCGAGCCCACCGACAGGTACACGCCATCCTGAATGCGGCTGACATTGTGCGCGAACGCCAGGAAGTCCCGTTCTGCCGTGCGCCCAATCGCCGCGCCATGATTCATCGGGTGATTGTAAATGATGTCGTGCCCGAACATGGGATGCCCCGTGAAGGGCACCCCCAGGCGATACGCCGCGGCCTGCGCGCTGCAGGCTTTGTGGGGATGCGACACGGCCATCCACCCCGTTTTCAAACCGAACTGCCGGATGACGCCAAGCAGGTCGAGCGCCGCCGCCGCGCGATCCAGAGGATCAACGGGTGATGGGTGTTGGGTGTCAGGTGATATGTCCTGCTTGTTCCCATCATCCTCCCTCCGGCCACCTCCCACCTCCCACCTCCCACCTGCTTCCCGCAGCTCCGCCTCCGCGGGAATCCGCAGCCCCTCCTGCTCGATAAGCTTGCCGACCGCCTCTCCGTACCCGAGCCCTTCATAGGCGCCAACGACAATGGCCAGATTGATGAAAAAGCCGGTTTCCTTCCAGATCCCGAACTCTCCCCTTTCCACACCCCCGCGCACGTCTTCACTGCTCATGCCCTGGTAGGCAAACTCCCAGTCATGGATGATGCCCGCCCCGTTGGTAGCCAGGTGAGTCACCCACCCGCGCTCCATAAGCCGAATCAGGACCGGCGCCAGCCCGTTCTTGATGGTATGGGCGCCAAACGCAAGGATCACCGGCCGCCCGGCCAAGCGAGCCGCCTTGATGCGATCGGCGACCTCCGCGATCACGGCCAGTTTATCGGCCGGCAATGCCCCGACCGGATGATCGGCCGACACGAAGTTGGTCGCGACACACAGTTTGTTCTGGCGCGAACCAAGTGGTTTGATGCCCAAGGCGTGACGGTCAAGTTGCGGATAAGGCATGGTTCACTCCGCGGGAGGTGACACTTGTTGCACGACCAGCGCGACCTGGCCCTTGAGCCGGATAAGATCGAAATGCCGGTCGCAACACAACACCGGCACCTTGCGATCACAGGCCACAGCGGCAATCAGAATGTCATCGCGCGGGACAACCGTTCCGTTCCGCCTCAAGGCACACTCCAACTGCGCCGCCTGCACCCAGTCGGCCGCCCCGAACGGCAGCCTCACGCATAGGTCCAGCGTATCCCGAACAAGCGCAATCTCGCTGTCCTGGCGGGCGCCGACCAGCAACTCGAAAAGCACCGGACACGTATACGCCGCCGTATCGTCATTCAGCGCCGCTGCCACATGGCGCTTGGCCGCCGGATTACCTTGCCTGCGAAAGAAATGGATCCAGGCGGAAGTGTCAATGAGGATCATACGCGGCGGCGGCCTCCAATTCCTCGTTGGTCGTCGAATAGTCGCTCTTGCCTTCCATGACGCACTGGATCAACCGGCGTTTCCTGACATTGCGCAGGTAGTCGTGAAGGGCCTGGCAGACGGCTGGCGATTTCTTCGACACACCCGTCAGATGCTGAATCGAACGCATCGTTCTATCATCAATGTTTACAGTAATCCTCATCGTCCATTCCCTCATATACAATCAAAGTTATCATCTTTTATGGCATTTGATTGCATCATCGTCAAGCATGAGAACAATTCCCCGGCAGACAGGGTCGCCACAACGGAACGTTGTTCCTACCGGACTTCAAACTCTTTTCTAAACACGGCCACGGACTTATTCGCCGGCCACTGGGTGGACACCCATACACCCAGAGGCTTGGCCTGCATGTCGACGAAGGGATGGGGCGACGTCCAGATGTGCGGCGGCATCGGAGGGCCTTCCACCATGCTATTGCCGGTGTAGGCCCACGTACGGGTATCGAATCCGGGCCGTTGCCAGGCATCGCCGGCCGGCCGGAACTCGAATTGCCAGTCACCGTCCGTCATGACATACCCCTGGTGGGTGCGCAGGCAGGCTTGGACCCACTCCGGATACTGCTTGTGCCGCGATTCGATGGCCAACACGTGGGCTCCGCGTCCAAGGGTTACGGGGGCGATGCCGAAGGCCTGGGGATCGTTCACTTCCACCACCACCCGGTCATCAACAAAGCCGCGGGCCTGATTGACGCAAAACAGGCTCATCAACGCGTTGGTCGGGCTCTCGTGGAACCACAGCAGCAGCTCCGCGTACTTGACGGCGGCGGGATCCTTCTCCGTGGCGGCAAACTGCCGATAGAGCGGCCGCGCCGCGTCAATGCCGTCCAATTGTTCGAGGTAGGCAATCTGTCGCAATCGAAGCATCGGCACAAACGGTACGTTGACGTTCTTATTCAGATAACGATCGATGGCCTGATACGCCCGCCGGTAGTCACCGAAACGCTCATAGTTGGCCAGATCCAGCATGATGGTGCCCTGCTCCATCGGGTCCGAGGGAAGCGCCCTGCGTTCCGACGTGGCTTCGGCGGATGGCGCCGCGGCCGGTTTGTCGAGATAGTAGAACGCCACGCTTTCCATAAGCCCGTGGCTGGCCTGATCCGGCCCCCGCTCGAATTGGACATCGACGCTGGAAACAAAAGCCGGCGCGTCTTCCGTATGTATCCTGTACTGCACGGTACGGAACGGCGATTTGAAGACCAGGCCATGCAGCGGCCGGGTCAGGTTGTTCTTGTAGTACCAGGCGCAGTTGAAATAGTCCTCCAGCCCGGTCCCCCGCCATTGAGGCGTTGCCGCCCCATCGGTCCTGATCGTTTCATCCCCCTCCAATAACCACCAGGTTCGGTCAAAGTTGATCACGCCCAGCAGGCAGCCCACGTACTTGCCTCTGCCCTGCGCTTGCAGGACCGAATGCGGCCGACCGGTCTCGGTGGGCTCGGTCCGGCTCCAGGAGGCGTGGAAGTAACCGGGCGAAGAGAGCCTGTCAGAAGGAGATGGGTGGCAAGTGGAAGTCGAACACTGAACGCTCACCTCGGTCTTCGCCAGATTCTCGATCTCGATCCGCGCATTCTTCTTGAATGGCATCGGGAACCGACAGGCAAACACCCCGTTGCTCAACCCGAAGAACCGTGATTCGAAAGACGGCGAGAACCACAGGTCACCGCACAGGGGCCCCAATGGCACGGTCACACTCGCCTGGGCCGCGTCGTCCCATGTGATCCGGACGAGCAGATCGCGCGACGACACCACCGCATTTGAATCCACAGCCGTAAAGGAAAACTCAAGGCCGTTCAGGACGGCCGGCCCCGGAATCGCCTCGAACGCCCGACGCTGGCCCGGCGGCACGACAATCTGCCCTCTGCCCACTGCCCTCTGCCCGATGCCCTCTGCCCACTCCCACGTCGCGGCATATCGCTCGAGGGCGGCCAGGTGTTCGGGGGCCAGGCGCGCGGGAAATGACTCGACCGATTGTTCCGCTGTCGTCCGGGCCCAGTTAAGTTGGTAGAACAACCGGGGGCCCCCTTGGCGCGAGAAGTCCGCCCCGTCTGCAAGGATTCGCAGACGCTTGTTGAACGTCAGCGGGACATAGCACCACCAACAGGACTGCTCGTAACGACACAGCGGCGGCACCAATCCGGGGGCCTTGCCTTTCTGCAACTCACTCACGGTCGCATCGATTCGGGGCGTCTTCTCGTTATCGAAGAAGAACTGCAGTCGCTGCTTGGCGTCTTTGCCGCCGGTTGTCCAGAAACGCGTGACAACCCCCGGGCCCTTGAGATCCGCCAGAACAGCCCAGCCGTCCGACCCCTTGTCGGTGAAGTTGTTGAAGTCGTCGTTGCCCCCCGAACGGTCGAACGACGAAATCAATGTCGATGAGGGCACGTCCAGACGCGCCATCCGATCCGGGGTGGTCAGGGTCGACAAGAACTGCCCATAACCAAGAGAGGGGCGCCGGTCGCCGCACCCCGTCAGCAAGGCAACAGCAGCCAGTATGACGCCAGTCCCGACAAACCGTTGAATCGGTCTCATGGATTCGGTCTCCTTATACCTGCTAATCATGCACCGCGCCGCGTGACGGGCACAAGCAAAAGCACATGCCTCACTCACACCCTGTGGGCGCGCCACCCCGTGGCGCGCGCCTGCGCACCCCCCCACCTCCCACCTTCCGCCCCCCTCCCCCCTTGCACCTTCCATCCTGTGGCGCTCCCCACAAATCACTGGTTTGCAGCCTTTCCATGCGTTAAACTTCAACCACTTTTGCCATTCAGGACAAGGGGAATTGATGGGCGACTTTGTCTCATTCGTCATACCAACGCTGAATTCCGAGCCGATCCTGGCCCAGTGCCTGAAATCCATCCGCATGCAGGACGTCGCTCCCGACTGCTATGAAATCCTCATAGCCGACGGCGGTTCAGCCGACCGCACGGTAGAGGTGGCGGCCCAACACGGCTGTCGCCTGATCGAGGCCAGGGGTCTGCTGGCCGAAGAGGCGAAGAAGGCGGCGTTCGCCCAAGCCAAGGGCGACTACATCGCCCTCGTCGATACGGACAACGAAGTGGCAAACGCCGACTGGTTACGCCGGGCACTCGACGCCCTCCACCAGCACCCCGACGCGCTGGGCTTCGAATCCTACTACTTGAAGCACCCCCTCGACACGCACCTGAACCGCCTCCTCACCACGGACATCCTGGGAACGGACCCCTGCGCCCGCAGCATGTCGAGCGAATTGCGCCTCCTGGAACGGGGCGCCGATGGCGTTGAAGTGTTCGAATTGCCGGCCAATGGCGCCTACCCAACAGGGGCCAACGGATTCATTTTCCGCAAGGAACTGTTGAAAAGCGTCGACCCGAATGAGCCCTATCATGAGGCGGCCTTCTTCCCCACGCTCATTCACCAAGGCAGGCGCAAACTGCTCAAGGTCCAGGGCAGCGGCGTCTACCACCATTACGTGCGTGGATTCGGCGACTTCCTCCGTAAACGCCGACGCAACACCATCAACTACATGATGCGCAAGCAGGAAGTCTCCGTCACCTGGGATAGTGAGTCGTTCCCCTGGCGCAAACTGTGGGCGCTGGCCTATAACGGAACGTTCGTGGGCCCCTGCCTGGAGGGTGTGTTCAAGGCGATCGCCCGGCGCAGCGCCGAGTGGCTGCTCTATCCGGTCGTCGCCTTCGTATCCGCGTTCGGGGTTGCAGTCGGCCTGGTCGACTATTGGCGCACGGGCTCCCAGGAAGGGGCGAAGCGCATGTCCATGCGACTCGGCGCCGAAATGCACCGCACCGGCCAGGCCGGAGGTCGTCCATGCCGGACCGATTGCGGACGTTGACGTTACCGCTATTGTGTGGGATTTTCATGTGACAGGGCGACGTCTCAAGAAACCCGCCGGGAGTCGAAAGATGCTATTGGGAACGAAGGTCAAACGTGTGTTCGTAACCGGAGGCGCCGGGTTCATCGGCAGTCATGTTGTGGACCTCCTCATGCGCCAGGGATACGAGACGCGGGCTTACGACAATCTTTCCAACGGGCACCAGGAGTTCATCCAGCAGCATATCGGCCGTCCGGGCTTTGATTTCGTCAAGGCCGATCTGGGCGACATGGACCGGCTCGCCGAAGCAATGGCCGGGTATGACCTGGTGTGGCATCTGGCGGCCAATACGGACATTATCGGCGGGGCGGAACAGCCGCGTCGCGACCTGCGCGACTGCGTCATCGGCACATTCAATGTCCTTGAGGCCATGCGGGCGAATGGCATTCGTGATGTTCTGTTTTCATCGACCGGCGCCGTCTACGGGGACCTCTGCGCGGAGACGGCCCGGGACGAGTCGTGCGGGCCCCTGTTGCCTGTATCGACCTATGCGGCCGGCAAGATCGGAAGCGAAGCCTTCGTGTCATCGTTTTGTCACCTGTACGGTCTGCACGCCTGGATCTTCCGCTTCGGCAACGTGATTGGAGCGCGCATGACACATGGCGTGATCTTCGATTTCGTCCGGCGGCTGACGGCCAACCCTCGTGAATTGCTGATCAAGGGCGACGGCCGGCAGGAGAAGAACTACTTCCTGGTCGAGGAGTGCATCGCGGGCATGGCGCATGCTTTTCGGGAAGTCGCCATGACCGGCGACGCCCCGTGCGATATATTCAATCTGGGCACATCTTCGATCACCCGGGTGGTCGACCTCGCAGAGATCGTCAAGGCGGAGATGAACCTGCCTGAGGCACGGATTGTCATCGAAGGGACGCGGCGGGCTTGGCCCGGCGATCAGCCGCGGGTCCATATCTCCGTCGACAAGATCGAGCGACATGGGTGGCGGGCGCGGCTGACATCGAACGAGGCGGTTCATGTGGCCGTCCGCAGAATGCTCGGCAAAGACGACGGGATAGTAGGATGAAGGGACTTTAGGACCATGGAATTCATTGCCAGACACCTGGACGAGACACAGCGCATCGTGCGACAGTTGGACCCTCAGGCCATTCGCCGGGTGGTCGACCTTCTGGTTGACCTGCGGCAGCGTGGAGGCCGTCTATTCCTCCTGGGGGTGGGCGGAAGCGCCGCCAACTGCTCGCATGCCGTGAACGATTTCAGGAAGCTGACCGGAATCGAGGCCTACGCGCCCACGGACAATGTCTCGGAACTGACCGCCCGCATCAACGATGAGGGGTGGGCCGGCGTGTTTGTCGGCTGGCTCAAAGCAAGCCGGCTCAAAGCAGACGACATGATCTTCATCATGTCCGTGGGGGGCGGGGACTTGGAGAGGAATGTCAGTCCGAACCTGGTTGAGGCGCTCACCTACGCCAAGGATGTGGGCGCCCGAATCGTGGGGATTGTGGGCCGAAACGGCGGGTATACGGCGAAGGTGGCCACCGCCTGTGTGATTGTCCCGACGGTCAATCCGGAGTCGGTGACGCCTCATACGGAGGCTTTCCAAGCCGTGGTGTGGCACTTGATCGTATCCCATCCCGCGCTTAAGTCCGCGGCCACGAAGTGGGAATCGGTGGCCGGTAAATGAGGGGAGAGGAGTGGCGGCTATGAACACGGCGGGCGACAAGCACGAAACGACGGGCGGCGGCACGATCCCACCGCTTCAGGATCTGAAGGTCAAAATCTTCTCCGATGGGGCGGACCTGGATTCGATCATCGCGGCATACAACCGGAAACTGGTCAAAGGCTTCACAACCAACCCGACCCTGATGTGCAAGGCCGGCGTCACCAACTACATCACCTTCGCACGGGAAGTGCTCCGGGTCGTCCCCGACCTGCCGGTCTCTTTCGAGGTCTTCTCGGACGACTTTGAGGGCATGCGGCGGCAGGCGGCCAAACTGGCGGAGTTGGGCGACAATGTGTATGTGAAGATCCCCGTCACGAACACCAAACGCGAATCCGCCGCCCCCTTGATTCGCGACTTGGCCAAAGCAGGACTGAAGCTCAACATCACGGCCATGCTCTCGTTGAGGCAGGTCCGGGAGGTCGCCGCCGCGTTGAACCCCGCCGTGCCGGCATTCGTCTCCGTGTTTGCGGGACGCATCGCCGACAGCGGCCGTGATCCGCTGCCGATCATGAAGGAGGCGCTGAGCATCCTGCGTCCCTTCCCCGTCGCCGAGTTGATCTGGGCCAGCCCACGCGAGGCCTTGAACCTGATCCAGGCGAACGACATCGGGTGTCACATCATCACCATTACCCCGGACTTGCTGGCCAAGGCCGCCAATTTCGGCAAGGACCTCGAGGAGTACTCGCTGGACACGGTGAAGATGTTTTACAACGATGCCGTCAAGAGTGGCTTCAGTATCTAGGAGTACACCCCATGATTATCACACGCACACCCTTTCGCATCACCCTTGGAGGCGGTGGCACGGACCTTCCATCGTTCTACGAACAGCACGGCGGCTTCGTGTTCACGATGGCCATCAACAAGTTCATGTACGTGTTCCTGCACCGGTTACCAGTGACGGAACGGAGATCGATCATCCGCTACTCGCAAGTTGAGTACGTGAACAGCTATGAAGAGATCAAGCACCCCCTGGCGCGCGAGGTGTTGCGATTGCACGACGTCCGGGAATACATCGAACTGAGCAGCATGGCCGACCTGCCGGCGCGCACAGGGCTGGGATCCTCGGGTGCCTATCTCGTCGGCCTGCTGGCCGCCGTGCGGGCGTACCGGAGGAAGTCCATTGAACCGGCCGAGATCGCGGAAGAAGCCTGCCGGATCGAGATGGACATCCTGAAGGAGGCGGTGGGCAAGCAGGATCAGTATATCGCGGCCTTTGGCGGCTTCCGGACACTCGAGATCGACAAACAGGGCCACGTCGAGGTGGGAACCGTGCCCGTGGACTTCATGATGGCCGCCGAACTCGCCCAGAAAGCCCGCGTCTACTATACCGGCATCCAGCGTTCGGCAACCGCCGTGCTCAAGAATCAGGATGACGCCGCCCGGAAAAAGTCGTCCGGGGACCATGCCCGGGTGATCGACAACCTCTGCCGCATCAAGGACCTGGGGCGAGAGATCTGCCAGGCATTCAAGAACCGCGATCTGGACGCCTTCGGCCGGCTCATGGATGAGCATTGGCAATGCAAACGCAACATGTCAAAGATGATCACCCTCT
The DNA here is from genome assembly GCA_964611575.1 of uncultured Verrucomicrobiota bacterium. GTDB lineage: Bacteria > Verrucomicrobiota > Kiritimatiellia > CAIKKV01 > CAITUY01 > CAITUY01. The sequence goes on from CAZTAJ010000007.1 coordinate 58,161, forward strand.
CCGTCCTGGAGGACCTCTACGCCAACCTGAAAAAGGACTTCGGGGTGCTGGGCGGGAAGTTGATCGGCGCGGGCGGCGGCGGCTTCTTCATGCTCTATTGCCCGACCCGGGGGCGCGAACTGGATGAGTTCATGGCAAAGCAGGGCATGCCGCGCGTCAGCTTCTTCCCCTCTCTCAAAGGGGTCAGCCTGGTCAGCGATATGACTGAACTCGACGACTTTGATGCTCAAGTCGGATAGGCGGGCCGAGATGATGCAGGTTGTGATCCTCGCCGGTGGTCTCGGGACTCGCCTGAGAAACGTGGCCCCGAATGTGCCGAAATCGCTGGTGCCCGTGGCGGGACGCCCCTTTGTGGACCACCAATTGGCCCTATTGCGGCAACAGGGGTTCACCCGTGTCCTGATGTGCGTGGGCCATGGCGCCGACCTGATCGAACGGCACGTCGGGAACGGGCAGGCCAGCGGGGTCACGGTCACGTTCTCCCGCGAAGACCCGGCTCGTCTGCTGGGCACCGGCGGCGCCTTGATCAACGCGCTGCCGCTGTTGGAGGACGAGTTCCTGGTCCTGTATGGCGATTCGTACCTGCCCACGGACTACGCGGCGATCGTCCGGGCCTTCCGGGAAAGCGGCTGCCCAGCCCTGATGAGCGTCTATCGCAACCAGGGCCGGTGGGACCGCAGCAACGTGCGCGTGGCCGATGGTCGCGTGGTGTTCTACTCCAAGTCAGCCGAAGCGGCTGAGGTGGACTGCATCGACTACGGACTATCCGCCTACCGACGGCACGTTCTGGAAGCGTTGCGTGGGACTCCGCTGCCGCTCGATCTGGCAGCGCTGCAGCGGGACTTGGTGGCGCGCGGAGAGATGGCGGCCCATGTGGTGCCTGATCGTTTCTACGAAATCGGCAAACCGGAAGGGTTGGCTGAAGTTGACCGTCTGCTGAGCGTTGCCGGAGTCGCACCATGAAACCCGCACTGTTCATTGACCGGGATGGCACCCTGAACGAGATGGTATACGACGAAACGCACGGCCTGCTGGATTCGCCGCGCCGGCCGGAACAGGTCAGGATGATCGCGGGTGCCGGTCGATTCCTCCGGGAAGTGCGAGGCCTGGGATACCTGATCATCGTGGCGACCAATCAGCCCGGAATCGCGAAAGGCACGCTGACCGTCGAGGAACTGGAAGCCGTGAATGCCCGGCTGAAGGCCCAGTTGGAGAATGAAGGAGGCCGGTGGGACGATCTGTTCTATTGTCCCCACCACCCGGCGGGCGACACGATCGCGAGGCCGGAATTTGCCGTGGCATGTAAATGCAGGAAACCGATGCCAGGCATGCTTCTGGAGGCCGCCCGCAAATGGGCTATCGACCTGCCCCGCAGTTGGATGATCGGGGACGGGCTGAACGACATTGAGTGCGGCCAGTCGGCAGGCGTACGGACGGCCCTCGTGACTCAACTCAAGATCGAGCACATCGAACGTTTTCTTGCATGGAAGCAGGGGCCACCGACACGAATCGCAGGAACGCTGGAAACCCTGCTCCCGGACCTCCAAGAATCGATCTCTGGCTCACTTGTGTTGACCTGAGCACCCTGAAGCAAGCACCGACCGTCATCGCCCTGCTTCCACGTGCCAATCTTCCCGTCCGCCACAAAGCCGGTTGACCTCACACATGTATCGGTTATTATGGAATGGTAACTTCCATATTGAGGCGCAAAATGGAATCAGTTGGTCGATTTCTGGCAAGCCCGGAGCGGAGCTTCTTTCTCTTTGGCCCGCGCGGGACGGGCAAGACTACCTGGCTCAAACAGCAGTTCCCGGATGCCCTCCGAGTCGATCTGCTTGAGCCTGACGATCTTCGCGCTTTCAGTGCCAAACCTGAGCGCCTGCGTGATCTCGTCTTGGCAAACCCCGACCGAAAGGTGTTGATCATCGACGAGGTTCAACGACTCCCCGACCTCTTAAGCGTTGTGCATGCCCTTATCGAGTCCGATCAGTCCCGTGTATTTGTATTAACAGGGTCGAGTGCACGGAAACTGAAACGCACGGGCGTGGACCTGCTCGCGGGCCGCGCCGTGGTTCGTAATATGCACCCGTTCATGGCCGCCGAACTGGGCGACCGATTCGATCTGACACGCGCCCTGAAAACCGGGCTCGTCCCGATTGTTGAGGCGTCGGACACGCCGCAGGATGTGCTGAATTCCTATGTGGGTCTCTACATTCGTGAGGAAGTGATGGCGGAGGGGTTGGTTCGCAATGTCGGTGCGTTCGCGCGCTTTCTGGAATCGATGGCCTTCGCCCACGCCTCGATGCTCAACATCGCCAATGTGGCTCGGGAGTGTCAGGTTGAGCGCAAAGTTGCCGAAGGGTACGTCGGCATCATGGAGGACTTGCTGCTGGGATACCGCCTGCCTGTGTTCACGAAACGGGCTCAGCGGGCCCTGGTCACCCATCCCAAGTTCTACTTTTTCGACGCCGGGATATATCGGTCCTTGCGGGCGACCGGCCCTCTGGACCGTTCGGAGGAGATTGACGGGCACGCGCTCGTGGGACTACTGGCACAGCACCTCCGCGCCTGGATTGCCTACAGCGGCGGAGGCAACCAGTTGTTCTTCTGGCGCACTCGCCATGGCGTTGAGATCGATTTCGTGGTGTATGGCGCCTCGGGATTTTGGGCGCTGGAAGTGAAGAACGCAGACCGACTCTACCCGGCCGACACAAAACCGCTGCGCTCTTTCCTCGAAGAATACCCGGAATGCAGGCCTATTTTGCTCTACCGTGGCAAGGACCGGCTTATGTTGGACGGTGTGTTGTGTGTGCCCTGCGCCGACTTTCTGAGGCAACTCCACCCCAACCGACCCCTGATGTCAGACCATTAACCATCAACCATTCCCCCTCAACCATTAACCATTCCCCTTGAACCCCGAACCCTGAAAGCCAATTCCCCATGAAGCCCATCCCTCCTGCCGTCCGGTTCTGGTTTGGCATCCTGATCTTGCTGCTCATCCCCATCGCCGCTCTCTGGCCGGTCCTGAGTCACCCAGATGAAGTCCTGGCTTTCAATGACGGCAATATCGAATCGGTGCTGTCGCCGATGGTTCACTTTCCCGACGCCTTGTTACGAATATGGGACAATCAAACCTTTTTCGGACAAGGCATCGGCCAGGCATCCCTGAACATACAGGGCATCAGCGAGTCTCTCTTGGGACCCCACCACACGCGCCGCGAAGGTGTGGCCGTGGTGCTGTTCCTGTGCGGGCTCGCCGTCTACTGGTTCATCCGGCAACTGGCATTCTCGCGCTTCGCGGCTTTCTTCACCGCCGCCGTCATCATGCTGTCGGGCTTCTCGTTCTCCTTTGCCGTGGTGGGACTGTACGTGCGGCCGGTCGCCATCGCCTTCGGCGCGCTATCGCTGGGCTTTGCTGAACGCGGCCGCTTGACCGGCAAGTGGCTGAACTATGCCCTGGCAGGCGGTTTTCTGGGTCTGGCCGTGGCCGAGGTGCCGGATGTGGGAGCCTTGCTGGCCATCTGCTGTGCGGTGTATGTCGCCTGGTCACACCTCTTCCTGGACGGTCCTGTGGCATGGATTCCGCCGGCCATCCAAGAAGGTGGTGCGAGGGCCTCCCGCTCCGCCGAGACAGAGCGCAAATCGAAGAGGCGCGGCGAGGACGCCGTCGCCCTACCCGGAAAACAGGCCACAATTCCCGATGACGCGCAAATTGCCACCGCAATATCTGGTCCTCGATTCTCCCCCCCCCGCCTCATGCGTCTTGCCGGGGTACTGCTCCTCTATGCCGCTTGCAGTCTGCTGCTGGCATGGCAGACGATGGGCATCATGTTCCAGACGCAAATCAAGGGCGTCACACAGGGTTCGGCCGAGGACCCCCAAGCTCGCTACGACTGGGCCACCCAATGGAGCGTGCCCAAGGCTGAAACCTGGGATTTTGTCGCCTCCACGTATTTCGGGAGTTCGATGCATTCCGAATCGGCTCCCTACTGGGGCGGACTGGGCCGTGGTGCGGATTGGGACTCGGGTCACAAGGGGTTCCGCAATTTCAAACTGACCGGTTGGCACCTCGGAGTCGTGCCATCCATTCTGCTGCTCGCCCTGGCCATCAGCCTGTTCACCCCGACACAGCGCCGCTTGTGGGACGCCAATTCCCGGCGCCTCGCGTGGTTTGTGCTCGGCATGATCGGCGTCACACTCATGTTCAGTTGGGGCCGCTATTTCCCGGCCTACCGCCTCGTCTATGCGCTGCCGTTCTTCAGCACCATCCGCAATCCCGACAAGTGGATAGAGCCATTGACGCTGTTTGCCGGCATGGGGCTGGCGCTGGTGCTGCATAACGTCTTGCGCCGTGACGAGGCCGGACGGCTGTTGCGTACGGGCCTGCTCAAGTCCTGCGGCCTGGCCGCTGCCGCCATCGCCGCCATCGCGTTGATCCTGCTCTTCAAGGACCTGGGACGACAGGCGGGCTTTGTGGCGGACCTGGCGGCACAAGGTTTCGGCGATATCGGACAGCAGGCCTGGTTGCACGCGGTCAGGACATCGGCCAAGGTTCTGGCCATCGCCGTGACGGCCGGCGCGCTGTGCGGGCTGGCGCTCTTGCGCCCGGCCAGGCCTTTCCTGAGCGCTGGGGTGCTGGCATGTGGGTTGGCTTTGCTCACGGGCGCCGACATGCTCCACACCAACTCCTTCTACGTGCAGCGCCACGCCTACAAGGCCATCCTCGCTCCGAACCCGCTCTACACGTTCCTGGACGAGCACCGGCACGAAGGCCGGCTCAAACTCCTGCCCCCGCAGCATCCCCTGCTCAACAATCTGCGCATGACCCTCCTGGTCGCCAAAGGCTACGACCTCTTCGACCCCGTCAGCATCTCCCGCATGCCTTCCGACTATGCGGCATTCTTCACAGCTTTCGACAAGAACCCGGTTCGGATGTGGGAACTGGCGGGCATCCGGCATTTCGTCACCCTCCCGGGCGCGGTCGATCAGTTGAACCAGATGGACCGTCCGGCGCAACGTTTTGTGGAGCGGCTGGCCTTGGGAGTCGGGATCCTTGACGGCCAATATGTGCCGGTCGAATCCACCCGACCCGACCAGCGGCCCTTGCGTATCGTCGAGTTCACGGGAGCACTGCCAAAATATCGTCTGGTAGGCAAGGCAGACCTCGTTCCCCCGACAGTGGACGGCGAGCGAACGGCGCTGGCTCGACTGTCGGCTCCGGGATTTGATGCCACATACGAAGCCCTGGTGCATGCCAAAGAGGCGCCGGAACTGGGATCTGGTTCATCCAATGGCGTAGTCCGCATTGAAAGCGAGATGCCAACGGAAGCTCGCGTGACTGTGTCGTGTTCCACCCCGAGCCTGTTGGTTCGCGCCACCAAGTTCAATGACGACTGGAAAGCGACCATCGATGGCCGGGCGACCGAAGTGCTGCGCGTCAACTCTGTCTTCCAAGGGGTCGTCGTTCCGACCGGCGCCCACGACGTGGAGTTTGCCTACCGGCCATCGCTCCATGCCTTGATGGTTGCTGCTGGCAGCCGTGCGCTATTGTTGTTGGGCGTGATAGTCGCCCTGGTAATGAAACGATCGCACTGGCGGCCCCACAGGTCCGCCGAGACTGTAGGCTGAAGGCTGAAGCGCAAACAACCAGATGTCCCCAAGGCGGGCTACCGCCCACAACCCAATGGGAGGGCGCGCATGTCTTGCCCGACGTAGCCTTGGCGAAGTCGGGTGCGCGCCGCGGACGGGACACCTCCCACTGACAGCCTTCAGCCTTCAGTCTTCAGCCTTCTACTGGCTACGAGCAGGATGTCTCTGGCGAACAGGCGGAAGGGCCAGATGTCGGCCAGACGGTCGAGTGCGTCGAACAATCTCTGGTACTTGTTCGCCAACCACGATGGAAACTGGGGGGCATAGATGACCCTCCTGAAGGCCACCGTCTCGAAGCCGAACCGGGCAAGAAACGACTGAATCTCCTGATCGCCCCACCGGCGTTGATGGTAGTTGCGTCCGTAGAGCTTGTTGGCAATTTCCAGCCACGCCCATCGGCGTGGCAGATAAGAAACCAGCAAGTGCCCCCCAGGCTTGGTCACACGGCGGATCTGAGTCATCACCTCCTGCAGTTGGTCCTCGGGAATGTGCTCGATCACGCCGTACGCCACGACCGCGTCGAAGGCAGCGGGCTCGGCAGGGATGATGTTGTTCCAGTAGTGCTGGAAATGCAGCGTCGGATGCGCTGCCGTTAGAAGCGTCCATAGCAAGCGCTGTTCCGCGGCCATGCTGGTCGTTTGGTCGGCGAAACAATCGATATCGATGCCGTCGGCATCATGTCCCATGCCGGAAAACAGCCATCCGGCAATGCCGCTGCCGGCGCCGAAGTCCAGAACACGCGACTTCGCGCCGAGATGGCGAGCAAACACAACGAAATCGTCATAGAGCCGGTCCAGATATCGACGTGACGCCAGCATCTCCAACTGGTCATTCAGGAAGGGACAGTCCGCCGATGCCGCACGAATGGATGTGTCCACATGGGCGCGAAACTCGTCTATGAGGGAATCAAACTCCGCCCGACTGATCATGCTTTACTCCCGGCAATCGATGACACATGAAATTGCAGTGGCGTAGGCTATCGGAATGCCCGTGGGCAGACAAGCGATTTGGGGCGTGCCTCTCTGCACGTTTTTGCGTTCCATTCGTCACCAGCCACAGCTATGATTTGTTGACGTGCGACGCTTGAGCGGCCCAGGTGGTACAGTTGGGGTGAAACGTGCGAATTCTATTTGTTGTGATGGGGTACATTGAGTCGGATCGGCCATCCGTCAGTGGCGGCGATATGCGCTGGCTGAAGTTTGCCCAGTGGTTGACCGACCACGGCCACACCGTCACGGTGCTGTCGACCGCCGCCTGCGGGCATTTCCTGACCAAATGCGACTGCCGGGCCAAATTCATTTCTGTCGGGAATATGGGTGGCGCGACACCACTCAACGGGATCAAGCGCATTCTCTATGCGATTGGCGTGGTGCCACGTCTGCGGAAGCAGTTCGACTGCGTGTATTCGGTCTCCGACTTGATCCATGACGTGCTGCCCGGCTTCCTCCTGAAACTGTTTTCGCGCGTCAAGTGGGTGGTCGTCTGCCATTGGGTGACCCCGCTGACCGGCCGAAAGACGCGCGCGTTGTCGGCGCTATTGTTCTTTGCAGGCAACAAGATGGGGAGTCTTCTGTCCGGGTACGCCGATCTCCTCCTGTGCGTATCCGAACCTACGCTTGCCAAGGTCAGAAAGCAGTGGTGGATCCACAACGATCGAACGAGCGAAGTTGGCTGTGGAACCGACCTGGCCATGGCGAGCGGGGGACAAACCTCTCCCAAACAGATCGATGCCATCAACATCAAACGCATCGCGCTCGCCAAAGGCACGTATGACCTCCCGGAGATATGGCGCCTGGTGCGACAATCCCTCCCAGCAGCCCGGTTGATGATCTGCGGAGAAGGGTCCGACGAGGAGGTCACGACCTTGAGACAATTGATCGACCAGGCCGGGATGAAGGATGCCATCGAATACCCAGGCGTGATTTACGATCAGGAGCGCAAGTATGCGCTCCTGCATTCCGCCCGTGTATTCGTGCTCCCCAGTTACGAGGAGAACTGGGCCATCGTGATTGGCGAGGCGCTTGCGTCAGGACTTGAAGTGGTCTGCTACGATCTCCCCGATATCCGCCCCGTCTGGGGGAACTCGTTGCATTGGGTTCCCGTCGGCGACAAGGCCGCTTTTGCCGACAAAGTGGTGCGCATCCTGACCGGCCAGGAGCCCTCGCGCCGGCTGCCCCTGCCCCACGCTGTCGTCGGCTGGGATCAGGTCTGCGAGCGGGAATACGGCCTCATGGCGAAAGTGTTAGAGCCGTAGCAGGCATCGGGCTGAATAAGCAGGCCATGGCGTTCAATGGCACACCGACGAGCAGGCAAACATCGAAGCCACGGGAATGCCCATTTTGGACGCGTGCCACGAACTCCCCACGAAGAAACGCACCCGGATCACTTGATGAGGATGACCCCAACGTTCCTGCCCGACCATGCGGTA